>NZ_AJQE01000300.1 GCF_000261685.1 Bradyrhizobium genomosp. I (2014) | reverse complement strand
GTCTCCGGCAAGCTCGCCGGCGCCGGCATCGACGTGTTCGAGGTGGAGCCGCCGCCGGTCGGCAATGCGCTGTTCGCGCTGCCCAATGTCATCGTTGCCCCGCATGTCGCCGGCGTCACGGTCGAGGCCGTCCAGCGCATGAGCGAGCAGACCGCGCGCAACATCCTGAGTGTGCTGGACGGCGATCCCATCCGGCAGAATGTGATCAATCAGGACGTGCTGGGCTGAAAATCCGAAGGTGGGCGGATAACCCGCCCGCCTTCGGAACGCCAGAAAGCGTCCCATTTTGGTGCAGATCGGGCCCCAACTCAGCCTTAATCAAACGCGCGTAATATGACCGGCCGCGGCGGCCGTGGGGACAGACTGGCCGGCCGCGTCGAGCTGGAGGATGAGCCCTTGTCAGAGATCGACCCGACCGACCACGCGCTGGCCACCATCGCCAGCATTTTGGAGCACCCCGAGCCCGTCCTCGTCGTCCGGGAGACCGAGACCATCCGGGAGACCGAGATCGTCGTCGTCGGTGAGCAGCCGTCCGTCGAGGAACATCATGCGGTCGACGAGCATCCAATGATCGACGAGCAGCCGCTGGTGCCGGAGCACACCGATGCCGACGGCTACAGCAAGGTCGGTCCGGGACCGATGGTGGCGATCCGTCTCAAATGGACGGTCCATCGTGGCGACGACGACCAGTACTACGTCCACGAGACCATCGGCGAACAATCCGCCCCCGTGGTCAGCGGCCCGATGACGAGCGAGGCTGCCGTGCGTTTCGTCGATGCGCAGCAGGACGAGGCGAACAGGCGTTTCGAGCTGCTGCGTAGCGAGATCGCCGGCCGCAGTTCGCTCGCCGATTACGAGCGCAAGGGCGAAGCGTAAGCTTGGCCGCGGATCGGATGTTTCCTACACCTCTCCCCGCTGGGGAGAGGCGGACATCGAGCCTTCACAACTATTTCCGTCCGAGATAATCCTTCTTCACGAGCTCGACGCCGGCGTGGCGCAACAGGTCATAGGCCGTCGTCACGTGAAAGAAGAACTGCGGGACGCTGAACGTCAGCAGCAGCGCCCGTCCCGTGAAGGGCAGCTCGGTGCCGTTCTTCAGCCTGAAGAAGACTTTCCGTTCCGCAGCCGCATCGATCTCCGCGCGCGGCAGGCTTTCGATGAACTCGATGGACGTCGCGATGCGCGCCTGCAGCCCGGCCATCTCGTGCTCCAGTGCCGGCAGCGCCACCGGCTCGCATTGGGCCAGCAAGGCCGGCGCGACCGTGGCATGGCGGCAGGCTTCGCCGACCTGCTGCGCCAGGTCGTACATGTCCGGCGCAAGGCGCATGCCGAGCAGGACCGTCGGGTTGAACTTGCGGGCCTCCGCATAGGCGACGCCCTTGTCGAGCAGTGCGGACAGGTTGCGCAAATAGGGCACGAAGAGACCAATCGAGGCCTCGTACATCGAGATCGTCATCTCAAGGATTCCCTTCAAATTCTGCCTCGCCCCCGGCGGGCATCTGGTCTAAATCCACCGCTCAAGAGCTGCACAATGTCAGCTCGGGCATGGGTGGAAAAGAGATGATGGTTCGATTCTGGACGGCTTTCGCCGTTGCGTTGCTGGTGCATGTCTCGAATGTCTCGGCGCAGGCGCAGCAGGCCGCACCTTCACGCCTCGACGAGATCGTCAAGCGCGGCACGTTGCGCGTCGGCATGACCGGCGACTACAAGCCCTTCACCTATCTGGACAAGACCACGCAGCAGTTCAGCGGCTTCGACGTCGACATGGCCCAGGCCCTCGGCAAGGCGCTCGGCGTCAAAGTCGAGTTCGTGCCAACAGCCTGGCCGAAGCTGATGAAGGATTTCGAGGCCGACCAGTTCGACATCGCCATGGGCGGCGTCTCGGTCACGCTCGACCGGCAGAAAAAGGGCTTCTTCTCCACGCCGATCATGCGCGAGGGCAAGACGCCGATCGCGCGCTGCGCCGACGTCGGCAAGTACCAGAGCATCGCCGATATCGACAAGAAGGGCACCCGCGTGATCGTCAATCCCGGCGGGACCAACGAGCGCTTCGCGCGTGCCAACATCAGGGATGCCGAGATCATCGTCTTCGCCGACAACACCGTGATCTTCGACGAAATTGCCAAGGGCAATGCCGACCTGATGATGACGGACGCGTCCGAAACCCGCTACCAGCAGAAGCAGCATGCCGGCGTGCTCTGCGCGGTGCATCCCGAAAAGCCGTTCGACTTCTCCGAGAAGGCCTATTGGCTCCAGCGCGACGTCGCACTGAAAGCCTTCGTCGACCAATGGCTGCATATTTCCATGGAAGACGGCAGCTACAAGAAGATCTATGCCGCCTGGTTCGACTAAAGCGCGATGCGATGAGGATGAATCGTCATCGCGCTTTAGTCTCTAGGTTGTTGTTTAAGCATGATCTTTTCGGAAAACCGCCGCGCACTTCTCCGGATCATGCTTTAGGCGTCCTTGGCCGCGTCCTCCTGTCGCTTGCCTTGGCCAAACTTTGGGCCGGCTCCGGGCCTATTGAACCCGGAACCACCGGAAGACGACTCATACCAACGACAGTGATCTAGATCACTTTTTGCGAGCGAGCCGGCGCGTAAGCGTCGGTCCGGGGACCACCTGTTCAGGAGACGGAAATGAGGAAGCTGTTGGCCACGGCCGCATTCCTGCTGGCGAGCACGGCTGCTCAGGCACAGTACACCTTCGAATATGGCGGGCGCACCATCCGCATCGATCCGGACCGTGGCACGGTGCAGATCCCCGGCGTCTATGACAACACCGGCCAGACCAAGCCCAAGAAGGCCAAGAAGAACGAGACGACCCCGGCCCAACAAATGCCGCAGCAAGCCACGGTCGAGCCGCAAACGCCGGCCGCACCAGCTCCCGCCCCCGCTCCCGTTGCCCCACCGCCCGCGGCTGCGCAGGCACCTGTGCCTGCTGCACCCACTGCCGCGGCACCGCCGCCGGCGGCAACCGCCAGCAATGCGCCGGCCGAGACTGCCGTGCTGCCGCCGCCGGCGCCTGCGCCGGCCGCGCAGCAGGCAGCTCCGGTCGTGACACCACCGCCAGCGCCGGCCGTGGCTGCGGCCCCCCCGGCGCCGCCCCCCGCTCCAGCCCCCGCTCAGACGGCCGCCGTCGCGCCGCCTGCTCCCGCAGTTGCGCCCACGCGCGATCTCAATTCGCCGCTCGGCATCTGGCTCACCGAGGAGAGGGAAGGCAAGGTCCGCATCGAGCAATGCGGCAGCAATCTCTGCGGCTATTCGGTCGACAGCAAATCGAACCAGAACGGCGAGCAGGTTCTGATCAACATGAAGCCCGGCAAGGACCAGAAATGGTCCGGCCGCATCCTCGATCCGAACTCGGGCTCGACCTACGATTCGACGATCGCCATGAAGGGAACCGACCGGCTGCGCGTGCAGGGCTGCGCCTTCGGCGGCATGTTCTGCGGCGGCCAGACCTGGACTCGCGTGAACTAGGCTCGTCCAGGCCGTTTGATACCGCGTCGTTCCGGGGCACGCGAAGCGTGAACCCGGAAGCTCGAGGTTCTCAGGTGCGCAATTGCGCACCATGGTCGGCTCTACGAGTCGCCCGGAATGACGGTGCCGGCAGCGTGCGCCAGCTCACAGTGCCCCTTGCGCGCGTGAGCCCCCTCACATCGCCGGTTCCACGCTCATGCCACGATCCCCGCATGGTCCACCCACAGGGGCGTGTCATGAGCGGCTTTCGCAATCGTCTCTTCGCCACCCTATTCGCCATCGCCCTTCCGCTCACGCAGGCGGATGCTGCGACAAGCACTTTCGACGGCACATGGAATGTCCGCATCTCGTCATCGAGCGAGACCTGCGGCAACGGCGCGACCGTCGCGATCGGCATCAACAACGGTCAGATCGCCTCGAGCAGCGCCGCGGTGAACGCGTCCGGTCGCGTTGCCGATGCCGGCAGCATCAGCGTCACCTTGAGCACCGGCATGAAGCGCGCCGTCGGCTTCGGCCGGCTCAGCGGCATGTCCGGCTCCGGCACCTGGCGCGGTGCGATGTGCACGGGAACGTGGACGGCGGAGCGGATGTGACGCTGCCGTGTCCCGGACGCGGCGTAGCACGAAGTGCTGCGAAGCAGAGCCGGAACCCAGCATTGTTGATCACTAGTCCAGTCGCAGATCGGCGACGCATCGCCTTCGAGGCGATGCGTCTTGTCCGGGACACGAGAGGCTAGCCTGCCGCCGCCCCGTACTCCGCGTCCGTCACCGGCTCCAGCCAGGTCGAGTAGACGCCGTCGAGCGCTTCCTGCATGGCGATGTGGCACATGCTGTTATCAGGCGAGGCACCGTGCCAGTGCACTTCGCCCGGCGGAATCCAGACGGTGTCGCCGGGACGGATTTCCTGCACCGGGCCGCCCTTGGTCTGGACGCGGCCGACGCCCGAAATCACGTAGAGCGTCTGGCCGAGCGGATGATGGTGCCAGTTGGTGCGGGCGCCCGGCTCGAACGCGACGCGCGAGACGTTCAGCCGCGCCGGCGCGGGCGCCATGTTGATGGGGTCCTGCAGCACGGTGCCGGTGAAGTGTTCCTTCGGCGCGCGGCGGGTCGGCCGCTTGCCTGCGAGCGTGATGTCCATGACGTTCCTCGTTTTCTTACCCGTTACTTCTTGCTGGCGGCGTAGCGCGCCTTGGTCTCGGCATTCATGGGGTAGAGGCCCGGCAGCACCGCGCCGTTGTTCACCTCGTTGACGATCCAGGCCTCCATCCGCTCCTGCTCGACGCCCTCGGCGAGGACGTGATCGAGCATCGCCTGCGGGATCAGCACGCAGCCGTCCTGGTCGGCGACGACGATGTCGTTCGGGAAAACGGCAACGCCGCCGCAACCGATCGGCTCGCCCCAGCCGACGAAGGTGAGACCCGCGACGGACGGCGGCGCGGCATAGCCGTCGCACCACACCGGAAGGTTGGTGCCGAGCACGCCCTCGACGTCACGCACCACGCCATCGGTGACGAGCGCGGTGACGCCGCGCTTGACCATGCGCGCGCAGAGGATGTCGCCGAAGATGCCGGCATCGGTGATGCCCATGGCGTCGACCACGGCGATGCATCCTTCCGGCATCGCCTCGATCGCGGTGCGGGTCGAGATCGGCGAGGACCAGGATTCCGGCGTCGCCAGATCCTCGCGGGCCGGCACGAAGCGCAGCGTGAAGGCCGGTCCCACCAGACGCGGCAGGCCCGGGCGCAGCGGACGGGCGCCGCGCATCCACACATTACGAAGGCCCTTCTTCAGCAGGACCGTGGTGATGGTGGCGGTGGTGATGCCGGCGAGGATCTTGCGGGCTTCGGGGGACAGCGACATGGACGAGAACGAGCTCCGGAGGGGCAGGAAAGAACGCGCGCATCTTGCGAGCCGCAGCCCTTGCGTCAAGAGCCAAGAGGGGCCCGATAATGCAGGGCCGCTGAGCTGTTATGCGACGCGATAACAAGGCTTTATCGTCTCCCCTTGCATTAATTTATTGGACTTGCGGGCGCATTTACGCGAAGCAGGGGCGACGCGGAACTCAACGTCGAGCCCGCGCACTTCCAAAAGTCCGATTTCGACAGCTCTTCGACAGCTCAATGGCCGCGACGCTCCCCCCGCCCCGCCTTCTGCCCAGTGGCGACAGCGCCGTCACGGTCGAGTTCAGCCGCACCATCGACGATGATGCCAACCAGCGCGTGCTGGCGCTCGACAAGGCGCTCGCAGCAAGCCCCATCGACGGCATCACCGAGACCGTGCCGACCTATCGCTCGTTGCTGGTGCACTACGACCCCGAAAAGATCGGTTTCGACGCGCTCGGCGAAAAGATCCTTCCGGTCGCCACCCGGCCGCTGCCGCCGGTCACAAGGGCGCGCCGCTGGCGCATTCCCGTCGCCTATGGCGGCGAGCATGGCATCGACCTCGAGGATGTCGCGAAAGCGCTCAACACCACGCCCGACGACATCATCGCCCGGCACGCCGGCGGCGACTACAAGGTCGCCATGATCGGCTTCACGCCGGGCTGGTCGTATCTCAGCGGTCTCGACAGGTCCCTGCACATGTCGCGGCGGCAGAATCCGCGGCTGCTGACTCCCGCCGGCACGAT
>NZ_AJQE01000299.1 GCF_000261685.1 Bradyrhizobium genomosp. I (2014) | reverse complement strand
TCCAGTGCCTCGCCGCGCCGAGCGGCTGGCATTTGCTCGGCCGCACGCCTGTCAGAACCTATCAGCTCCACCGCGATCCGACCTTCCTCACCGAACCCGGCGATCGCGTGACGTTCTTCGCCATCGACCACAAGACGTTCGCGGAACTGGACCGCGCTGCGGAAGCCGGCGAGATCATCGCCGAGCAGGTGGTCGCATGAGCCGGCTCATTGTTGCCAGCATCGGGCCCGCGAGCTCGGTCCAGGATGGCGGCCGCCACGGCGCGCAACGCTACGGCCTGACGGTCAGCGGAGCCATGGACCGCCTGTCGCTGGCGGCGGCGAACACGCTTGTCGGCAACGAGCCTTTCGCGGCCGCCGTCGAGATCGGCCCTTTCGGTGCCACCTTCACCGCCCGCGGCGGCGCCGTCCGCGTTGCAATCGCTGGCGCACCGCGCAATGCGGACGTCGCAGGCAATCCGGTCGCGATGGACACATCGGTGACGCTGAAGGACGGCGAGACGCTGACGCTGGGTTTTGCCCGCGGCGGCGCCTTCACCTATCTCGCGATCGAGGGCGCCATCAAAGGCGAGCCGGTGTTCAACAGTCTCGCGGTCAATGCCCGCGCCGGCCTCGGCAGCCCCTACCCGCGCCCGCTCCAGGCCGGCGACGAGTTCGGTGTCGATGCCGCGAGCGGTGCGCCGGAGCTTCGGATCGAACTGCCGAAGCCTGCGACAGGTCCGATCCGGGTCCTGCTGGGTCCGCAGGATGACGAGTTCGACGAGGCCAACAAGGCGATGTTCCTGAACAGCGAGTGGAAGATCTCCGCAACCTCCGACCGGATGGGCTACCGGCTCGAAGGGCCCCCGATCAGGCATCTGCACGGCCACAACATCGTCTCCGATGGCACCGTCAACGGCAGCATCCAGGTGCCCGGCAACGGCGCGCCGATCGCGCTGATGATGGACCGCGGCACCTCGGGCGGTTATCCGAAGATCGCAACCGTGATCACGGCCGATGTCGGCCGTCTCGCCCAGACCTCGGCGGGAACCGCGTTCCGCTTCAAGGCTGTCAGCATGGCCGAAGCGCAGGACGAGGCGCGCAAGTTCGCGCAGTTGATCCGCAGCCTGCCCGATCACCTGCGATCTGCCGATGCCGTCGCGCTCAACATCGAGGCGCTCAGCGATGCTAACGTTGCGGGCTATGCGGTCAGCGCGGTCGACGCCGGGACCTGGCAGGTCACGGCGGAGCCCTGAGCGACAACAAGATCAGAGGCGGAGAGCAACCCATGAGAACAGTCGATCTTAATTGCGACCTCGGCGAAGGTTTTGGCGCGTGGGAGATGGGCAACGACGCCGCCATGATCGAGCTGG
This sequence comes from Bradyrhizobium genomosp. I (2014), assembly GCF_000261685.1. Classification (GTDB taxonomy): domain Bacteria; phylum Pseudomonadota; class Alphaproteobacteria; order Rhizobiales; family Xanthobacteraceae; genus Bradyrhizobium. Next base: position 43,597 of record NZ_AJQE01000299.1, on the reverse strand, counting down.
CGAGCTCAGTCAATGTCGCCTGCGGCTTCCATGCCGGCGACCCCGACATCATGCGCCGGACGGTCGAGCTGGCGAAGGCGCGCGGCGTCTCGGTCGGCGCGCATCCGGGATATCGCGACCTGCACGGCTTCGGCCGGCATCCGATCGCGGGGCTGAAGGCCTCGGAGATCGAGAACCTCGTCGCCTACCAGATCGGCGCATTGCAGGCGATCGCGACCGCCGCCGGCTACAAGGTCACCCATGTGAAGGCGCATGGCGCGCTCTCCAACGTCGCCTGCGAGGACGACATGACGGCGAAGGCGATCGCCGCCGGCATCAAGGCGGTCGATCCCGGCCTGATCTTCGTCGTGCTCGCCAATTCGAAGCTGGTGAAGGCTGGCGAAGCGGCCAATCTGCCGATGGTGCACGAGGTATTCGCCGACCGCGCCTATGAGGACGACGGCAACCTCGTCTCGCGCAAGAAGCTCGGCGCGGTGCTGCATGACGCCAGGGCGATCGCCGACCGCGTGGTGCGCATGGTGCAGGACGGCGCGGTCGTCTCGGTCACCGGCAAGGTCATCAAGATGCGCACCGATACGGTCTGCATCCACGGCGATACGCCCGGCGCGGTCGAGATCGCGCGCGGCGTGCGTCAGGCGCTGAAGGATGCGGGGATCGAAGTGGCGCCGTTCAAGCGCGGGGTGTGAAGTTCGTCGTCATTCCGGAATGGTGCGAAGCACCGGACTACGGTGCGCAATTGCGCACCTGAGTTCGGCTTCGCCGCCCCGGAACGATACCTCAGAACGGGTGTACCGACAGTGTGCCGAACACGATCGCGGCGATGACGGCAAAGGCGCTGTAGAGCGCAACGTGGTGCAGGCTCGCCCCGGTCCGACGCGAGAGCGAGCGCGCGTAGAAGTGCAGCCTGGCTTCCGCCGATAGTTCGCGCATGGTCGATCTCCAACGCCCCATGTGCGAGAGTATGAAGGATCAACCCGGGGTGCCGGCAAGACGCCGACTGAAATAGCGATGAGCTTCTTCCAGGAACCCCGATCGCAGATGCATTTTCTCCCCACCGGCGGGTTCCGAGAATCTTATTCGCTCAAATCCGAGCCAGTTGGAACCGGCTCGGATGATGCTGGAGTGACAGCACTCAGTAGACGTCCGCCTGGAAGCGGCCGGTCTTCTTGAGCTCGGCGACGAAGCTGACGGCCTCGTCCGTCGACCGCGCGCCGAACTGGGCGACGATGTCGACCAGCGCGCGCTCGACGTCCTTGGCCATGCGCTTGGCATCGCCGCAGATGTAGAGGTGCGCGCCTTCGGCGAGCCACGTCCACAGCTCGCGGCCAACCTCGCGCATGCGGTCCTGCACGTGGAACTTCTTTTCGCCGTCGCGCGACCAGGCCAGCGACAACCGCGTCAGTTGGCCCGACGTCTTCATCGCGTTGAGTTCTTCCTGGTAGAAGAAATCGCAATCGCTGCGCTGGTGGCCGAAGAACAGCCAGTTCTTTCCGGGAGCGCCGGTCGCCTTGCGGTCGAGCAGGAAGGCGCGGAACGGCGCGATGCCGGTGCCGGGGCCAATCATGATGACGGGCGTCTTCGGGTCCTGCGGCAGGCCGAACCCGTGCGCCTTCTGCACATAGACCTTCAGCTTCTCGCCTTCGGCGATGCGCTCGCCGAGGAAGGTCGAGGCGACGCCGAGGCGCTTGCGCTTGCCGATGACGTAGCGCACGGAATCGACGGTCAGCGACAGCCTTCCGGGTGTGGCATTGTGCGACGACGAGATCGAGTAGAGCCGCGGCTGCAGCGGCTCCAGCGCCTCGACAAAGGCCTCGGGATGCGGCCGCGTGCCGGAAAATTTCTGCAGCGCCGCCATGACGTCCAGGGTGGCGGCATCGCCATCGGGATCCTCCCCCTGCGCCAGCGCCCGCGCCTTCTCGCGGGCTGCGCCGCCGGTGATGAAGGAGATCAGCTCGAACAGCGTGTCGGGCGCCGGCGACAGCGAGACGTCGTCGATCAGCACCTCGCGCAGCGTCTTGCCGTTGACCTTGGTGGTGTGGGAGGCGCCGAGCAGCGCGATGATCTGGTCGACGAGGCCGACATCGTTGCGCGCGAATACGCCGAAGGAATCGCCGACGACGTAGTCGAGCTTGCTCTCGGAGAGGTCGAACTCGATGTGATAGGTCTCCTTCTCCGACTTGCCCTTGTTGAGAAGACGGCGCGACAGGAACGTCGCCTCGGTCGGATTGTCGCGTGAGCGGCCGGGCTCGGCGATCGTCACGGTCACGGCCGGCGCCGCCACGTCCGGCTTGTCGGCCGATTTGGCCACTGGGGCCTTGTCGAGCTCCTCGTACAGCGACTTCAGCATCCGCGCGGTTTCCTTGCCGCCGGGGACACAGAGGTTGAGCCGTGCTTCGCTGCGGCTCGCGATCGCTTCCGAGTAATCGTGGCAATTGTAGCCGCACTGGCCGCAATCCTGCTGCGCCATCGCCGCCATCATCTTGCGGCGTACGGGGCGGCCTTCGGCGAGCTTCATCCGCTCGGCAATCGGCATGGTCTGGTCATGCCATGGCGCCTCGCCGTCGTCGCCGTCGCCAGCCGGGCCTTGCATGACGGCCGCGCCCTGCTCCGCCGACAACGGCATTGCGACATCGGGCGACAGCAGTCCGGCGAAGAAGCCGTTCAGCCAGGAACGCTGTGCATCGGAGAACGGTGCGCTTGCGGGAATGAGGTCGAGTTTTGGCGGAGGGGTGATCTGGTTCATGCGGACACCTGTGCGTCGGCCAGCTTGCGCAGCGTCTCGCCGTCATGGCGGCGCGCAAAGGACAGGAACGTTTCTTCGGGAGACGAGCGATGGGCGATGTAGGCCTTGAGCAGTCCTTCGACCGTCTTCGGCGCGTCCTCGGCCTTGAGGTCGTGATAGACCTCCTGCCCGACGTCTGCGTCGGGGCCGAACCCGCCGCCGGTGAAGAGGTGATAGCCCTCGACCGTGTCTTCCTCGCCGACCGGCACACGCGCGCCGATCAGGCCGATGTCGCTGATGTAGTGCTGCGCGCAGGAATGATGGCAGCCGGTGACGTGGATGTTCACCGGCTTGTCCATTGCGACGCGCGGCTCGCACCAGTCGCCGATCTCGGCGGCGTGGCGCTTGGTATTGGCGGCCGCGAAGCGGCAACCGGCATTGCCGGTGCAGGCGACAAGGCCGGCGCGGATGTGCGAGGCCTCCACGGCGAGCCCGATCTGCCTGATGGCCGCGCTCGCAAGCTCGACGTTCTCGTCGCGCACCCCTGAGATCAGCAGGTTCTGCCAGACCGTGAGGCGGATCTCGCCGTCACCGAGATCCCGCGCGAACTTGGCGAGGCCCCGCATCTGATCGGAGGTGAGCTTGCCGAGCGTCAGCGATACGCCGATCCAGTTGAGGCCCTCCTGCTTCTGCTTGTGCACGCCGACATGGGCCATGCGGTCCGCCGCAGGCCGTGGCGCAAACGCCTCTTCCGGCACGCGCGTGAACGGCGTCTTCAGCCGCTCTTCGACCAGCTTGAGAAAGCCGTCATGGCCCATCGCGTCGAGCACGTATTTCAACCGTGCCTTGTTGCGGTTGGTGCGGTCGCCATGGTCGATGAACACGCGCACGATGGCGTCGGCGACGGCGGTCGCCTGCTCCGGCTTGACGATGATGCCGGAATATTTGGCGAAGTCCTTGTGGCCCGTGATGCCGCCGAGGCCGAGGCGGAACCAGATTCCGGGCTCGACGCCGAAACCGTCCTTCACCTCGTACGCGGTGAAGGCAATATCGTTGGTCTCCTCCAGCACCGCGATCCTGCCGGCACCGTCGAAGGCGACGTTGAACTTGCGCGGCAAGCCGTAGAGCGAGCGGTCGTTGAGGATGTGGTAGTGCCACTCGCGCGCATAGGGCCGCGTGTCGATGATTTCCTGCGGGTCGATGCCGGCCGTCGGCGTTCCCGTCACGTTGCGGATGTTGTCGGCACCCGAGCCGCGCGAGCACAGGCCGAGGTCCTGGATGCCCTCGAGCAGCTTGATCGCGTTCTTCGGCGGGATCTCGCGGAGCTGGAGATTGGCGCGCGTCGTGACGTGGCTGTACGGGCCGCAGAGCTCGTCGGCGAGATCGGCAAGGCCGGACAGCTGCCAATGCTTCATGATGCCGTTCGGAATGCGCAGGCGGCTCATGTAGGAGTCCTGCGTCGGCGCGACATAGAAGATGCCGTAATAGCGCCATCGGAAATTGTCCGCCGGGCTCGGCGGGGTGTTGTCGAGCGCCTGCTGGCGCAGCCGCGGATAGGCGTCGAAGGGATGCTCGTCGCGCTTGAACTTCTCCTGATCGGCGAGCTTCCTGCCCGACGCGATCACCTTGTCCTGCGCCTTGATGTGCACGGCATCGGGACCAACGGGCTCGGCATTCGCCTTGCCGGCTCCCGCGCCGAGACCGCGGCCGACCCGGCTGATCTGCAAGCCGGTCGTGAAGCCTTCGAGGTAGCGTTTCTGCTCGTCGGTAAAGTCGACTGAGAGCGTATCGATTTTCATGGTCGGTAACGAAGCTCCTGCGGCCACCAGAGTGGCTTCGACGGATTGGCGACCCGCAAGGAACTCGGCTGGCTGCTCAGGGGCCGGCTTCGTTACTTGCGGTCCGATCAGCTTCGTTGCTGCGGGACTTGGCTCAGCAGGCACCTGTGACAAGCTGGCCGCAGTGCAACATTCAAGTTGCGTGCCAGCTGGATCGAAATGAAAACCGACGTTATTTCAGGCTGTTAGGATAACATCGGGGAGATGCCGGTCTGAGAGCTCTCCCGAAATTCGAGCAGTCAGCCCAAACATTAGCCAACGAACATGCGCGCTTAAAAATAAAGCAGGCCCGAATCAGGCTTTCCAGCGGCCAACCTCGAAGGCCTCGAGATGCCCCTGGATGTTGTCGGGATCGAAGACAGGCCCGGCGAAGGCGCCGAACGCCGCGGGAGCTTCGGAGGGCGCCTTTTTGCCGAGGGCTGCGTCGTAAAGGTCGGGGCTGAACACCGCCATCGCTGTCCTGACGCCGTCCGGGGTCAGAGCCGTCTGCCCCCAGCGCACCATCTGAGCATAGAGCCAGGCGGCCTGGACCGGGTCCGGGCGCCCTGCTCCCTCGCGTCCAACGAGGAGATAGCGGCCGCTTTCGCGGAAGGTGCCGTCGGGCGAGATCTTCAAACGTCCGTCGAGCGTGCGCTGGATGACCTCGGCATCGACCCCGATCCGTTCCGGCTGTGCCAGGATGCGCGCCGCCTCGGTCCGGTTCTCTGGGTGCTCGATGAACTCGGCAGCCTTCACCGCCGCACGGACCAGTGCTGCAACGACATTCGGATTCTTGTCGGCCCAGGCCTGGCGGACGGCAAGCACCTTCTCCGCCGCACGGACCAGGATGTCGGAGACGAAATGCAGGATGTGACCGATGCCGAGATCGACCGCGATCGAATTCCAGGGCGCGCCGACGCAGAACGCATCGACATGGCCGTTCTTGAGGCTGTCGACCATATAGGGCGGCGGCAGCACCACGAGGCGCACGTCCTCATCGGGATCGACGCCCGCCGCGGCCATCCAGAACCGCAATTGATAGTTGTGGGTGGAGAACGGGAAGGTCATGCCGAAGGTCAGCGGCTCGGCCCCTGCCTTGCGCCTGATGGCAACGACCTTCGCCAGCGCTTTCGCGGTCGCCATCGGGTCGAAACGATCGCCGTCGATCACCTCCATCAGCGCGGCATGGAGCGCCGGCGACACCGTGATGGCATTGCCGTTGATGCCGAGATTGAAGGGCGCTGCGATCGGCACCTTGACGTGACCGAGCCCGAGCGAGGACGCGATCGCCACTGGCGCCAGCAAATGCGCAGCGTCGAACAGGCCGATATTGAGCTTGTCGCGGACGTTGGACCAGGAGACCTCGCGCACCAGCTCGACGTCGAGCCCCTCAGTGGCGGCAAATCCCTTGTCGACCGCGACGATCAGGGCGGCGGCATCGACCAGCGGAATGAACCCGATGCGGAGGGGAACGGTCATTTCAGCATCTCCGACGCGGTGATGATCGACTGCGCGATCTCGCCGATTTTCTTCTTCTCGCGCATCGCGGTGGAGCGTAGCAGCACATAGGCCTCGTCCTCGTTGAGGCCCTTCACCCGCATCAGGATGCCCTTGGCCTTCTCGATGACCTTGCGGTCCTCGAGTTGCGACTTGGTCCGCTCGAGCTCTTCCTGGAGCTTGGCAAAGGCGTTGAAGCGGGACACGCAGAGGTCGAGGATGGGCTTGATGCGCTCCTTCTTCAGCCCGTCGACGATATACGCGGACACCCCGGCCTCGACCGAGGCCTGGATCGAGGCGGAATCGCTCTGGTCCACGAACATGGCGATCGGCCGCTTCACGGCGCGGCTGACCTGGAACATCGCCTCCAGCACGTCGCGGCTGGGGTTCTCCAGATCGATCAGGATGATGTCGGGGTCGACCGCATAAATACGGGCGAGCAGGCTCTGCATCTCGCTGATATGGACCACCTGCGTGAACCCGGCCTCCCGCAACCCCTCCTCGAGGATCGCAGCCCGAATCGGGCTTTCGTCGACGATCACGATTTTGGGCGACTGTTCGGCGCTCATGGCTCACTCGCGGCAGCTGATTCATCCATAGCACGCCGGAACGCCCTGCAAAGGGTTGTAATTGTGGGCAATTGGGACTAGCTCAGGCCCGTCAATCAGGCAGATCAGATATGGATCAGACGGCTGCGCCCAAGGTCAGCTTCGTGTCGCTCGGGTGTCCCAAGGCATTGGTGGATTCCGAGCGCATCATCACGCGCCTGCGCGCGGAGGGCTACGAGCTCGCCCGCAAGCATGACGGGGCCGACATCGTCATCGTCAACACCTGCGGCTTCCTCGACAGCGCCAAGCAGGAATCGCTGTCGGCGATCGGCGAGGCCATGGCCGAGAACGGCAAGGTGATCGTCACCGGCTGCATGGGCGCGGAACCGGAAGCGATCGAGCAGGCCTATCCGGGCGTGCTCTCCATCACCGGTCCGCAGCAATATGAGAGCGTGCTGGACGCCGTGCACCGCGCGCTGCCGCCCGCGCACAATCCGCATTTGGATCTGGTGCCTCCGCAGGGCATCAAGCTGACGCCGCGGCACTACGCGTACTTGAAGATCTCCGAGGGCTGCAACAACCGCTGCACCTTCTGCATCATCCCGAAGCTGCGCGGCGACCTGGTCTCGCGGCCCGCCAACGACGTGCTGCGCGAGGCCGAGCGGCTGGTCGGCGCCGGCGTCAAGGAACTGCTGGTGATCTCGCAGGACACCTCCGCCTACGGCGTCGATCTCAAATACGCCGAGAGCCCGTGGAAGGACCGCCAGGTCCGCGCCAAATTCCTCGACCTCGCGCGCGAGCTCGGCGAACTCGGCGCCTGGGTCAGGCTGCAATACGTCTACCCCTACCCGCATGTCGACGAGGTCATCGCGCTGATGAACGAGGGCAAGGTGCTGCCCTATCTCGACATCCCGTTCCAGCATGCGAGCCCCGAGGTGCTGAAGGCGATGAAGCGTCCGGCGGCGCAGGACAAGACGCTGGCGCGGATCAAGCGCTGGCGCGAGGAATGTCCCGATCTCGCTTTGCGCTCGACCTTCATCGTCGGCTTCCCCGGCGAGACCGATGCCGATTTCGCCTATCTGCTCGACTGGCTCGACGAAGCCGAGATCGACCGCGTCGGCTGCTTCAAATACGAGCCGGTCGCCGGCGCCACCTCGAACGCGATCGAGAACCCTGTGCCCGAAGAGGTCAAGCAGGAGCGCTACAACGCACTGATGGCCCGCCAGCAGAAGATCTCCGCGCGCCGACTGAAGCGCAAGGTCGGCACGCGGCAGCAGATCATCATCGACGAGGTCGGCCCGACCGTCGCCAAGGGCCGCTCCAAGGCCGATGCGCCGGAGATCGACGGCGCAGTCTATCTCTCCAGCCGCCGCCCGTTGCGCGTCGGCGAGATCGTCACGGCCAAGATCGAGCGCGCGGACCAATACGATCTGCACGGCAGCGTCGCGGGGTTCTGAGGCACTCCGCCATTGCGAACGGATGCTGTCACGCCAGCCATTTCGGCACCCAGCGTTCCGGGCGCGGAGCGCGGGCGAGATCGGCCTTCGCCTCGGATAGCAGCGCCGGTTCGCCCTCGATGGTCGGACGCACATCATATTCGAAGCTCGGCATGACGCGCCCGTCGGCATGGAGGCCGAATTTCATCGCGTACCACAGCCCGAGCTCCGGTTGGGCGCGGCGCATCTCCTCGCGCAGATCGCGCAGCAGGGATTCGATCGAGGCGGCTTCCTCGAACGCCTGCGGCCCGCGCGAAAGCACGCGCGCCTCGTACTGCTTGCCGACGATCGCGACCTCGAAATGCGTCGTGTCCCAGGGCTTCTTGCCCCTGGGCAGATGCGCGGCCAGGCGCCAGCCGAGCTCGGCCATCAAGCGGTGATTGGCCCAATAATCCTCGCGATCCCTGCTCCATTTTTCAACGAAGCCGCGGAAGTCGGGCAGGTCCGGGGCACCGTGGTCACATATCGTCCTGTCGCCAGCCGGCTGCCTGGCAAGCCATTGTGCAAGCTCGACCGTCTGACACGCGACATCCTCGCGCGGCCGCAGATCGCTCCAGGCGCTGTCGAACTGCCGGGACGTCAGCTTGGCGAGCAAGGCATCGAAGCTTGGCGCCAGCAATTCGTAATCGCCCTCCGACCCCAGTCCCACGATCGGCGGATTGTCGCGATCGAGACCGGCGCCATACCAGCCGCCGACGGCAGAGCCATCCGGCAGCCGCATGAACAGCGAGAACCTGTCGCGCAGGGAACTGCCGTCGACGATCGGCGCGGAATCGGAAAACTGGCCTTGCAGGGAGAAGCAGCCGACGCTGCCCCAGGGGCGCCCCTCGAGCCAGGCGGCGAAATCGACCAGCAGCGGCGGCGCGTCGATACCCGGCGGAAATGCGCCGCGAATGCTGTCGAGGTCGATTGGGTAAGACGTGTCGGACAAGGCTGAAACTGTCTCGTTGGTCCCCGCCACTCTTGGTCTGAGCCGCCGTGCGTCCGGTTCGAACCAATTTGCGTACATCGATCACAAACGCGCCAGCGGCGCAATGGTTTCCACGGGGCCACATGCGAGATTGCCTGCGCACCGCAACGTGACACTATAGTGCATTCACGCAGGGGTCACGGACTCGGCCTAACTCTGCCCGCGCTTCAACGCGAGCGAGGAACGAGGATGAGCCGCCTCTCGGACATGCTGCGCACGCAGCGCTTCGACGATTACCGCTTCTACCACCAGAGCACCGTCAACCAGACGCTCCACCTGATCAGCGCCGTCATCTTCCTCGGCTGTTACGCCCTGCTGTTCAAAGATCCCGCCATTGCTGGCATCGTCGGCTGGCTCGCGATGCTGACGCGGCAGACCGGACATTTCTTCTTCGAGCCGAACGGCTATGACGCCGTCAACGACGTCAGCAACGATTACAAGGAGGCGGTCAAGGTCGGCTACAATCAGGCCCGCAAGATCGTGCTGCTGCTGGTCTGGGGCAGTGCGCCGCTTGCGCTGTTCGCCTTTCCGACGCTGTTCGGACTGTTCGATGCGCCGGCCGCTCGCCTCGACTTCATCCGGCATGTCGGCACGCTCTGGCTCGCGATCGGCATCGGCGGCGGACTTGCGCGCATGCTCCAGCTCTTCGCCACGCGCGACGTCACGACCGGCCTGGTGTGGGTGTTCAAGGTGCTGACCGACCCTTTCCACAACATCGCGCTGTACTGGAATTCGCCACTCAAGCTGATGCGCGGCGAGCTGATCGACACCGCGATCGCGGACGCGGATTGGGGCGACGTGGACCCCGAAGAAGCCGCGCATCCGACCTGACCGATGCACGCTCGGCGGGTGACCCGCGAAATGCCTGCTTGACACGTCCTGCTATTCGGCTGTAGGGACGCGCCTCATGATCAACTCTCGGACCCACCGCCGCGCAGCTTTCCGTCGTCGCACCCGCGACGATGATGGGTTGCGCCATGTCCGACGACGCCGCTGAAGCACTAGAATTCAGCCAGTTTTCGAGAAGGCCGCACCCGCAAAGTGCGGCCTTCTCGTTTTTGCGTCCATTTTCCACCTGCCCCCAGAGGAGTACGACATGACCACCGCCACCCATCCGTATGACGCGCTGATGGACATCACCGCACGGCCCAAGGCCGTGTTCGTCCGCGGCGCCGGCTCCTATCTCTGGGACGACAGTCGCAAGCGGTATCTCGATTTCGTGCAGGGCTGGGCCGTGAACTGCCTCGGCCACTCCCCGCCCGCGATCGCTGACGCGCTCGCCGCGCAGGCCAAGCGGCTATTGACGCCGAGCCCGGCGTTCTACAACGAGCCGAGCCTCAAGCTTGCGCAGGCACTCGTCGAGAACAGTGCGTTCGATCAGGTGTTTTTTGCCAATTCCGGCGCGGAGGCCAATGAAGGCGCGATCAAGCTCGCGCGCAAATTTGGCAGCCTGCACAAGGGCGGCGCGTTCGAGATCATTACGTTCGAGGGCGGCTTCCACGGCAGGACGCTGGCGACGATGTCGGCCTCGGGCAAGAAGGCGTTCGAGCCGCTGTTCGAGCCGAAGGTCGCCGGCTTCAAGAAGGCGAAGCTCAACGACATCGGCTCGGTCGAAAGGCTGATCAGCGACAACACCGTTGCGGTGATGCTCGAACCCATCCAGGGCGAGTCGGGCGTGTGGCCCGCGACCGATCAGTTCTTGCGGCAGCTGCGCGCGCTCACCGAGGCACACGGTCTGCTGCTCATTTTCGACGAGATCCAGACCGGGATGGGCCGGACCGGCAAGCTTTTCCACCACGAGCACGCCGGCATCGCGCCCGACATCATGACGCTCGGCAAGGGCATCGGCGGCGGCGTGCCGCTCGCCGCGCTGCTCGCAACCGAACGCGCTTCCTGCTTCGAGCACGGCGACCAGGGCGGCACGTTCAACGGCAATCCGATCATGTGCGCCGCGGGACTTGCGGTGCTCGAGGAGGTCGGCAAGTCCGACTTCCTGAAGGCGGTCACCGAGACAGGCTTGCTGCTCGAAAGCGAACTCCAGAAAGTCTCGGCGCGGCACGGCCTCGGCGGCGTGCGGGGACGCGGGCTGTTGCTCGCGCTCGACCTCAAGCTGCCGATGGCGCCAGGCATCGTTGCGCAGGCGTTCGAGGCCGGCGTGCTCCTGAACGCCCCGCAGCTCGACACGCTGCGCTTCATGCCGGCGCTCAACGTCACGCGAGCCGAGATCGCCGAGATGATCGATTGTCTCGACGGGATCCTGACCAAGGCCGGCGCGGCAAGACGCGTGGCGTAACATTGGTCTGAGACGGCGCCGTCGCACATGACGCGCGGCGGCTTTCGCCGTTGCAGCTCCGGCAGCCACGTCACATGACACGATGGTCGTGTTGGGGCATGTCGCGAAAGATCCGAAAGCGATCCTTCAGAATTGTTTCGCATTCGCAGGCTTGCCGACGCAACCCGGCCATGTCCCGGATTCGAATGGCGCCACGTGAGCCTTCGATGATGCCTTGCGCCTCGAAGTTCGACAGTGCCTTGGACACCCCCGGCCGCCTGACGCCGAGGGCCGACGCAATCATTCCATGCGTCACGGGAACGCGGTCGCTCCCGATGCGATCCTGCGCGAGCAGTATCCATCGGGCCGCGCGCTCGGAGATTTCGTGCCTGGCATTGCACAAGGCAATCTGCGCATTGAGCGCGATCAACACCTGCACGTATCTGAGCAGATGCTCGCGTGTGGCTGGGCTTTGCTGCAGGATGTCGCGAAACGCGGTAGCTTCGATGCGCAGCGCACTTCCGGGAACACGGACGACGCTTCGCTGAATCGTCTGCATCGTACCGAGCACCAGCGACACGCCGACAAATCCGAACTTGCCGACGACAGCCACTTCAACCTGTCCATCCCTGGCGGTTCGAACCATGCGCGAGACCACGCCTGACTCGATGAAGTAGGCTGCATCCGGATACCGCAAGGCCTCCTGGAGGATATCGTTTCGCTTCAGCGGGACCGCCTTCAGGTGCGGTCGCAACAAAGCGAATTCCGCCTCAGGCAAGGTCGCCAGAAGCGCGTTCTGGACCGTAAACGGTACCGCACCGGCACTGCGGATGGATCTCGATGTCTCTGGATCGTGCATATCCTGCACTGGCCTTCGATCTGCAATCGGCACGACGGTCGCTTTCGCGGTCGAAGCACCCCTCGGCATCGTCGGGAAACTAACCTTCGATCCCCCGTCTGCATTGTGACATAGTAGCGCAGACTTCAGGGACGAAGCCGCAACCGACGATTTGCCCGAAATCATACGTCAGCCGCCGGCGTGCTTCTTTCTGGGCGGTGCAGGCCAAACCGTCCGCGTCCCTGCCTCCATCGAATGCGCGTTCTCGCCGGATTCGGTCAGGGCGACGATCCGCTCGCGGGTGCGGCTGCGCGCAGCGTCGACCAGCATGGTTCCCGCCCAGCGGTAGACGTTGTTCTCCTTGACCTGCTGTCGCATGAGCTTCATCCGTTCGACCTGCTCGTCCAGGGGCATGGTCATGGCACGCTTGATCGCGGCGGCGAGCTCTTCGGTGTCGTAGGGATTGACGATCAATGCTTCGGACATCTCGCGCGCCGCGCCAGTGAAGCTCGACAGCACGAGCACACCCGCATCGTCATCGCGGCAGCTGACGAATTCCTTGGCGACGAGGTTCATGCCGTCATGCAAGCTGCCGACGACACAAACGTCCGCGGCGCGGAACAGCTTGAACACGTCGCTCGATTCGTAGTGCCGCACGATCAGCCGAATGGGGGCCTGACCATCCGGGTGACGGCCGTTGATCTCGGATGCGAGGTCCTCCGCCTCCGACTGCAGCCGCGAATATGTGCCGAGCTTGCTGCGCGTCGGTGCCGCGACCTGAATGAAGACGAGCCGCCCTTTCCAGGATGGATCGCGGGTCAACAGCGCGTCGATCGCCCGCATGCGGTCGGGTATGCCTTTGGTGTAGTCGAACCGCTCGACGCCGACGATCACCTTCGTCCCCTCGGCAAGATCGAACCTGGCCAGGATTTCCGCCCGGCACTCGTCCCGCCCCGGCACTCCCGCGAGCGCGTTGGGAGGCCATTCGATCGAGATGGGATAGGCACGAATCCTGGTCTCATGGCCGCCAAGACTGACGGCCTGAACTTCGCGGTCAATCCGGCTCTCCACGAAACGGTCGACGCACTCGACGAAATTGTTGCAATGGAACTGGGTATGAAATCCGAGGATGGTGCTTCCCAGCAAGCCCTCGATGATCTCGCGCCTCCACGGGCAGATGCTGAATGTCTCTGCATTGGGCCATGGAATGTGCCAGAACGAGATGATCGTCGCCCGCGGCAAGCGCTGGCGGATCATCTTCGGAACGAGCGCGAAGTGATAGTCCTGCACCAGGACGACCGGGTCCTCGGTCTGCGCCTCGGCAACGACTGCGTCCGCGAAACGCTGATTGATCTGCTGATACGTCCGCCAATCATCGATCCGGAACGACGGCCGTACGAATACGATATGGCACAGCGGCCACAGCCCCTCGTTGGCAAAGCCGTAATAGTAACCGTCCTGCTCGGCGTCCGAGATCCAGACGCGGCGTAGCGCATAAGCGGGCGAGCCTTCCGGGACTCTGATCCTGTCGTTCGCATCGACGGTGTCTCGATCCGCGCTGCCGCTACCGTGGGCGATCCAGGTGCCGCCGCAAGCCCGCATGATCGGCTCCAGCGCCGAAACCAGCCCGCTCGCGGGCCGCTGCACGACAACCCCGGCATCCGTCCGGTTGTGGATGTACGGCTCCCGATTCGATACGACCAGCACCTCGGCGCTCGGCAACACGCCGTGAAGCAGTTCCTGGAGTGCTCCGGGGGTCCAGTCGATCTGGTGCGTCAGGCTGAAATCTTCAGTTCGCCGGAGCAGCTTGTGGATCTCACGGTCGATGGCAGATCGGCTCGCCGCGAGCCGCTCGCCTGCCCTGCCCAGGCGCACCTCGTCGACCGCGCGCCTGAGCGAACTCATCCAGCTGCGCAGCATGAAGATCGCGAATATGATGGTGCCGACCGTCAGCACCAGGACGACGCCCGCCAAAGAGGCAAGCAGGTAGGCCACTACCTGGCTGGAGCGCGCGCTCGCAAAGCTCAGGTCGGTCAGGATCACGAGGTAGGATCGACCTGTGCTGCCGCCGACGGGGAAAGCAGCCACGAGAATTCGCCGGCCTCCGCTGACGATGTCGGAAAAGCTTTCGGTCTCGGATCTCGCGATCTTGTCGCATTCGAAGCTCGCGGGCATTTCCGGCGTCGAGGCGACCAGCGTTCCCGTCTCGCTGCAAAAGCCGACGGCCAGGATCTTCTTGTCCAGCGCCACCCGCCGGAACAGATCGTTCAGGCGATTCCATGACTGATCCTCGACGTTACGGTCGAGAAACGGCTGCATCGTATTGAAGACGAGCCTGGACCTCGCCTCGACGTCGCTCCGCGACCATTGCTGAACGACTCCTCCCGTGAACGGAGAAATGCCGAATGCGACGATCAGCGCGACGGCGAGGCCGAAAGCGCCGAAGCGGAGAAAGTCCTTGAGCCTGATCGACATCACTCAACGGAACCGGTTCTTGAGCGTGATCGCGGCGATGATCAGCGCGAACATTGCAAGCCTCAGCACGTAGAACACCGGTTCGAGCTCGTTGGAAGCCTCGGTGAACCCGAGAGCGGCGCGCGAGACCGTGTCGATCGCGAACGCCAGCCCGAACAGCAGAAAGAAGATGTCGGAAGTCTGACGCCAGAATTTCATGAAGAACAAACTCGTCGCGAACGAGGCCATAGCCACCGCTCCGGACAAGACCGCGGACAAATTATTCATCATGATTCAGTGTCCCAGATCAATCCGTAGAGAAGTATGGTCATCGCGATGAGTGCGACGAACAGGCGCCATGCAGACAGATCGACATCAGGCAGCACGACCTTGTCGAGCACCAGGATCACGTTGTTTGCGGCCAGGCCGACGAAGCACAGGCCGCTCCATAACAGGAGTCGGTATCGTTCTGAACGGTATGCAGCGAGCAACAGACCGGCGCAGACTGCCGATGTCGCAGCGCATAGTCCGTAGATGAACGCAGACATCGTCACGACCCCTTCCGAAATTTGAAGGCGTCGGCAAATGAGCCGATGCGGCGAGGTTTCGAATGGACGAGATTCGTGACGGGGATTAGATGCCGCGAATAGACTTCCAGAAGCTGCTCGATCATTGCGAGATTCTGCTCTGGAACGCCGTCGAGGGCGTAGATTTCGTCGGTACAGGTCAACAGCTCGGAGGCACAAAGACGGCTCAATGCTTCGGCGGCCTCCGCCTCGCTGATGTACAGTCGCCTCGCAAGCCGTGCTGCGCTCCACTGCGATTGCGGGTCCGATCGAATGAGAAGAAGCGCTTCGATTTGAGCCACGGAATCGATTCGCTTCAAGATGAAGCTGCGTAGTTCGTCGGAAACGTACTGATCTGCCATAGTGAGCGGCGCAAACATTGCATTTCGGCAAGGCATGCCTGCCGACGGTCGCGATCTTATTTATCGCCGACGTCTTGCGGTCGTTCGGTGTTGCACGTCTGACAGACAGACCGCACCACCATGCGCCCCGCAACTGCGCGCCGTTCGTGCAGATGTGGGGTCCTTGTCGCGCAGAGCGCGCAATACGCTTCCGGATACTTGAACTCCGCCTTTGCCGTGCTGGCCATCTTGCTCCCCCTCGCGCCAAACGTCAGTCGCCCAAAGCCGCAATCACGATGGAATCGTGGCGACTTCGAGAACGTGATGTGCTGGAAGCGTGAACGCAATCGGGCGTTAGGCACAATCTGTCTGATACCGTACCGAGAATTTGTCGGGATCGCGCGCCGTATTCCGCACCCGGTCTTTTATGGCTTCAGGATCGACGCGCCCGTGGTCTTGCGGCTCTCGAGATCGACATGGGCTCGCGCGGCGTCCTTCAGCGCGTAGGCGTGGTTGATCGGCACGTGCAGCTTGCCGTTGATGACGGCGGAGAACAGCGTGTCGGCGCCTTCCAGCAGTTCCTTACGCGTGCCGATATAGTCGTTGAGCTTCGGCCGCGTCGCGAACAGCGAGCCGTGATTGTTGAGCTCGGCGATCGAGAACGGCGGCACCGGACCCGAAGCGTTGCCGAACGAGACGAACATGCCGCGCGGCCTCAGGCAGGACAGCGAGCCCGGAAAGGTCGCCTTGCCGACGCCGTCATAGACGACGTCGCAGCCCTCGTTGCGGCTGATCTGCTTCACGCGCGCGACGAAATCCTCCTCGTTGTAGAGGATGACGTGATCGCAGCCATTGGCCTCCGCAAGCTCGGCCTTCTCGCGCGAGCCGACCGTGCCGATGACATGTGCGCCGAGCGCGCTCGCCCATTGGCAGGCCAGGAGGCCGATGCCGCCGGCGGCGGCATGGATCAGCACGCGGTGATGCGGCTCGACCTTGAAAGTCTTGTGCAGGAGGTACCAGACGGTCAGCCCCTTCAGCATCAGCACGGCGCCCTGCTCGTAGGTGATGTGGTCGGGCAGCTTGACCAGCTTCTCCCATGGAATGTTGCGCTCGCCGGTGTAGGCGCCGAGATTGTGGTAGTAGGCGACCCGATCGCCGGGATGGAAATGCGTCACCCCGGGCCCGACCGCTGTGACCTCGCCCGAGGCCTCGTTGCCCGCGATGAAGGGCAGCCCCGGCGCCTTGTAGAGACCGGTGCGGTAATAGACGTCGATGAAGTTGAGGCCGACCGCATGCTGGCGGATGCGCACCTCGCCGGGCCCCGGCGCCGGCACGTCGACGCTCTCATAGACCAGGGATTCTGGGCCTCCGACCTGGTGCACACGGACGGCTTTGGTCATCGCCTGACCTCCTCTTCTCACCGGCAAGCGAAAGACATCGCGCCCGCCTTGTCAACTCGACGCTGCCTGGAATGCCTGAACCGGGCGCTTGCCGGTCTTCCGGCGGTTGCGCTTGGCCAGCATGTGGAAGAATTCGACCGCCGCCCAGAACGCAGAGGTACGCCTGCTGCTCCGGGATGCGCGAGACGATCACCGACAGGAAGATGGCGTTGTCGATGCCGAGCGCGATCTCGAGCGAGGTCAGGGTCGGCTGCGCAGCCCATGCCTCGGGGCTGGTGATCAGATGCATCATGCAAAGGATCTTGCGAAGCGGATCAAGGCGTCGCTGAAGCTGATCCACAGCGCGATGGCGCAGAGCACGACGGTCACGCCGGTGCCGACGCGAAAATCCATCGCCAGCGTGTGGAGGCCGAGCACCGCCCAGAGCGCAATCAGCGACATCGTCAGCCAGCGCAGCCGCACGACGCGGACCGGATGCAGCACGTGGAACGGCACGAAGGTCAGCACGACGAGCGCGGCCACCAGCAGCGTCGACCAGATCGGCGGCCAGTGCAGCAGGAACAGGTAGAACGCTGCCGCATTCCACAGTGCCGGGAAGCCGCGGAAGTGATTATCGTCGGCCTTCATGCGCAGATCGGCGAAATATAATGCGCTGGTGACGATGATGGCGACGCCGAGCAAGGGAGCAGCGACCGGCAGCAGCATGCCGCTGGCCACGATCGCATAGGCCGGCACGAAGACATAGGTGACGAAGTCGACCACGAGATCGAGCACGTCGCCCGACCAGTTCGGCTGCACGTTCTTGACGTCGAGCCGGCGCGCGATCGGCCCGTCGATCGCGTCGATGATCAGGGCGACGCCCAGCCACTGAAACATCGCCGCCCAGTGCTCGCGCACGGCCTCCAGCATCGCCAATAGCGCGATCGCCGCGCCGAACGCGGTGAAGATGTGCACCGAGAAGGCCGCGGCGCGGATCGCCGGTCTGGGCTTGAGGGAATCCTGCTGCGTATCCATGGTTCCTGCTATCAGAATGCGACCGGTTTGCACATCCGCCATTGCGGCGCACGATCGCAATTCGCCATAAAATCAGGCAAAATCAGCGGGCTTGAATTTGCCGCGGGGCGTGTCATTTGTCGTGCCATGACAGACGCATCGACACTCCATGACGTGGCCGTGATCGGCGGCGGACCGGCGGGACTTGCGGCGGCCATCGCACTGGCGCGAGCGGGTGCACGGACCGCGCTGGTCGCGCGGCGCGTGCCCTACGCCGACAATCGCACCACCGCGCTGCTCGGTGCCTCCATCGACCTGCTGGAAATGCTCGACGTCTGGTCGCGCTGCAAGGACAAGGCGGCGGCGCTGGAGCTCATGCGCCTCGTCGACGACACCGGCCGGCTGTTCCGCGCGCCGGAGGTGCGGTTCTCCTGTCACGAAATCGGCCTCGACGCCTTCGGCTACAACATCGACAATCGCTCGCTGATGCTGGCGCTGGAAGAGCGCGCGACTGAGTTGCCCAACCTCATCCGCTTCGATGAGGAGGCCGAAAACGTCGTCATCGAAGCCGACGACGTCGCGGTGCGCACGGCCTCCGGTCAGTTTCTCTCGGTCCGCCTGGTGGTCGGCGCCGACGGCCGACACTCGCTGTGCCGCGAGGCCGCCGGCATCGCAGTGACGCGGCGCGAGTTGAACCAGACCGCGCTGACCTTCAACGTCCGCCATGCCCGGCCGCATCGCAACGTCTCGACCGAGTTCCACACACCGCACGGTCCCTGCGTGTTCGTCCCCCTGCCCGGTGAGCGCTCCAGCATCGTCTGGGTCTCGGTGCCTGCGGAAGCCGAGCGGCTTCGCGGCTTGAGCGATGAGGAACTGTCTGCCGCGATCGAGAGGCAGTCGCATTCGATCCTCGGCCGCATGACGGTGGAGCCCGGGCGCAACCTGTTCCCGCTCGCGATCGAGCGACCGAAGTCCTTCGGCCGCGACCGCATCGCGCTGGTCGGCGAAGCCGCCCATGTGGTTCCGCCGATCGGCGCCCAGGGCCTCAATCTCGGTCTGCGCGATGCCGCCGACATTGCCCGGCTCGCGAGCGAAGCCGTCGCGTCGGGACAGGATCCCGGCGCGGACGAGGTCATCGAGCGCTACGACCGCGCGCGGCGGCCGGACATTTTGAGCCGGACTTTCGCGATCGACATCGCCAACCGCTCTCTGCTCAACGATTTCCTGCCGCTCCAGCCGGTCCGCGCCGTGGGTATGCACCTGCTCGGCGCCATCGGCCCGCTCAGGCGGTTTGCGATGCGCGAGGGGCTGACGCCGACGTGGCGGCGGTAGGCAAGCAACCAGGCGGCGCTGGATGCCGTGTGATGGATTCGCGGCGGGCTCGGTGCGCCTCTCCCGCGGGAGAGGTCGGCGCATAGCGCCGGGTGAGGGCTTCGTCGGGATTTTCTCTGCAGTCTTTGACGATCCCGACGCGGAGACCCCCCTCTCCCCAACGCTCCCCCGCAAGCGCAGGGCTATCGCACATTAGGTGTGGCCTCGGGGGGCACCGACAGTCCCCACAGCGTCATGGCCGGGCTTGTCCCGGCCATCCACGCCTTTCCACGCAGCACGGAGAACGTAGATGCCCGGGACAGGTCCGGGCATGACGACCTCTGTTGAACGTCCAAATGCGATTCCCCTACCCGCAAGCGGGAGAGGGAGCGCACTGTTCGGGTCGCCAGCAGTTTCACCTTAAGGAAACGTCAGCCGCCCGCTCTGGATCGCCCACATCACGCTGGTCAGCGTGACCACTGACGCAAACGTGCCGAGCAGCACGGCCACGGAGGCGGATTCGATCCAGGCGTCGTTCTGCCGGGCGATCACGAACACGTTCAGCGCCGGCGGCAGCGAGGCCATCAGCACGGCGGTGGCCGCCCAGGGCTGGGCGAACGGACCGAACGCCAGCATCAGGCCGAAGGCTGCGAGCGGATGGATCAGGAGCTTGACCGCGATCACGCCCGGCACTTCCCATGGCACCCGATCGAATGGGCGAAGCGCCACGGTCACTCCGAGCACGAACAGCGCAGTCGGAGCGGCTGCGTTCTGGAGGAAGGCAATGGTGCGATCGAGCGCGACGGGCAGCTCGATATGCAGCGCCGCCACCGCTGCGCCGAAGCAGGCCGACATGATCAGCGGATTGAGCACGATCTGCTTCAGCACGACGCCGAAGGCATGGACGAGCGAGGGATGGTCGCGGTCGGAGAGCTCGATCAAGAGCGGCACGATCGTGAACAGGAAGATGCTGTCACAGCAGAAGATCAGAGCCGTCGGCGCCGCAGCCTTGGTTCCGAGCACGGCGAGCGCCAGCCCGGGCCCCATGTAGCCGATATTGCCGTAGCCGCCGGAGAGACCTGCGAGCGTGGCCTCGCGCAATGTCAGCCGGCCAACGACCTTGCCGACCACCAGCGCCAGCGTGAACGCTGCAACCGTCGACAGCGTGGTCGCCACCAGGAAGGGCGGGTTGTTCAATTCCGAAAACGGCGTCTTCGACATGATCGCGAACAGCAGCGCCGGCAGCGACACGTAGAGCAGGAAGAAGTTCATCCAGGCGAGGCCCGATTCCGGGAGGGACTTGACCTTGCCGCAGGCGAAACCGACGAAGATCAAGCCAAAATAAGGCAGTGCCAGATTGAGGATATCGACCATTGATGAAGTGTTTTCTGAAGGCTTGGGGACTATCCGCCCCGGAAACGAAGGTTAATTCCAGATGAGGGCACTAGCATCGGCCACAATCCTGGTCTATCGACGGGGAATGATTAAAGCGCGGACCGCGAAATTCCAGATCGGACAGGTCGTTCGCCACCGGATCTTCTCGTTCCGGGGGGTGATCTTCGACATCGATCCGGAATTCAACAACACCGAGGAGTGGTGGCTGTCGATCCCCGAGGAGGTGCGGCCCCACAAGGACCAGCCGTTCTATCACCTGCTCGCGGAGAACGCGGAGTCGGAATACGTCGCCTATGTCTCGGAGCAGAACCTGATGCCGGACGATTCCGGCGAGCCGGTCCGGCATTCCCAGGTCGCCGAGATCTTCATCAAGGACAAGGCGGGCGGCTACCGCCCGCGCAATCCGTCGCTGAACTGAAATTCGCCGTCAGCAACGGGACAGCAAAAAAGGCGCTCGAACCGAGCGCCTTTTTCTTGTTTGGGATGTGATCACTTCTGCGCAGTCGGAGGCGCCCCGGGGGCGCCGCCCTGCTGTTCGAGCTTCTTGCGCTGCTCGTCCGCCTTCTTCTGAAGCTCTTCCTGAAGCTTCTTCTGGGTTTCCTCGAACACCTTCGGATCGGTCGGCGGACCGTCATAGGCCTTCTGGAATTCGCCGGCGAGAGGCAGCGGCAGGGTCAGCGGTGCGCCGTTGGCGTTGATCGCCTGGACAACGAGATTCTGGCCCTTCTTCATGTTGTTGATGAGCTCGGGCGTGGCCTCGTAGTCGGACATGCAGCCGTTCTGGAAGCAGATCACATACGGGCTCTGCAGCGGCGGATTGTTGTCGACGATGATGCGGGTGCCGTGCACGAGCTGCATGCCGAGCGGCAGCGTCACGCGCAGGATCTTCTTGGGCTCGCCTTCCGGCTCGATGATGACAGCCGCGATGACGGGCTGGCCCGACTCGATGCGGCCATCCTTGCCGGTGAAGCAGACCTGCTTGGCATTGGCGTCCTGGCCCTTGAGGCAGAATTTGGTCCAGGGGGCGTAGATCAGCTGGATCTGCTGGTCAGCGGGCTGAGCCGCGCCCTGCTGCCCCGGCGCGCCCTGGGCGGGAGCCTGCTGGGCCTGGGGCGCCGGAGCCGGTGCGGGAGCCTTGGGGGCAGCCTTCGGCGCGGCTTTCGGAGCCGCCTTGTGCGCGCCCGGGGCCGGCGCAGGAGCCTGGGCCTCGGCGGCAAACGGAACGGCCAACACCGTCGCCGTCAACAGGGCGAGAAGTCGCCCGCGCGGCCGGACGGACGCGGCCAAGTAACGGAAATTCATTGCGGAAAACCCTTTCTGAACGGGAAGTGCCCGAACCGCTCCGAAAGCGCCGAACCTGGCCGCCTTGGGCGGCTCTCTCCCCGTCAATTGAGGCGGATAAGTGACGGGCTCGACGCTCTTGCGCGATTGGGTGCCTTCTTAACGTGGCCGACGAAAAGATCAATGCCGACAACCGTCTTTGGCCGGCCCGGCGCCAGCGCCCCACCAAATTCCCTGTGATAGGATTCGGGCCCGCCGGTCCTCGAATCAGCGTGTGCCGATGTTCATGTTCCTGCGCCTTCTCGAGGGCTCCGGCGTCCGCCTCTGCGTCCTCGCCCTTGCTGTGGTCACTGGACTTTCGGCAGGCGGCGCCCGGGCCGAGGAGACCCATGCCATCGCCATGCACGGCAAGCCGGCGATGCCGGCCGATTTTACCCACATGCCCTACGCCAACCCCGATGCGCCCAAGGGCGGTCGCTTGACCTGGGGCATTCTCGGAACCTTCGACAGCCTCAATCCCTTTATCGTGAGGGGTTTGGCCGTGCAGCAGATGCGGAGCTACGTGGTCGAGAGCTTGCTGGCCCGCGGCCAGGACGAGCCGTTCACGCTCTATGGCCTGCTCGCCAGGTCCGTCGAGACCGACGAGAGCCGGACCTTCGTCACGTTTCACCTCGATCCCCGCGCCCGCTTCTCCGACGGTACGCCGGTGCTTGCCGAGGACGTGCTGTTCTCCTGGCAGCTGCTGCGCGACCACGGCCGCCCCAATCACCGACAGTACTACGCCAAAGTTGCCAAGGCCTGGGCGACCGATCCCCTCACCGTCCGCTTCGACCTCGCGGGGGCCAACGACCGCGAGCTGCCGTTGATTCTCGGCCTGATGCCGATCCTGCCGAAGCACGCAGTCGACGTCGCGACCTTCGAGGAGACGACGCTGGCCGCACCGGTCGGCTCCGGCCCTTACCGGGTCACGGCGGTGAAGCCGGGGGCCAGCGTGACGCTCACCCGCAATCCCGACTATTGGGGCCGCGACCTGCCCATCAACCGGGGGCTCTACAATTTCGACGAGATCCGGCTCGATTATTTTCGCGAGGCCAACGGCCAGTTCGAAGCCTTCAAGCGCGGCCTCTACGATTTCCGCGTCGAGCATGAGCCGCTGCGCTGGCACGACGGCTACGATTTTCCAGCCGCACGAAGCGGCGAAGTGATCCGCGACATCATCAAGCCCGGCGTGCCGCAGCCTTCCGAATTCCTGGTCTTCAACACCCGCCGTCCGATCTTCGCCGACATCCGGGTGCGCCAGGCCCTGACGCTGCTGTTCGATTTCGAGCTGGTCAACCGCAACTACTTCTTCGGGCTCTATTCGCGCGTTGCCGGCTATTTCGCCGGCTCGGACCTGTCGGCCTATGGCCGCCCGGCGGATGCGCGCGAACGCGAGCTGCTCAAGCCGTTCGCCGCACGGATTCCAGCCCATATCATGGACGGCAGTTATCGCCTGCCGGTCACCGACGGATCGGGGCGCGACCGCATGACGCTGCGCGCGGCGCTGAAGTTGCTGTCGGAGGCCGGCTACGATCTCGAGGGCACCGTGCTGCGCAACCGTGCGACCAAGGCGCCCTTCACCTTCGAGATCATGGTCACGACCCGCGACCAGGAGCGCATTGCGCTCGCGTTCCAGCGCGACCTCAAACGCGCCGGCATCGAGCCGACCGTTCGCTCGGTCGATCCCGTGCAGTTCGACCAGCGCCGGCTCGCTTACGAGTTCGACATGATCCAGAATCGCTGGGACCAGTCGCTCTCGCCCGGCAACGAGCAATATTTCTACTGGGGCAGTGCTGCCGCGGATAATCCGGGCACCCGCAACTACATGGGCGCCAGGGATCCCGCGATCGATGCCATGATCGCCGCCCTGCTCGAGGCCCGTGAACATACGGATTTCGTCTCTTCGGTGCGCGCGCTCGACCGCGCCCTGATCGCGGGCTTCTACACAATCCCGCTGTTTAACGTATCGGAGCAATGGATCGCGCGCTGGAATCGGATAGAACGGCCCAAGGCCACCTCGCTCTCGGGCTATTTGCCGGAGACCTGGTGGTCGAAGGGGCAGCAAGCTCATCAAGCAAAGTGACGCCGTGAACCAGCCAGCAATATCGCCGACGCTCGACACGCTGTTTCAGCGCACGCTGATGCGGCAGCCGCACGCGACCGCTCTGCTCGATCCCGTCAACAAGGCGCGCATCACCGGGCACCAGCCGCGGCGGCTGAGCTATGCCGAGGCCGACACCGCCATCGAGGCGCTGTCAGCCCATTTCGTCGAATCCGGCCTGCCGGCCAATTCCGTCATCGCGATCCAATTGCCTGCCACGGTCGAGTTCGTGCTCACCGTGCTCGCCGCCCATCGCGCCGGCCTCGTCGTCGCGGTGCTGCCGCTGCTGTGGCGGCACGCGGAGCTGACCGCGGCGCTGAACCGCACCGCGGCGCGCGCCATCGTCACCATGAGCACGGTCGACGGCGTCAGCTATGCCGACCTCGCGATGCATGCGGCCGCCGAAGCCTTCTCGATCCGACATGTCTACGGCTTCGGCGGCAACCTGCCCGAAGGCATGGCTTCGCTCGACGAGGTGCTCGCTCGCCCGCCCGGCACCACGCGCGCCGTGATCCAGGACGGCCGCAAGGCGGCGATGATCTCCTTCGACGTCACGGCCGAAGGCTTTCGGCCGGTGCCGCGGCCGCATTTCAGCCTGATCGCCGGCGGCCTCGCGATGTCGCTCGAAGCCGACATCAAGCAGGGCGCGACCGTGATGGCGGGGTTCGCGCCGATGTCGTTCGCGGGGCTGGCCTCCTCGCTCGCCGTGTGGCTGCTCTCGGGCGGCGCGCTGGCGCTGCATCATCCGTTCGAGAGCGAGGTGCTGGAGCAGCAGATCAACGAGCATGAATGCGAGGTGCTGATCGCGCCGGCCCAGCTCGCGCTGCGGCTCGGCGATTCCGACCTCGCGGCACGGATGCCGTCCTTGCGCAACGTCATCGGCCTGTGGCGCGCGCCCGAGCAGGTGGCGGCGAGCGATGCCTGGATCGCGCCGCATGCTCCGCTGACCGATGTCTATCTGTTCGGCGAGGCCGGACTGTTCGGCGCCCGCCGCGGCGAGGACGGCATGCCGGTGCCGGTCATGCCGGGGCCGCACGGCGCCCCGCGCGAGCAGTCGGGCTCCTCCATTGCCGGCGAGATCCTGCTGACGCCGAAGGGCACGCTCGGCCTGCGCGGCGCGATGGTGCCGATCGCGGCCTACGCCCCGCCGCAGCCGGTCGGCGAGACGCTGACCGCGCAGCCTCCGCGCGACTATGTCGACACCGGCTATGCCGCGCGGCTCGATCGTGCGAGCGGCGCGATCTGCATCACCGCGCCACCCTCCGGCATCATGGCCGTCGGCGGCTACCGCTTCCTCTCCAACGACCTCCAGGAATGGGCGCGCCGGCTCGGCCAGGGCGCCCTGCTCACGGCGCTGCCCGACCGCCTCTCGGGTCACCGGCTGGCCGGGCGGGCCCAGGACAACGCCCGCGCCCGCGAGGCACTCAGCGAGCTCGGGCTTAACCCCCTGATGGTCGAGGCTTTTCGCGACCGCTCCGGGCCGGCTTGAGCACAGTTTCGCGCGATCCGTTGACGCTGCATTAAGGCGGCCGGACTAGATTGCGCGGCAGCTGTTGCGTAATCAGAGTTTGTCGATGTCCCAGACGGGTCCGATCCTGTTTGTGTCCGATGCCGAGCGCCCCGCCTTCGTGGCGACGCTGGACGAGGCCCGGCTCTTTCCCGTCATCGACACCGACTGGGCCAGCGCGGCGCAGGCGGTCGAAGAGGTGCAGCCGGCCGCGGTTCTCGCTGCGATGCATGCCGGACACGAGCCGCATGTGACGGCGCTCGCAAAGAAGATCGCCGGCCAATCGCCCTACCTTCCCTTCGTGGCCCTGGATCCGGCGGACACGCTGCCGCACAACGCCCTGCCTTTCTCCTCGCGCGGCGGCAGTCCCGACCGCCTGGTCGCGCGGCTCCGCGCCGCGCTACGCGTGCGCACGCTGCATGCAACGGTTCTGCGCCGGCTGCCGGAAGTGACGGTCGCGCTGCCGGAGGGCGATCCCGCACGCGATGCCACCGTGCTCCTGATCGGTCGCGGCGCGGCCTATCCTGCGCTCTCCGTCACGCTGGGTGAGCGCGTCGGCGTGGTCGGCGCGCTCTCGATCGAGGCCGCCGCCAAACATCTCAACACCCGCGACCTCGACGGCGTCGTGCTCGCCGAAGGTTTTACCGCGCGCGTGACCGATGCCTTCCTCACGGTGCTCGCGGAGGACACCCGCTTCCGCAGCCTGCCGGTGGTCGTCACCGCGCATCAGCTCACGCAGACGTATGACCTGCCCAATCTCGAGCTGATCCCGGGCGAGCCGGCAAAGGTCGCCGCCAATGCGCTGCCGCTGATCCGCCAGCACGCGATGGAAGCGCAGCTGAGCCGCACGCTGCGTTCAATCGACGCCGGCGGCTGGATTGATCCACGCAGCGGCCTGCTCACGGTGGAAGCCTTTGCCCGCGATTTTGCCAAGGCGGTCGAGCAGACGCTCGCCCGCGGCGGCGGCCTCTCGGTCGCGCGCTTCGCCTTCGATCCCGGCAACTCCCGCGCCCAGCTCGATGCCGCGCGCATCCTCAGCCGCCTGATGCGGCAGATGGATTTCGGGGCGGCACAGAAGGACGGCTCCGTCGTTGTCGTGTTCGCGGAGACCGACTTCCGCACGGCCCACATGATCGCGCGCCGCCTCTCGGCGGTGATGCGGCACACCTCCAACGGGAAGCACGAGATGCGCAGCGATCCCGTGGTCAGCGTGGATTCGCTGTCCCCGTCGGATACGGCAAGGTCATTGCTGGCGCGGCTGTCGGCGGACGCATCGAGGGCGGCGTCGTAGATACAACTGCGCTGCCGTAGCTGCCGTAGGGTGGGCAAAGGCGCGTAGCGCCGTGCCCACCATCTTTCAACAACAACGGATCGGTGGGCACGCTTCGCTTTGCCCACCCTACGGCACCTCGCTCCTACGCCGCCTTCTTGCTCTCGGCGAGCTGCGCAAGCTGCCGCATGATCTCCGTCGTGCCGGCGAGGCGCTCCTCCGGGGTCTCCCAGTCCTGCAGGAACACCACCTTCATGTCGGGCCGCACCTTGGCGGCCTGGCCGTGGCTGCGGATGAAGGTCACGAGGCGGTCGGGATAGGCGAAGGAATTGTCGCGGAAGGCGATGACGGCCCCCTTCGGACCGGCGTCGATCTTCTCGACATTGGCCCGGCGGCAGAACGCCTTGATCGCGGCGACCTTGAACAGATAGCGGACTTCGTCCGGCAGCACGCCGAAGCGGTCGCGCATCTCGGCGCCGAAGTTCTCGATCTCCTCCTCCGTATCGAGATCGGCGAGACGCCGGTACAGCGACAGCCGCACCGAGAGATCGCTGACGTAGTCCTCCGGGATGAGCACGGGCATACCGATGGTAATCTGTGGTGACCAGCGGTCGGCAGCGGGCTCGGAGACGCCGGCCTTGAGGTTGACGATCGCCTCCTCCAGCATCGATTGGTACAGCTCGAATCCGACCTCCTTGATGTGGCCGGACTGCTCCTCGCCCAGGAGATTGCCGGCGCCGCGGATGTCGAGGTCGTGCGAGGCGAGCTGGAAGCCTGCGCCCAGCGTCTCCAGCGACTGCAGCACGGTGAGCCGGCGCTCGGCCTGTGCGGTGATCTTCTGCTGCGCCGGCAGCGTGAACAGCGCATAGGCCCGCAGCTTGGAACGGCCGACCCGGCCGCGGAGCTGATAGAGCTGGGCCAGGCCAAACATGTCGGCGCGGTGCACGATCAGCGTGTTGGCGTTGGGGATGTCGAGGCCGGATTCGACGATGGTGGTCGACAAAAGAATGTCGAACTTGCCGTCGTAGAACGCGGTCATGATGTCCTCGATCACGGCGGGCGGCATCTGGCCGTGCGCGACCGCGACCTTCATCTCGGGCACGTTCTTGTCGAGGAAGTCCTTGACTTCGGCGAGGTCGTCGATGCGCGGCACTACATAGAAGGCCTGGCCGCCGCGATAGCGCTCGCGCAGCAGCGCCTCGCGGATCATCAAGGGATCGTGCGGGGCGACGAAGGTCCGCACCGCAAGGCGGTCGACCGGCGGCGAGGCAATGATCGAGAGTTCGCGCACGCCGGTGAGCGCCAGCTGCAGCGTACGCGGGATCGGTGTCGCCGACAGCGTCAGCACGTGCACCTCGGCCCGCAGCGCCTTCAGCCGCTCCTTGTGGCTGACGCCGAAATGCTGCTCCTCGTCGACGATGAGGAGGCCAAGGTCACGGAATTTGATCGCCTTGCCGAGCAGCGCGTGGGTGCCGACGACGATGTCGACCGAGCCATCGGCCAAACCCTTCTTGACCTGGTTCAGCTGCTTGGTCGGGATCAGCCGCGAGGCTTGCGCCACGTTCACGGGAAAGCCCTTGAAGCGCTCAGTGAAAGTCCTGTGGTGCTGGCGGGCGAGCAGCGTGGTCGGCACCACCACCGCGACCTGCTTGCCATCGAGCGCAACGGCGAAGGCGGCGCGCAGCGCGACCTCGGTCTTGCCGAAGCCGACGTCGCCGCAGATCAGCCGATCCATCGGGCGGCCCTTCTCGAGATCCTTCAGGGTGGACTCGATGGCCCCCAGCTGGTCCGCGGTCTCGTCATAGGGGAAGCGCGCGCAGAACTCGTCATAGAGGCCCTGCTGCACCGGCAGTTTCGGTGCCTCGTGCAGCATGCGCTCGGCGGCGATCTTGATCAGCTCGCCCGCGATCTCGCGGATGCGGTTCTTCAGCTTGGCCTTGCGGGTCTGCCAGCCCGAACCGCCGAGACGATCGAGCTCGACCGTGGTCTGGTCCGAGCCGTAGCGCGACAGCAGCTCGATGTTCTCGACCGGGAGGAACAGCTTGGTCTCGGCGGCATAATGCAGCTCGAGACAATCATGCGGCGCGCCGGCGACATCCAGGGTCTGCAGGCCGATGAAGCGGCCGATGCCGTGCTCGACATGGACGACGATGTCGCCGGCGGCAAGGCTCGTCACCTCCGAGATGAAATTGTCGAGCTTGCGGCTGGCCTTGCGCGGCCGCACCAGGCGATCGCCCAAGATGTCCTGCTCGCTGATCAGCGCGATCTCGTCGGTCTCGAAGCCGCTCTCGAGGCCGAGCACGGCGAGCATGGTCTCGTTCCGCGGCGTCGCCTGCACCGTCCGCCAGCTGTTGACGCTGGTGGTATGGGCGAGCTTGTGGTCGCGCAGCATCGAATTCATGCGGTCGCGCGAACCTTCGGTCCACAGCGCGATCACGACCTTCTTGCGCTGGGCCTGCAGCGCCATGACGTGGCTGACCACGGACTCGAACACGTTGACGCTGGTGTCGTTGCGCTCGGGCGCGAAGTCGCGGCCCTTGCGTGCGCCGGCATCGACGACGCCTGCGCCGTCGGTCGGCACGGAAAATGGCGTCAGCCGCGCCAGCGGGATATCGCCGAGACGCCTGGTCCATTCCTCGTCGGTCAAATAGAGCCGGTCGGGCGGCAGCGGCTTGTAGATCGCGCCGCCGCCGGGATGCTCCATCGCCTCGCGACGGGCTTCATAGTAATCGAGGATCTGCTTGAAGCGTTCGCGCACGGCGTCCTCGGCCTGCGGCTCGATCGCGACCGCCGCGCCTTGCAGATAGTCGAACAGCGTGTCCATGCGGTCCTGGAACAGCGGCAGCCAGTGCTCCATGCCGGGATGGCGGCGGCCCTCGCTGACGGCCTCATAGAGCGCATCGTCGCGCTCGGGCGCACCGAACTCGGCGACATAGCCCATGCGGAAACGGCGGATCGTATCTGTGACGAGCTGGAACTCGGAGACCGGCACGAGGTCGAGCGAGCGCATGTCGAGCAGTGTGCGCTGGGTCTCGGCATCGAAGGAGCGGATCGATTCCAGGCTGTCGCCGAAGAAGTCGAAACGGACGGGCTGGTCGAGGCCGGCCGGAAACAGGTCGAGGATGCCGCCGCGCACGGCGTATTCGCCGGGCTCGCGTACGGTCGAGGAGCGGTTGTAGCCGTTGTGCTCGAGCCAGGCGACGACGGTGTCCATCGGCACCACGTTGCCCGGGGCGACCGACAGCGCCTGCGCCGCGACGAGCTCGCGCGCGGGCACGCGCTGCACGACGGCGTTCACGGTCGTCAGCACGATCAGCGGCTTGTCGCTGCCGGTGAGCGAAGCGAGCCGCGCCAGCGTCGTCAGGCGCTGCGCCAGGATGCCGCCATGCGGCGAGACACGGTCATAGGGCTGGCAGTCCCAGGCCGGGAAGGTCAGCACCGGAAGATCCGGCGCGAAGAAACGCAGCGCCCGCTCGAGCTGCTGCATGCGTCCGCCGTCGCGGCACACCACGGCAAGGCTGACGGTCGGCTTCTTCGGCCGCGCCGCGATCGCCCGCGCGAGGTCGGAGACGACCAGCACCTCGGCGCCCTCGGCGACATTGGCAAGCGTCACTGCTCTGCCGGGCGTCAGCAGCTCGGCCGGAGATTTCATGCCCTGCTTCATGCGTCGCCGTCCGCGATCGGAAACGCCTTGATGCGGGCGAACAGCGCGCCGGTGACGTCGGCCGGCAGTACCTTGTCGCCGGTGATGGCGGCATAGAGATCAGGATCGTTGACCTCGAGCAGGGTCTCCAGCTCGGTCAATTCAGGCTCGGACAGGTTGCCGATCTCGGCATCCGCGAAGCGGCCGAGGATCAGGTCCATCTCGCGCGTGCCGCGGTGCCAGCAACGGAACAGAAGCCGCTTGCGGCGGTCGTCCAGCCCGCTGCTCGATCGTGTCGTTCCCGTCATGTCTCAAATCCAGTCAAACGCAGAAAGCCCGGACGTGCCGGGCCGGGGTGATATAGCCACTCGAGGTGGCCGTGTCAGCCCTTTGTTCCGACAGTTCGCCCATCCGGTCCGTCATGGCGGGGGCGCTATCCCGGCTATCCACGTTGGGGCTGCAAAAAAGACGTGGATGCGCGGCACAAAGCCGGGCATGACGGCGAGGAACGATCTTAGATTCCACGAATGCGCCCCAGCCTGCTCAATCCGCTGTTTGCTCCCGTGACCAGCCTGCCCGGCGTCGGTCCGAAGCAGGACAAGCTGCTGCGGTATCTGCTCAGCCGCAACGAGACGCCGCGGCTGGTCGACCTGCTGCTGCATCTGCCGAGCCAGGTCATCGATCGCCGGGCCCGGCCGAAGATCCGCGACGCGGCCGTCGGAACCATTGTGACGCTGGAGGTCACCGTCGATCGCCACCGCCCGCCTCCGCCGCGCAATGCGCGCGCGCCATATCTCGTCTACGCCAGCGACGACACCGGCGATGTCGTGCTCACCTTCTTCCGCGCCAAGCCCGGCTATGTCGAGAAACTGCTGCCGGTCGGCGAGAAGCGCTACGTCTCCGGCACGCTGCAGATGTATGACGGCATGCCGCAGATCGTGCATCCCGACCGCGTGCTCGACGAAGAGGCGATTGCAAAGGTCTCCGGCATCGACCCGGTCTATCCGCTGACCGAGGGCCTCGCGCTCGGCTCACTCCGCCGTGCGATCGCGCAGGCGCTGCAGAAGCTGCCTGCGCTGCCGGAATGGATCAGCCCGGAGGTGATGCGACGCTGCAATTTCCCTCCGGTCGCGGAAGCGCTCACGCGCGTGCACCAGCCGGTCGAGCTCACAGACATCTTGCCGGACCAGGCGTTCTGGTCGCGCCTCGCCTTCGACGAGCTTTTGGCCGGCCAGCTCGCCCTCGCCCTGATCCGCGCACAGCTGCGCCGCCCCGCCGGCGTCCGCAATGCCGGCGACGGGCACCTGCGCAACATGATCATCGATGCGCTGCCCTATGCGCTCACGCCCTCGCAGCGCAGTGCGGCGGCTGCCATCGCCGACGACCTCAAGCAGCCGGTGCGCATGTTGCGCCTGCTACAGGGCGATGTCGGCTCGGGCAAGACTGTGGTGGCGTTGCTCGCCGCCGCTGCGGTGGCCGAAGTTGGCAAGCAGGCGGCGCTGATGGCCCCAACCGAAATCCTGGCGCGCCAGCACATCAAGACCATCGCCCCGCTCGCCGAGCGCGCCGGCATGCGCGTCGCCATCCTCACCGGCCGCGAGAAGGGCAAGGAGCGGCGCGAGATCATCGCCCAGCTCGCCGCAGGCGAGATCGACCTCCTCGTCGGCACCCATGCGCTGATCCAGGACGATGTGATCTTCAGGGATCTCGCGCTCGCCGTCGTCGACGAACAGCACCGCTTTGGCGTCCGCGAGCGCCTCGCGCTGACGTCGAAGGGCGAGGCCGTCGACGTGCTGGTGCTGAGCGCGACGCCGATCCCGCGCACGCTGGTGCTGACCTATTTCGGCGACATGGACATCAGCGAGCTGCGCGAAAAGCCCGCCGGCCGCCAGCCGATCGACACCCGCGCCGTCGCCATGAGCCGGCTCGGTGAGGTGATGGACGGTGTCGGCCGCGCGCTCGAAACCGGCAAACTGGTCTACTGGATCTGTCCGCTGGTCGAGGAATCCGAGGCCGAGGGCACCGAGCACCTGACCAACGCGACCAGGCGTTTCGAGAGCCTGCAAAAGCGCTTCGGCGAACGTGTCGGCCTCGTCCACGGGCAGATGAAAGGCACCGAGAAGGACCGCGTCATGGGCCAGTTCGCCGCCCACGAGATCGGCCTGCTGGTCGCGACCACCGTGGTCGAGGTCGGCGTCGACGTCCCGGCCGCGACCATCATGGTGATCGAGAATGCCGAACGCTTCGGCCTTGCCCAGCTGCACCAGCTGCGCGGCCGCATCGGACGCGGCTCGGAGGCCTCGACCTGCATTCTGCTCTATGGCGAGCCGCTCGGCGAGATGTCGAAGGCACGCCTGAAAGTGATCCGCGAGACGACCGACGGCTTCCGCATCGCCGAGGAAGACCTGAAGCTGCGCGGCGAAGGCGATGTGCTGGGTGTGCGCCAGAGTGGCCTGCCCGGCTACCGCATCGCGCGCCCGGAGGTGCACGGTCAGCTGATCGCCCAGGCCAGAGACGAGGCGCTGCGGATCCTGAAGGACGATCCGAAGCTGAAGGGCGAACGCGGCGAGGCGCTGCGGTGCCTGCTGTATCTGTACGAGCGGGATGAAGCGATCCCGCTGATCGGCGCGGGTTGAGGCTTCCACAAAGACGGTACCAGAGCGACTCGCAGAGTCTCCTCCCGCGTCATTGCGAGCCAACGGGTCCGCGCGAAGCGCGGCCCCGTTGGCTCGCAATGACGATCTGGACAAGACATCTGCAACTTGACGGGTTCTGTTCGCGGAGACTGCCCTCATCCCCTCTTCTTGCTCGTCTCGGCAAACGCCTTCAGCAACGCGGCATCCATAGCTTCGCCTTTGGCATCCTCCGCCAGATGCTCGAACCACCGCGCAAAACCCTCGTAGATCTGGCTGGCGGGATGATCGGGTCCGAGGAATCCTGAAATCTCCCGCATCTCGGCGACCCAGCGATAGGCCTTCGTGATCATGTCCGGCAACGCGACTTCGAGCCGGGCCAGGACCGCGGGCTGGCTCAGCGCAAGCTCGTCGCGCAGCGCATCGGCCGCGCCCGCCTTCGTTGCTGCGACCACCATGGCCGAGCCGATGCCTGCGAGGCCCTTGACGATGCCGGCGTAGGACATTTTGAGCGCCGACGCCGCGCCGACCGGACCTTTGACAATCCGCACGTCGAGGCCGAGATCCTCAGCACGGCAACGTCGTTGGCGTGCTCGCCGGACATGTAGAAGGCCGGGCTCTTGCCACCTCGTTGCGGCGGAAAGCCGATGATGCCGGCATCGACGAACGGCGCCTGCGCCGAGCCGATGATCTCCTCGATTCTTTGCACGGTATCGACATTGACCGCATTGCAGTCGACCACGACCGGCTTCTTCGCGCGCCGGACGATCAGCGCGGCGAGACGTTCGGCGAGTGCCACGGCCTCACCCGGCGGCACGATGGAGAGGATGATATCGGCGTCTGCGATCGCGTCATCCTCGGCGCCGACCATGCCGGCGTCCGCCGCCCGTTTCAGCGTCGCTTCGCTCCGGCCTTTCAAGGAGGTCAGCACGCGCGCGCCGTTTTCGCCGAGGCGGCGGGCCACGGCGCTGCCCATGGCGCCGGGGGCGAGGATCGCGATTGTTTTGGACATCGTGCACTCCAGGTCGAATTCCGAGCGCGGCGCTCAGTTCGACCGGAAGACTAGCAGAGGATGCGGGTCCTTGCGTGAACGCGGACATCCCGCGAGGGAATGGCCCTACTCCACCTTCGCAGGCTCGGGCTGAAGCGTGGAGGCATTTGCAATCCGCGCGGCATTGGCCATGCCCGCCAGCGCGGCCGCCTTCTTCGGGTCGGGTGCCGAGCCCGGCTGCACCACGCCGGCCGACATGATCAGCGTGGCTGCGTCCTCGGCGGTGAGATCGACCTCGATGATCCTGCTCTTCGGAACATAGAAGAAGAAACCGGTTGTCGGGTTCGGCGAGCACGGCAGGAATACCGAGACGTGCTCCTCCTGTCCCGGCAGGTTGCGCGCGATGTCCTCGCTCGGCGATTGCGAGATCAGCACGATCGACCACATGCCCGGCGAGGGAAACTCGACGAGGCCGACTTTGCGGAAGCTCGAGCCCTTGCCCGAGAACAGCGTCTCGAACACTTGCTTCAGGCCGCGGTAGATGGCGCGCACGGCCGGGATCCGGCCGAGGAACGTTTCGCCGACATCGACCAGCGTCCGGCCGATCAGATTGGCCGCGAGGAAGCCGACCAGCGTCAGCGTGAAGAATGCGACAATGAGTCCCCAGCCGGGCACGCCATAGGGCAGATAGGTCTCGGGCCGGTAGGCCAGCGGCACGAACGGCCGCACCACGCCATCAACCCAGGTGACGAACCACCAGACCAGATACAGGGTAATTGCGATCGGGCCCGTTACGACGAGGCCGGTGAGGAAATAGTTGCGGAAGCGGCCCATCAGGCCGGTATGCGGTTCCGGGACGGGATCAAGGGGCGCGGGCGCGTCGTCGCGGGGGGTCATTCGGGTTCCAGGTCGGTCGCTGCAAACAAGCTAGGGTCTTCTAGCAGGTTTTGGAAGACTGCGACCGACCGATATCCCGTCTGCCTATTCCACGGTCACCGACTTGGCGAGGTTGCGAGGCTGGTCGACGTCGGTGCCCATGACGACAGCCGTGTGATAGGCGAGCAACTGCACGGGGACGGCATAGACCATCGGCGTGAAGGCCGCCGCCATGTCGGGCATGACGATGGTGACGAGGGACTCGACGGTCGCCTCCTCCGCGCCCTTGGCGTCCGTCATCAGGATGATATTGCCGCCACGCGCGGCGACCTCCTGCATGTTCGAGACGGTCTTCTCGAACACCCGGTCGTAAGGCGCGATGACGACGACAGGCATGGTCTCGTCGATCAGCGCGATCGGTCCGTGCTTGAGCTCTCCGGCCGCATAGCCTTCGGCGTGGATGTAGGAGATCTCCTTCAGCTTCAGCGCGCCTTCGAGCGCCAGCGGGAAGCTGGTGCCGCGACCGAGATAGAGCACGTCGCTCGACTTGGCGATCCTGTGCGCGAGCTTTTCGATCTGGAGTTCGGTGGTGAGCGCGTCCGCCATCAGGCGCGGGACCTCGACGAGGCCGTGGACCAGCTTGGTCTCGTCCTCGTCGGACAGTTCGCCGCGGGCCTTGCCGGCCGCAATCGCAAGGTTTGCCAGCACCATGAGCTGGCAGGTGAAGGCTTTGGTCGAGGCCACGCCGATCTCGGGTCCCGCCAGCGTCTGCAGCACGGTCTCGCTCTCGCGCGCGATCGTGGAGGTCGGCACGTTGACGACGGCGACCGTGTGCACGCCTTGAGCCTTGGCATAGCGCAGCGCGGCCAGGGTGTCGGCGGTCTCGCCGGACTGCGAGATGAAGACGGCCAGATCGCCCTTGCGCAGGGGAGCCTCGCGGTAGCGGAATTCGGAGGCAACATCGACCTCGACCGGTACGCGCGCAAAGCGCTCGAACCAGTATTTTGCGACGAAGCCGGCATAGCTCGCGGTGCCGCACGCCGTGATGTTGACGCGCTGGATGGTCTTGAAGTCGAACGGAAGCTCGACCGGCAGCGAGACGCGCTCGGTCGCCATGTCGACGTAGCGCGCCAGCGTGTGGCCGACCACTTCCGGCTGCTCGTGGATCTCCTTCGCCATGAAGTGGCGGTAATTGGCCTTGTCGACCAGCGAGGTCGAGGCGGCGTGCCTGATCTTGTCGCGCTGAACGGCGTAGCCGTCCTTGTCGAAGATGGTCGCGCTGTTGCGGGTCAGCACGACCCAGTCGCCGTCTTCGAGATAGCTGATCGTGTCGGTGAACGGGCCGAGCGCGATGGCGTCGGAGCCGAGATACATCTCGCCGTCGCCGTAGCCGATCGCCAGCGGCGGACCGTTGCGGGCGCCGATCATGAGATCGTCGTCGCCGGCGAAAATGAAACCGAGCGCGAAGGCGCCGCGCAGCCGCGCCAGCGTCAGCTTCACGGCCTCGACCGGCTTGTTGCCGCGCGCGAGCAAATCGTCGACGAGATGCAGCACGATCTCGGTGTCGGTCTCGGTGTGGAACACCGTGCCCTTCGTCTCGAGCTCCTCGCGCAACTCGCGGAAATTCTCTATGATCCCGTTGTGGACCACGGCGACGCGCTCGGTCGCGTGCGGATGGGCGTTGTTGACGGTCGGCTTGCCGTGGGTGGCCCAGCGGGTGTGACCGATCCCGGTCGTACCGTTCAATGGCTCCGCCTCGAGCCGCTTCTCCAGGTTCTTCAGCTTGCCCTCGGCGCGGCGGCGCTCCAGGTGCTTGCCTTCGAGCGTGGCGACGCCCGCGGAATCATAGCCGCGATATTCAAGACGTTTGAGCGACTCCACCAATTGCTCCGCAACCGGCTTGCGCCCGAGAATGCCGACAATCCCGCACATGCGGATCACTATCCCCCAAATCGCCGAAAAATCGCCTAAACGACGCGGTCGGTTTTAGCGAAACTCCTACGGAACCAGATACTCAATAATTATTGCTGATTGAGACAGCGCCAGATCACACCGAGCGTCGCCTGCGTCGATCTGGCCGGCCCTTAACCTTTTCATGTTAACTCACTATCAACATGTTTGGCCAACGATTCCCGCCCAGGAGAGACGGCCATGAGAAGCTCATCCGACCGCAAAGGCCTGTCGTCGTTGCATGTGCGCGCCAGCGAGACCTCGGGCACGCACCTTGCGCATTGGCCGCCGCCCCAGCGCGGCAAGGAAAGCAAGCCCGTCTTTGTCAAGCATTCCCAGGGCGAGCCGGTCAAGCGCGCCAAGCCGCGCGGCTGGCGCCTGACCCGCGCGATCTTCTCCGAATTCGCGGACGACGAATAGCGGCGCTCACTTCTCCGGCTTCTTTTCGAGAGCCTTGCCGCCCGTCTTCATCTCCCGATAGCGCGTCGCGCCGCCTTCCCGAATGGTCTGCTGGCTCCGCTCCAGCGCCATCGCATCGTCGGGCACGTCGCGGGTAATCACCGAGCCGGAGCCGATATAGGCGCCGTTGCCGATCGTCACGGGGGCGACGAGCGAGGAGTTGGTGCCGACGAACGCGCCCTGCCCGATCACCGTCTTGTGCTTGCCAAAGCCGTCGTAATTGCAGGTGATGGTGCCTGCGCCGATGTTGGATTTGGCGCCGACGATCGCATCACCAATGTAGGCGAGATGATTGGCTTTCGCTCCCGCCTCGAGAGTCGCGGCCTTGGTCTCCACGAAGTTGCCGATTTTGGCGCCTTCGCCGAGCGAGCTGCCCGGCCTCATGCGCGAGAACGGACCGACAGACGCGTTCCTGCCAATCGAGCTCTGCACCATGTGCGAGAAGGAATGGATCACCGCGCCGTCGGCGATCGAGACACCCGGACCGATCACCACGAACGGCTCGATGGTGACGTCCTTGCCGAACACGGTGTCGGCGGACAGGTACACCGTCTCAGGCGCGACCAGCGTGACGCCGGCCTCCATTGCCGCCTTGCGCAGCCGCTCCTGCATGACGCTTTCCGCCTCGGCGAGCTGTGCCTTGGTGTTGATGCCGCGCACCTCGTCTTCACCGGTCTCAATCACGACGGACTCCCATCCCTTTTCGCGGACGATGCCGACTGCGTCCGTCAGATAATATTCGCCCTTGGAATTGGCATTACCGATCTCATCGAGGATCTCGAGCGCGCGGCGGCCGTCGACCGCCATCAGGCCGGCATTGCACAGATCGATCCTGCGCTCCTCTTCACTGGCATCGGCCTGCTCGCGGATCGCGACCAGGCGGTCGCCCTCGACGATGAAGCGGCCGTAGCCGGTCGGATCGGCGGCGCGAAAACCTAGCGCGGCGATCGTGGCGCCTCTGGCGAGCGGTTCACGCAGCCGCGAGAAGGTCTCGGCCGAGATCAGCGGCGTGTCGCCGAACGCAATCAGGAGATCATCGACGCCCCGCGCAATCGCCTCGCGCGCCGCCAGCACTGCATGCGCGGTGCCAAGCCGTTCGCTTTGCACGAAGGTGAGCGCGTCGGGTCGGCTGCGCCTCGCCTCCTCGGCGACGGCCTGGTGATGGGGACCGATCACGACTGCGAGCGACGTGCCGGCTCCCTTTGGTGCGGCGGCGAGCACATGGGCGAGCAGCGTCTGATGTGCGACGGGATGCAGCACTTTCGGCAGGCTCGATCGCATGCGCGTGCCTTCGCCGGCGGCGAGCACGATCGTGAGGCTGGAACGGACGGTCATCGAAATCCTGTCAGATACGGCCGAATCGATTGGCGCGGCAGGCGGCAGACCGCCCTGGTGCTCCCGCCTTGCTACCCCCGCAAACGCCCGGAATTCAAGTGCGGGGCGCAATTCCTGTTAATGTTCCCTGATTGATTCGGGGAAGCCGGACAGGGCTGGGCACTTAAGATTCATGGCAAAGGATTCCGACCCACTGGCGGATGCCTTCGGCACCAAGGAGACCGGCGGGCTGTTCTCCGGACTTCTGGCCGAGGAGAACGCGTTCGACCGGCGCGTGATGTGGCGGCTGGGCTCCTGGGGGGTGACGGCCGTGGGCGCGGTTGTCATTGCGGTGATGGCCAACCAGGCCCAGCTGGGCTGGCGGCGCGACCAGGTTGCCTCCGCCGATCTCGCGCGGCAGGCCGACCGGCTCCAGATGCTGACCAAGGAGAGCCAGAACGAGGCCCGCCGCCTTGCCGCCGCGATCGAGACGCTGAACACCGATCGCGACCGGCTCTATTCGCGCGTCACCGTGCTGGAGCAAGGGCTTGATTCCGTCACCGGTGCCATCGCCCGGCAAACCGCCACGCCGCCGCAGGACGCGAAGCCGCAGGACGCGGCGCCGGCGACTGCAGCTCCCAGCGTTGCGCCGGTCGCCTCGACCCCAACCACGGCGGGCGAGAAGCCGCGCACCGAAGCCGCCAGGGATGCTCAGAAGGACAGTCCGAAGGAATCGCTGAAGGAGCCGTCGAGCCCGCCGCCGCAGACCGCGGCCGCCGCCTCGCTCATGCAACAGACGCCGGCAATGAATTCGGCGCTGCCGACCATTCCTCCGGGGTCGTCCAGGTCGCTCGTGGCGCCGCCGGATCCGGCCATATCGAAGCTGGTTCAGCCCGAGGCAGCCGAGAAGAAGCCCGCTCCGGCCGATCTCGCCGCGGCAGCACCAAAGCCACCGGAAGCGGCCGAGAACGAATCCTCTGCGATCGCAGTTCAGCAGACGCGTTTCGCGATCGATCTCGGCGGCGCCAACTCGATCGACGGCCTGCGCGCGATCTGGCGCGGGCTGACCAAGTCCAATCCGGAGATCGCGGCGCTGCGGCCGATCATCATGATCAAGGAAGGCGCCACCGGCCTCGGCATGCAGCTCCGCTTAGGGGCCGGCCCCCTGGTCAACGCCGCCGTCGCCGCAAGATTCTGCGCGAGCCTCGCCGAGAACGACCGTCACTGCGAGACCACCGTGTTCGATGGTCAACGCCTGTCGATGCGTGGCGGCCAGGAAAAGGGACAAGAGAAGGGCCAGGAAAAAGCGCAAGAGAAGACCCAGGACAGGGTTCAAGAGAAGAGCCCGGAGAAGAATCAGGACGCGGTGCCACAAGCCGAAGCTGCGCCGGCCGCAAAGCCCGAAAAGCCGCAGCGCCGCCGCAGCCACTCCTCGAAACGATCCAAGCACGAAGAGCCCGCGCCCGCTCCCGCGGCGCAGCCTGCGCCGGCGAAGCCGGAGGCAGCATCAACGTCCGCGGGATCGACGCTGTCGTCCTTCTTCAGGCGGTAACGCCTCCCGTCCCGGACGGAGGCTGCGGGCATGCGACCAACGGACGCTTGGACCTGAGCCGCGCTTCGCAGCAAGTTCGCGATCACATCCGACGAACTCCGAGCGTCGCCCCTCCTGAAACACGTGGGTCTTCATGAACGAGCTGGATGATGTCCTGAGGCTTCTCGTCGCGGCCGGAACAGGGCTGCTGATCGGCATCGACCGCGACATGAACGACAAGCCGGTGGGCATGCGAACCCTGGCGCTGGTGGCTCTCGGCTCCGCGCTGGTTTCGATCTCCGTGATCGAGTTCCAGAACCTGCGCGACCACCCGGATGCGATCTCCAGGGTCATTCAGGGCGTCGTTGCCGGCGTGTTGACCGGCGTCGGCTTCATCGGGGCAGGCGTCATCCTGCACGACGCCAAGGCGAAGACGGTTCACGGCCTCACCACGGCCGCAACGGTCTGGATCGCGGCCGGCCTCGGCATTGCGTGCGCATTGGGAGCCTGGCTGCTCGTCGGAGCAGCCATCGCGGTGACGTTGCTCGTGCTGTTCGTGCTGGGCTGGGTCGAGCGCCGGCTGGGGCTGAAGTAATTCTGGCGTCGGCAGGAACATCCGACCATACAGAAACGTCGCCCGCCCTGTTGCCTGCCCGCGCCATCCCGACCATATTGCGCCCATGACAAAGAAGCCTTTTCGCCTCACGCCCTACCAGGTGCAGTTCCTGATCGTCGTCGGCTTCGTCGCCGTCGGCTATGCCAGCTACTTGCGCTATCTCGGCATCGAGCTCTCGACGGTCGCGCTCGCCTGCGACGCCGGCCTGCAGACCGCGACCTGCAAGGCGCGTTCGGTTGCGACCGTGCTGTTCAAGAATTCGGTGTTCGGCATCGTCGCTCTGGTGGTGGCGACGCTGAACCTGATGCGGCCGTCGATCGTGCTGCTCACCGTCGGCATCGTCGCCGCCGGTCTCGGCATCGTGCTCTACAATGTCGTTTTGTCGGGCCTGGCGATCGGCCTGTTCATTCTCGGATTTGCTCGGCCCGCGCCCGCCACAGCGTGAGCGCGAACAACAGATAGATCGCGCACGTCCACAGCGACTGCCAATTGTAGCGGCCTTCGTTGACCAGCACATAGGCGGCCGAAAGCGTCAGCACGCCCGCGAACACCGATTCCGCGATCGGACGCTGGCCGACCTGCGGCCGGTTCAGCATCAGCAGCGCAAACGGCACCACCGCCATCGTCAGCGAGGCGTAGGGAAAATCCTTGTAGCGCGGGTCGAACACGAAGCCGAGCGCGGTCTGCGCCGCGATCACCGCCGTGACCGCCAGCGTCAGGCCGAGCACGGCGGTGAGCTTCGACCATTTCCGGCCCTCGCGCGGACCGAGCAGATCAAGGAAGGTCGGAAGGCTGCGGCCGATCACCATGGCCTGTGCGCAGAAGATCGGCGACAGGATGCCGGCGAGCAGCAGCGCGCCCCAGAGCAGCCAGCCGCCGATGCCGTAGCTCTCGTAATACATCTTGTCGGCGCCGATCCCGAGCAGGATACCCGCCGTCGTCGCCGAGATGCCGACGCCGAGCCAGGCCGAGAAGCGCGGCGTCCACGGCCGCCGGCGCAGCGTGATCATCGCGACCGCGAACACCAGCACGCTGAGGCCCATGCCGGCGCCCATGTACCATTTCCAGTACGGGAAATTGCTGATCGGCTGGCCGGGCGGATATTTCAGATTTCGCCGCACCGAGTCGTACAGGCCCCAATAGCCGCCGACGGTGCCTTCCAGCTTGCGCTTCCACGGCTGGTCGTAGGACTCGATCAGATTGACGCGAAACTTCTGCGCCTTCGCAAGGCTCAGGATTTCCGAGACGACGCGCGCCTGGTTGGTGCGCGACGGCAGCGCGCCGTCGCGCATACGGCCCTCGCTCGGCCAGCCGGTTTCGCCGATCAGGATCTCCTTGCCGGGGAACGCCACCGCCATGCGCTCGCGAATCGACTCGACATGGGCGGCGGCGAATTTCGCCTTGATGGGGAAATCCTCCCAATAAGGCAGGATGTGGATCGTGACGAAGTCGACGGCGTCGGAGACCTCGCGGTTCTTCAGCCAGTACTCCCAGACGTCGGCATAGGTGACGGGCACGCTGACTTGCGCCTTCACCAGGCGGATGATCGAGACGAGGTCCGCCGTCGTCATCTCGCCGCGCAGCAGCACCTCGTTGCCGACGATGACTGCGGTGATGATGTCCGGGAATTCCTTGGTGAGGCGCACGGCGAGCGCCGCCTGCGCGAAGTTCTTGGCTCGGTTGCTGGAGAGCCAGATGCCCTGCAGCACCTTCAGCCCGCCGACCTTGGCGGCGATCGCCGGCACCTGGTCGAGCCCGTTCTCCATCGAATAGGTGCGAACGCAGTCGGTGATCTCTTTGAGCTGGCGCAGATCCTGCTCGATCTGATCGGCCTCAATGTGAGTCCAAGCGTTCAGCGGCGTCTGCTCGCCGCGGAACGGCGCGTAGGAGACGCATTGGACCTTCTCGGCAGGATCGATCGGAGCGCGCGCGAGCGTGATTGGCGTCGCCAACCACCACCACACGGCAGCAATCGCGCCCAGTGAAACGAGCAGAAGCGCCAGTGGCGTACGAAGAGAAATCGGTTCGGTCCTCCGCGAAGGGCCCGTCGATTACCCGCTTGCACGCCGTCTGCCAAGGGGGTGCCCAGATGCCGATCCACTCTGCGGATCCGCTCCTCCCCCAAAGGAATGCGGCTGGGCTGTTCGACCGGGCTGTAGGATCGTGACTTTGCTGGACAAAATTCGAAATACAGGTCATGGACTCCGAAAGACTTTTCCGCCGCATTGGAGACCCATTTGGACGCCATCACCGGCGCGTCCGCGGGATCCTGACGCGGACGGCAGCGGATACATTGGGGAATTCATGCGGCAACGGGTGTTCGAGTTACGAAACGCGGTCCTGCGGCAGTTCGCCGCCACCTTGGCCGTCTCCTCCTTGCTCGTTCTGACTGGTGTTGGTGGCGCCTCCGCCCAGAGCGGCGCACCAGCCCCCGACCAGGGCAAGGCCGCCGCCCAGCCCGCCGACGCTGCCAAGGATGCCGCCCAGAACCAGCGCCGCACCGACGAGTTCGCCGAAGCGGCCAAGGTGATCAACGGTCCGGCCGGCAACCCCGAATGCGTCTGGCTCGGCCGGCGCGTGGTCCGGCTGATGTGGCGCGACGACCTCGATACCGCGTTCCGCCATCTCGACCTCTACGACCGCTTCGGCTGTCCCGGCGGCCACATCCAGGCCGCCTTCCGCTGCCTGACCCGGTTCGGCGCCCAGATCGATCCCAAGGTGGCCGAGACTCTGGACAGCCGCGTGCACGCATGCTGGATCAACCCG
>NZ_AJQE01000298.1 GCF_000261685.1 Bradyrhizobium genomosp. I (2014) | reverse complement strand
GGCGGCAGCCAATTCGCCGGCGCCGCAGCCGGCCGCGAGCCCCTCGCCTGCGGCAAGCCCGTCGCCGGCGCCCCCGAAATAGCCCAAGGTCTTGAATAGTCACTGCTCGTTTCAGCTGTCGTTCAGGAACGATCGGCCATAGAGACGGTT
This sequence comes from Bradyrhizobium genomosp. I (2014), assembly GCF_000261685.1. Classification (GTDB taxonomy): domain Bacteria; phylum Pseudomonadota; class Alphaproteobacteria; order Rhizobiales; family Xanthobacteraceae; genus Bradyrhizobium. The sequence goes on along the minus strand of NZ_AJQE01000298.1, from coordinate 1,233 downwards.
GGCACTGCCGCGCGTCGTTCGAAAAGGCATGCCCTCATAAGGACATGAGGCCATGACAGTTGTGAAACAGCGCGGCAGAGTTATGCTCCCGTTGCCGCGGACTCGGTCGGATCTCGGGGTCGGATCCGCTTCCCTGCCACCTCAGCCCCTTTTGGTTTAGCCGCGATGCGCGTTGTCGCCGCCGTTCTGTTGCTCGTGTCCGCGCTCCATGCAGGGCTGTGGGGAGTCTTGCGCGACAGGGAACCCGCGCCCGATTTCAACGGCCTCCTGCCCAGCGTCTCCTACGCGCCGTTCGAGGGCTCGGCCCACCCCGACATCGACAACATTCCGACCGTCGAGAAAATCCGCGCCGACATGAAGACGCTGTCGACCATGACGCGCGCGATCCGCCTCTATTCGTCCACGGGCGGCGTGGAACTGGTGCCGCCAATCGCGGCCGAGTTCGGCCTCAAGGTCACCGTCGGCGCCTGGATCGACAAGGACAAGGACCGCAACGAGCGCGAGATCAAGGCCGCCATCGAGCTCGCCCGCAAGAACAGTAACGTCGTCGGCGTCGTGGTCGGCAACGAGGTGATCTACCGCGGCGAGCAGAAGGTCGAAGACCTCATCGAGATGATCAAGAAGGTGAAGGGCGCGGTCCGCGTGCCCGTCACCACCGGCGAGATCTGGAACATCTGGCGCGACAATCCCGACCTCGGCTCCAACGTCGATTTCATCGCAGCGCACGTGCTGCCCTATTGGGAAAACTTCCGCTCGGACCAGGCGGTCGACCAGGCCGTCGACCGCTACAACCTGCTGCGCAACCTGTTCCCCGGCAAGCGCATCGTGATCGCCGAGTTCGGCTGGCCGAGCCAGGGCTACAATTTGCGCAACGCCGACCCGGGCCCGTTCCAGCAGGCGCTGGTCCTGCGCAACTTCGTCTCCCGCGCCGAAGCCATCGGCATGGAATACAACATCGTCGAGGCGATCGATCAGCCCTGGAAATATTTCGAAGGCGGCGTCGGTCCGTATTGGGGCATCCTCAACGCCAGCCGCGAGCCGAAATTCGCTTGGACCGGCCCGGTGGAAAACCCCGACTATTGGAAGCTGATGGGCATCGCGCTGCTGGTCGGCATCCTGCTGTCGCTGCCGATCCTGCGGATCGAGAAAGCGACCGCGAAACAGGCCTTCCTGCTGTCGGCGACCGCCAACGGCGTCGGCGCCTGGGCCGCGACCGTGTTCGCGTTCTGGAAC
>NZ_AJQE01000297.1 GCF_000261685.1 Bradyrhizobium genomosp. I (2014) | reverse complement strand
CCCCCCCGCCGCAGCGGCTGCTCGGCAAGGGCAAGCCGGTCGCGAACGTTCCGGAGAATTACTACCCAAAGGTCTCGATCCACATCCCCGCTTATTTCGAGCCGGTCGAGATGCTCAAGCAGACGCTGGATGCGCTGTCGCGGCTGAACTACCCGAACTACGAATGCGTGGTCATAATCAACAACACGCCGGACCCCGCCTTCTGGCAGCCGATCCAGGACCACTGCCGCGCGCTCGGTGAACGCTTCAAGTTCATCAACGCCGAGAAGGTGCAGGGCTTCAAGGCCGGCGCGCTGCGCATCGCAATGGACCGCACCGCGGCGGACGCCGAGATCATCGGCATCCTCGATGCCGACTATGTCGTCGAGCCCGACTGGCTTAGGGATCTCGTGCCGGCCTTCGCCGATCCGCGCGTCGGCCTCGTGCAGGCGCCGCAGGAACATCGCGACGGCGATCTGTCGATCATGCACTACATCATGAACGGCGAATATGCCGGCTTCTTCGACATCGGCATGGTCCAGCGCAACGAGGCCAACGCCATCATCGTGCACGGCACGATGTGCCTGATCCGCCGCGCCGCCATGGACATGGCCGGCGGCTGGTCGAGCGACACGATCTGCGAGGATAGCGATCTGGGCCTTGCGATTCAGGAGCTTGGCTGGGTCACGCACTACACCAACACGCGCTATGGCGCAGGCCTGCTGCCCGACACCTACGAGGCCTTCAAGAAGCAGCGGCACCGCTGGGCCTATGGCGGCCTGCAGATCGTCAAGAAGCACTGGCGCCGCTTCCTGCCGGGTGCGAGCCGGCTGACGCCCGACCAGAGGCGCGAATATGGCCTCGGCTGGCTGAACTGGCTGGGCGCCGAAAGCCTCGGCGTGGTGGTGGCGCTGCTCAACCTCGTCTGGGTGCCGATCGTCGCCTTCGCCGACATCGCCATCCCCGACAAGATCCTGACGCTGCCGATCATCGGCGCCTTCATCGTCTCGCTGGCCCACTTCCTGTCGATGTACCGCGCCCGCGTCGCGATCAAGCCCGGCCAGATGCTGGGTGCCATGATCGCGGCGATGAGCGTGCAGTGGACTGTGTCGCGCGCGGTGGCGCAGGGCCTGATCACCGAGCACATCGCGTTCGCCCGTACCTCCAAGGGCGGCCTGTCCAGGATGTCGATCGAGTTCCAGGCGTTCTGGGAGGCCGTGATCGGCACCCTGCTCGTGGTCGGCGCCGGCGTGCTGATCGCCTCCAACAGTTTTCGGCAGATCACCGAGATCTACATCTTCGCCGGCGTGCTGGTGCTGCAAAGCCTGCCGTTCCTGGCCGCGGTCGCCATCGCCATCCTCGAGCTCAGCCGCATCAACTCGTTCCAGTTCTGGCACGACAGCGCGATCCGAACCGCAGAGCTGATCGGCCTGCGCCCAGTCGCGCTGCCGCCCGTTGGCGCGCCGCAAGCCGTGCCGAGCGAGATGCGGCGGGAGACGAAGTGACGGCCGGCAGGCTATCCTCGCTCTTCAGAGTGGATGGCGGCCCGCCAATCAGGTTGAGAATTCCAGCTTAAGCTGCGGATGGCGCGAGCGAATCCCCGCTCCCGCCATGAACTTTGGCAGCGGCCGGCACTATTGACCTCCGCGGCCACTCCCCCTACACAGCGCGGGCCGACAGCATGATCCGGAAACGGCCGGTTTTCCCCGCACCGCAAGTCGAGCGTTGCGGCAAGACATGCTTCTCGAAATGCCCGAACACGATGGCGATCTCTTTTCGAAGCCATCGGCGGCCATGGGAGCGCGTAGCTCAGCCGGTAGAGCACGTGACTTTTAATCACGGGGTCCTGGGTTCGAGCCCCAGCGCGCTCACCAAAATCGGTAGATTCTTCGATATCTTGGCTGGCATGGCGGATAGCCCTCCCACGGGCCTCCGGCTTCGTGTCCGCAATCCCTGGATCGTGTCCCCGTGGTGTAGCTGACTAGCAAAGCCGCCCGCTCGCTACGGCGCT
>NZ_AJQE01000296.1 GCF_000261685.1 Bradyrhizobium genomosp. I (2014) | reverse complement strand
TATCGGTCACATGCGATAGCCCTGCCCCACAAGGGGGGAGGGAACGCTGACACCGACCAAGATCAATTCGTTAACACTGACAAAAGCCGAGGCACACAGCCATGAAATTCACCCTCTCCTGGCTGAAGGATCATCTCGACACCGACGAGCCGCTGGACAAGCTCGCCGAGAAGCTCACCATGATCGGGCTCGAGGTCGAGAATATCGAGGACAAGGCCAAGGCGCTCAAGCCGTTCACCATTGCGAAGGTGATCACGGCCGAGCAGCATCCCAACGCGGATCGCCTGCGCGTCTGCATGGTCAACACCGGCGACGGCGGCGCGCCGGTGCAGGTGGTATGCGGGGCGCCGAACGCGCGCGCCGGGCTCGTCAGCGTGTTCTCGCCGCCGGGCACCTACATTCCCGGCAAGGACATCACGCTCGGCGTCGGCACCATCCGGGGCGTCGAAAGCCGCGGCATGCTGTGCTCGGCGGCCGAACTGCAGATCTCCAACGACCATGACGGCATCATGGAATTGCCGGCGGACGCGCCTGTTGGCGCTGCTTACGCCGAATGGGCTGGGCTCGGTGATCCCGTCGTCGAGATCAACCTGACGCCGAACCGGCAGGACTGCACCGGCGTGCACGGCATCGCCCGCGACCTCGCCGCCGCCGACATGGGCAAGTTCAAGGACCCGGCCATCAAGCCGATCAAGGGCGAATTCCCCTGCCCGGTGAAGGTCACGGTCGAGGATTCCACGCTGTGTCCCGGCTTCGCGCTCCGTCTCGTGCGCGGCGTCAAGAACGGGCCGTCGCCGGAATGGCTGCAGAAGCGGCTGACCGCGATCGGGCTGCGCCCGATCAACGCGCTGGTCGACATCACCAACTTCATGACCTTCGACCGCGCGCGTCCGCTACATGTGTTCGACGCCAAGAAGGTCAAGGGCAATCTCGTCGTGCGCCGCGCGCATGAGGGCGAGAGCCTGCTCGCGCTCGACGGCCGCACCTACAAGCTCGATCCCGCCATTTGCGTGATCGCCGACGGGCATGGCGTCGAATCCCTCGCCGGCATCATGGGCGGCGAAGCCTCGGGCTGCGACGAAAGCACGACTGACGTGCTGATCGAATCGGCGCTGTGGAACGAGATCAACATCGCCCAGACCGGCCGCAAGCTCGGCATCAACTCGGATGCGCGTTACCGTTTCGAGCGCGGCGTCGATCCGGCCTTCATGGTGCCCGGCCTCGAGCTCGCGACCAGGCTGGTGATGGAGATGTGCGGCGGCACGCCGTCCGAGACCGTCGTGGCCGGCAAATCCTACGGCGACGACCGCGTGATCGATTTCCCCGTCACGGAAGTGAAGCGCCTCTCCGGCATCGAGGTGCCGCAAGCAGAGATGAAGCGCATCCTGACCCATCTCGGCTTCATGATGGCGGGCCCCGGCCCGGTCGTGAAGGTCGCGGTGCCGTCCTGGCGCACCGACGTGCACGGCAAAGCCGACATCGTCGAGGAGATCGTGCGGATCTTCGGCGTCGACAAGGTGCCGATGACGCCGTTCGAGCGCGGCGAGGACGCGCGCAAGTCCGTGTTGACTTCGCTGCAGCTGCGCACCCGCCGCGCGCGACGCGCGCTCGCGAGCCGCGGCATGGTCGAAGCTGTGACGTGGTCTTTCATCGCAAAACCCGCGGCAGAATTGTTCGGCGGCGGCCAGCGCGAGCTCGAAGTGGCCAACCCGATTGCGTCTGATTTGTCGGACATGCGCCCGACCCTGCTTGCGGGCCTCGTCGCCGCCGCGCAGGCCAATGCCGATCGCGGCTTTGGCGATGTCGCGCTGTTCGAGGTCGGCCAGATCTTCAAGGGCGATCGCCCGCAGGACCAGTTCATGGCGGCAAGCGGCGTGCGCCGCGGTTTTGCGTCCTCGGAAGGTCTCGGGCGGCACTGGACCGGCTCGGCGCAGGCGGACGTGTTCGACGCGAAAGCCGACGCCCTGGCGGTGCTGGCTGCGGCCGGTGCTCCGATGCAGGCGCTCCAGATCGTCGCCGGCGGCCCCGGCTGGCTGCATCCGGGCCGGTCCGGCACGATCCAGATCGGTCCACAGAATGTGCTCGGCTGTTTCGGCGAGATGCATCCCCGCGCGCTCAAGGCGCTCGGCGTCGACGGTCCGTTGATGGTGTTCGAGGTGATTCTCGACCGCATCCCTGAGGCGAAGAGGAAGCCGACCCGTGCCAAGCCCCTGATCGAGCTCTCCGCCTTCCAGCCGGTTACGCGCGACTTCGCCTTCATCGTTGACCGCGCCGTGAAGGCCGGCGACATCGTCCGCGCCGCGCAAGGCGTCGACAAGAAGCTGATCACCGGCGTGAACGTTTTCGACGTCTACGAGGGCAAGGGCATCGATGACGGCAGGAAATCGATCGCGATCGCGGTGACGATCCAGCCGCGTGAGAAGACGCTGACCGACCAGGAGATCGAGGCTGTCGGCGCCAAGATCGTGGCCGAGGTCACGAAGAAGACCGGCGGCACCCTGAGAGCATGATGGCGAAAAGTGCGGAGCGGTTTTCAGACGACACCATGCTCCAGAAGCACGGAGCATGAGCCTCGCCGACTTTCTCCCGAAGGACGTCAGCCTCGCCATTGCGATGGCGCTGTGCGCCGTCGCCTTCGTTTCGGGCACCGCGCGCGGCTTCTCCGGCTTCGGCTCGGCGCTGATCTTCATGCCGCTGGCAAGCAGCATCGCGGCGCCGCGGCTCGTTGCGGCCTTGCTGCTCGTCATCGATTTCGTCGCGGCCACACCGCTGCTGCCCGACGCATGGCGGAAGGCCGACCGCAGGGCAACCGCGGTGATCGTGCTCGGCGCGCTGATCGGCGTGCCCGTCGGCACCTATTTCCTGAGCGTGCTCGAACCCGTCACCACGCGCTGGATCATCTCCTGCTTGGTCGCCGCGCTCCTGCTTCTGCTGCTGTCGGGCTGGCGCTACCGCGGCAAGGACCACACCTGGCTCTCGGTCGGTATCGGAGGCCTCTCTGGCTTCT
>NZ_AJQE01000295.1 GCF_000261685.1 Bradyrhizobium genomosp. I (2014) | reverse complement strand
CCCGGCGCCCCGCCGATCGTCGGCTACTGGCTCGGCCGTCCGATCGCACCGATCGTCGCCCGCGCCAACATCGTGCTGTTCTTCGGCGCGTCGGATTTCTTCTCGATGGTCAGTTATGCAGCGACAGGCCTGATTTCGCGCGAATCGCTGGTGCTCTCGCTGATCGTCGGACCGGTCTATGCGATCGGAGTTGCCTTCGGTGCCTCTCTGTTCGGCCGCGCCAGCGAAAAGGTGTTTCGCGGCATCTGCTACGCGCTGATTGCGATAGTGGTGATTGCCGGGCTGCCGGTGCTGGATGGGGTGTTGCGTTAACTCTCTTCGTCATCCCTGCGAAGTGTTGCGACTTTGTTGCTATTGCCGCGGTGCCCTGCGCTTCTTCGTCGATTGCGTCGGCATGTCGGCCGGCTCGGGCTTGAGCGCGCCGATCTTGCGCAAGGCGGCATCAGCGGCGCGCTCGCCGCTTTCCCAGGCGCCGTCGACAGTGCCCCACAGCGTCTCGTGCGTGGCCTCGCCGGCGAGGAACATGTTTCCGATCGGCTCGCTCAGGGTTTTTCGCGAAAGCTGGCCGCCGGGCGAGGATGCCGACATCGCGCCCATCACATAGGGAGAGGCGTTCCAGCGCGTCGTACTGGCCTTCTGCACGGCGGAAGCGGCCTCTCTGCCAAACAGTTTTGTGATCCATTCCTTCGCGAAGGCGACCATGGCCTTCTCGCCCTGCTCGGAGAGATCGCGACCGAAGGAGCCGCCGACATCGATCGAACACAGCGAGGAGCCACCGATATTGGCGAACATGAGCGCCGTGCGCGTCGAATTGCTCTGCTCGATGAGAATATCGTCGCGCGACAGGCCGAGCGGATTGCCGGGCAGTTGCAGCACGATGCGATCGTAGCTGCCGAGGGTGAGCTTCGATGCCGCGTCCAACGTGCGCTTGGGAATGTCGGGTGCGAACCTGATCGCGCCCGATGTCAGTACATTGGTCGAGACCGTGATGATGGCGGCGCGCGCGGCGATCTTGCCGGCTTGCGTCTCCACGCTGACGTCGCGGCTGCTCCAGGCGATTCGGCTAGCTGGCGTCGACAGCGCCACCGGCGTCTGCTCGGCGAGCCTGGTGATCAGCGTGCCAAGGCCCTGGCGACAGGCGATCGCCGCGTTGCGATCCTGCGCGCGTCCCTTGTCGATCGCGGACAACTCCTTCAGGTCCTTGCCGGCGAAGCTCGCGCCCAGCATGAACTCGGCCGCGCCCGCCCAGTCGCCGAGATCCTTCGGCAGCACGGATGCGCAGGAGGTATCCAGCTTGCCGCGCGCGGCCTCGTCGATGGCGCGGTTGGCGCGCACCAGCGCGGCCAGGAACTGCTCGATCTCGCCCGCGCGCGCGTTGCGGCGGCCGATGCGCATCTTCTGGCCCGATGGCACCGGCAGCACGTCAAGCCCGACACTGCGCGCCAGCCGGATCATGGGATTTGTGTCGGGATTGTGCATCCAGCGTGCGCCGCGGTCGAACGGCGTGTCGAACGTCGTGCTGTCAGTGATGCAGCGGCCGCCGATCTGGGATGCCGCTTCCACCACGACGACCTTGCGGCCCATCGCCATGATGCGCCGCGCCGCGGCAATTCCCGCAGCCCCCGCACCGATGACGACGATGTCGGCCTCCCGCGGCAGGGGCGCGGCGATTGCGCGCAGGACCGGCATCGCCGCAAAAGCCGCCGACGCCGAAAGGAAGCCGCGGCGCGTGATTGTCATGTCATGGTTTCCGGGGACTTGCGGCCAAAGAGAACAGCCCGCGAACCTTGGCGTATCTGATGTTGCACGGCAACCATCATGGTGAATCAATCGTGCTTGATCTCACAGAGTGATGAACCGAATTGCAACACGTTTCGACCATGATAGAGAAAGGGAAAAGACGGCCGAAAAAGGCCGTGGGGGGAGTTTGACATGGGGACGGTCCTGGATTCGGTCGGCAAGGTGATTGCCGCGTACCTCTCGAAGGAGGTGCCCGGCTACGAGCCGTTCACGCCGAGCGACCCGGAGCATCTGCGCGGCGTCATCGAGCCCGGCGACGTGCTGCTGGTCGAGGGCAACAACCGCATCTCCGGCATCATCAAATATCTGACGCAGTCGACCTGGTCACATGCCGCGCTCTATGTCGGCCCGGTCGAGGGTGCGGAGGAGGCCGACGGCGAGCCGCATGTGCTGATCGAGGCCAATATCGGCGAAGGCGTCACCTCGGCGCCGCTGTCGAAGTATTTCCCGTATCACACCCGCGTCTGCCGCCCGGTCGGGCTGTCCTATGAGGACCGCACCACAGTCTGCCGCTATGCGATCAACCGCATCGGCTTCGGCTACGACACCAAGAACATCGTCGATCTCATGCGCTATCTGTTCCCGCTGCCGGTTCCGCAGCGTTGGCGCCGGCGCATGATCGCGATCGGCTCAGGCGACCCGACCAAGATCATCTGCTCGGCACTGATCGCGCAGGCGTTCGACGCCGTGCGCTATCCGATCCTGCCGAAGATCACCAAGGCCGGCAGCCGCGCCGCCCGCCGCGAGATCCTGCACATCCGCGATTCCTCGCTCTACATGCCCCGCGACTTCGACATCTCGCCCTATTTCGAAGTCGTCAAACCCACCATCGTGCACGGGTTCGACTACACCGTCCTGCACTGGGCCGACAAGCAGAAGCCGCTCGAGGAGGTAGCGGGCTCGTTCGGTGTGTTTCCAGAAACGGTCGTGGCGCCGCCGCTCGTTCCTGAAGCGATTGACGAAGAGGCGCCGACTGAGATTCCGGCTGAGCAAGTGAGTGCGCGGACCGCTGAAATCAGCACCAATTTCTCCGAGCATTTTGTGCAGCTGAGCGAACTCGCGATGTACCGCGCCCGGCGCCGCGGAAACGCCTGCGAGATCGCGGCATAACCCCGCTGTCGTCCCGGCGAACGCCGGGACCCATACCGCGAAATCTATCGTTCCGATCGTAGGCGTACCGAACGACCAATCTTCGTCAAGCTTCTCCCTGGGGTTATGGATCCCTGCTTTCGCAGGGACGACACCGACCTTGTGGGAAGATCTCGCCCAAAGCCGTCATTGCGAAGAGCGCGGCGACGAAGCCTGCGGAATCTTTCCGCGACGAATTCTGGATGATTCCGCCCCGTCAAGCTTCGGCGTCCACGTCGCGGCGCCCTCGCAATGACGAGAATTACCGTTCCGCCCGCCCGATCACCGCCATCAGCTCCGCGATCTTCTCGCGCTGGTCGACCTTGTCGCCGCTTGCAATGGCGTGCTCGACACAATGGGCGACATGGTCCTTCAGGATCTCCTCCTCGACCCGGCGCAGCGCGGCACGCACCGCCGAGATCTGCGTGACGATGTCGATACAGTAGCGGTCTTCCTCTACCATTTTCGAGAGGCCACGAACCTGGCCCTCGATCCGGCCGAGACGTTTTCCGACGGATGCCTTGATGTCCTTGCGCATGCGTTCTATATACCCCTACCGGGTATGGGTTGCAAGACCGGTACAAGACCAGGCACAAGGCCGGAGCATGGCAATGAACAACAACGAGCATCGTCACAACGCGGAAACCCATTCCGGATGCGGCTGTTCCGCGAAAGCTGCACCGCCGGCGGCGAAGCCCGCGACCTCCTCGTGCTGCGGCGGCGACGGCGATCATTCCAGCCATGCCCATCATCAGGGCCACGAGCACGGTGATGACGCGACCAAGGCGAAGGACCCCGTCTGCGGCATGACGGTCGACCCCGCGACCTCGAAGCACCGCTTCACACATCACGGCGAGACCTTCCATTTCTGCTCGGCCGGCTGCCGCACCAAGTTCGCCGCCGATCCCGCCAAGTATCTTGCGAAGGAGAAGACGCCCGAGCCGGAAATGCCCGCGGGCACGATCTACACCTGCCCGATGCATCCGGAGATCCGCCAGGTCGGACCCGGCAGCTGTCCGATCTGCGGCATGGCGCTGGAGCCTGAGATCGCGAGCCTGGAGACCGGCCCCAATCCGGAGCTCGCCGACATGACGCGCCGGTTCTGGATCGGCGCCGTGCTGTCGCTGCCGCCGGTGGCGCTGGAGATGGGAGGCCATCTCGCAGGCCCCCACAGCTGGATCGATCCGACGCTGTCGAACTGGATCCAGCTCGTCTTCGCAACTCCCGTGGTGCTGTGGGCGGGCTGGCCGTTCTTCGTCCGCGGCTGGCAGTCGCTGCTGAGGCGCAACCTCAACATGTTCACGCTGATCGCGATGGGCACCGGGGTGGCCTATGTCTACAGCATCCTCGGCACCGTCACGCCGCAGATATTCCCTGACACCTTCCGCGGCCATGAAGGCGCGGTCGCGGTCTACTTCGAGGCGGCTGCGGTCATCACGGTGCTGGTGCTGCTCGGCCAGGTGCTGGAGCTGCGCGCCCGCGATGCGACTTCAGGCGCAATCAAGGCACTGCTTCAACTTGCACCGAAGACGGCACGCCGCGTCAATGCCGATGGCAGCGAGCACGAGGTCGAGATCGACACGCTTCATGCCGGCGATTCCTTGCGCGTTCGTCCCGGCGAGAAGGTCCCGGTCGACGGCATCATCCTGGAGGGACGCTCTTCGCTCGATGAATCCCTGGTCACCGGCGAGTCCATGCCCGTGACCAAGGAGACCGGTGCAAAGGTCATCGCCGGCACGCTGAACCAGTCGGGCAGCTTCGTGATGCGTGCCGACAAGGTCGGGCGCGAAACGCTGCTGTCCCAGATCGTACAGATGGTCGCGGACGCGCAGCGCTCGCGCGCGCCGATCCAGCGGCTGGCCGACCAGGTCTCAGGCTGGTTCGTCCCGACGGTGATCGTCGTCGCGCTCGCTGCCTTCGGCGCCTGGGCCTGGTTCGGACCGGAACCGCGGCTGGCCTTCGGTCTCGTCGCCGCCGTCAGCGTGCTGATCATCGCCTGCCCCTGTGCGCTCGGACTTGCGACCCCGATGTCGATCATGGTCGGCGTCGGCCGCGGCGCGCAAGGCGGCGTGCTGATCAGGAACGCCGAGGCGCTGGAGCGGATGGAGAAGATCGACACGCTCGTGGTCGACAAGACCGGCACCCTGACCGAGGGCAAGCCCAAGGTGGTCGCGATCGTGCCGACCGCCGGCTTTGCGGAAGATGACATCCTGCGGCTTGCGGCCAGCGTCGAGCGCGCCAGCGAGCATCCCCTGGCGGACGCCATCATGCGCGCGGCCAGGGAAAAGCAGCTCGCCCTTGGCCAGGTCGAGCAATTCGATTCGCCAACGGGCAAGGGCGCGACCGGCAAGGTCGACGGCAAGACCATCGTGCTCGGCAATGCACGATATCTGTCATCGATCGGCATCGATACCAGATCGCTCGACACTGAAGCCGAACGGCTGCGTGGCGACGGCGCGACCGTGATCAACATGGCCGTCGATGGCCGGCTTGCCGGCCTGTTCGCGATCGCCGACCCGGTCAAGGCCTCGACTCCGGAGGCGCTCAAGGCGCTCGCGGCCGAAGGCATCAAGGTCATCATGCTCACCGGCGACAACCGCACGACCGCGCAAGCCGTGGCGCGCCGGCTCGGCATTGCCGAGGTCGAAGCCGAGGTGCTGCCGGACCAGAAGAGCGCGGTGGTCGCAAAACTGCAAAAGGCCGGCCGCAGCGTCGCGATGGCCGGCGACGGCGTCAACGACGCCCCGGCGCTGGCGGCGGCCGAGGTCGGCATCGCCATGGGCACCGGCACCGACGTGGCGATGGAGAGCGCCGGCGTCACATTGCTCAAGGGCGACCTCGTCGGCATCGTGCGGGCGCGCAAACTGTCGCAGGCGACCATGAGCAACATCCGCCAGAACCTGTTCTTCGCCTTCATCTACAACGCCGCCGGCATTCCGATTGCGGCCGGTGCCCTCTATCCCACATTTGGCGTGCTGCTCTCGCCGATCATCGCCGCGGCGGCGATGGCGCTGTCCTCGGTGAGCGTAGTCGGCAATGCGCTGCGCCTGCGCACAACGCGTCTGTGACCTGCTGGCAGACTCCCTCGCCTCCCTTCGGAGGAAAGGCTACAACCCCCCTGAGCCCGATGGAGAGGACCTGATGCAGCGGATAACCATCACGATCGAGGACGATCTCCTGGCGGAGATCGACGCCGCGGCGGAGGCGCGCGGCTATCAGAACCGCTCCGAGATCATTCGCGATCTCGCCCGCGCCGGCCTGCAACAGAGCACGGAGGACACGGCACAGACCGGCCAATGCGTGGCCGGTCTCGTCTATGTCTACGACCACGCCGCGCGCGATCTCTCAAAGCGCCTGGTGCAGGAATTCCACGGCCATCACGACCTCGCGCTGGCGACGCTGCACGTCCATCTCGACGACAACAATTGCATGGAGATGACGGCGCTGCGCGGCAACGCCTCCGAAGTCAGCCACTTCGCCGACCACATCATCGCCGAACGCGGCGTGCGCTACGGCCGCGTGGTGATGATTCCGACCGGCGAAGGCAAGCAGGCGAAGGCACGCAAGCACGGGCACAGGCATGGGTAGCCGGGCGCTTGCGTGCCCCGGACACGGTCGCGTCCCGGGCAGTCGGCCGCCCTTGCCGAAGCCGCATTGGGTGTCTACCTCTCGCGAAGTGTTGACCTGAGAGGGTGCCCCATGCTGGATGCCGCCATCAAGGCGCTGTCACAAATGATCTCGCCGCCGATGCGCTCGATCCTGTGGCGATCGATCGGCTTGGCGCTTGTGCTGATCACCGTGCTGGCGATCGGTTTGCAGCGGCTGCTCAGCTGGTTTGCGACCAATGGCGAGGTCTGGCTGGAGGGCCTGCTCGGGCCGGGCTGGCATTCATCGATCGAAGTCCTGTCGTGGATCGTCTCGATCGCGGCGGGCCTGGGAGTCGTGTTCGGCGGCGTCTTCCTGATGCCCGCGATCACCTCGCTGGTGGCGAGCCTGTTCGTCGACGACGTCGCCGACATCGTCGAGCGCGAGCATTATCCGGCCGAGCGGCCCGGCATGGCGCTGCCGTTCAGCCAGGCGATGCTCGAGGGCATCAAGACCGCCCTCTTGACGATCCTGGTCTACCTCGCCGCCTTGCCCCTGGTGCTGTTCGCCGGCGCGGGTTTCCTGATCTTCTTCCTCGCCGCCGCCTGGCTGCTCGGCCGTGAATATTTCGAGCTCGCCGCGATGCGCTTCCGCCCCCCGGAAGAAGCCAAGGCGATGCGGCGCGACCATGCCGCGACCATCTTCACCGCCGGCCTGTTCATCGCCGCCTTCGTCTCGATCCCGATCGTCAATCTGGCGACGCCGATCTTCGGCATGGCCTTCATGGTCCACATGCACAAGCGGCTATCGGGCCCGCGGCCCGAGCTGGTCGAGCCGGCGCGGCAGGTGCGGTGACGCTTCACTGCGTGCCAGCAAAGGTGCGCCCCTCTCCCGCAAGTGGGAAAGGGGACCGACCCCGCGGCGTGAACTCGTTCAGCTCACCTGCACCCCACACTTCCGCAACACCATTCTGGCGAAGCCGAACGGCGCCGGCGTGAAGGGACCCGTCGGCGCGCGCGTGACCAGCGCGACGATTGCAAGCGCGGCTATCGCGAGCCAGAAGCACAGCCAGAAACCGTCGATATAGGCGAGCACATTGGCCTCGCGCTGGACGATGCCCCCCAGCGTGCCGACCGCGCGCGCCTGCGCCGATCCTGTGCCATGGGCGGCGAAGTGATCGGCAAGCTGCTTCAGCCTCTGCACCACGTCGACATCGCCGACCGCAAGGTTCTGGCCGAGATAGAAGGAATGGACCTGCTCGCGCACGCGCAGCCAGGTGCCCATCAGCGCCACGCCGATCTCGGCGCCGCCGAGACGCATGATCTGGATATAGGCGGCAAAGGAGGTGGCGCGGCTCGGATCGGAGTTGGAGAGTAGCGTGATGATCAACGGCAGCAGGGTCAGCGACTGCCCGAGCGCCTGGAGCAGCACGATGCCGGCGAAGTCCTCGCGTGCCCAGTCGTGAGTGAGTCGCGTGCCCCAAAGATTGGCCGCGGCGAAGCAGGCAAAGCCCACCACGATCACGGTCCGCGTATCGAAATGCCTCAGCAGCCAGATCGAGACCGGCACCAGCACGAACATCGGCAAGGCGCCATAGGTGAGCAGCAGCATGCCGCTCTGCTCCGGTCTGAGCAGCGCGATGGTGGCGAGGAAGTTCGGCACCAGCGACGCATTGGACAGGCTCGTCAGCGTGTAGAGCAGGATCAGCACCAGTCCCAGGCCGATATTGCGCGAGAACAGCACGTTCACATGCGCCCAGGGCTGCCGCACCAGCGATTCGTTGAGGAGGAAGGCCAGAAACAGTACCGCGCCCGCTGCGAGCAGTGCCATCACCGTGCCCGAACCGAGCCAGTCCAGCCGGTTGCCCTGGTCAAGCCCCGCATAGATCATCGAGACCGAGGCGCCGAGCAGCAGCATGCCGCCCCAATCGGCCTCGCGCAGCAGCGCGCGGTTGACCGGCTCGTGCGGCGTGCCCAGATAGACCATCAGGCCCATCAAGGGCGCGATCACGACGCCCTGCCAGTACAGCCATTGCCAGCCGAGATGGTCGACATAGAAGCCGACCAGCGAGGTCGAGGTGTCCAACGCGAAGCCGACGCGGATCGCATAGATCGAGATCGCCGGCAGCCACCAGCGGATCGGCAGATTGCGGAGCACGATCATCAGCGTCGCCGGCACGAAGGTGCCGAGCAGGAGACCATGCACGACGCTGAGCGCGAGCAATGTCGGATAGTCGTGCACGAAGGGAATGATGAACGAGACGGCGGCATAGACGAGACTGGGGATGCCAAGGACGCGGCGCAGGCCGAACACCGTGGCAAGCCAGGCCACCGCAGGCGCGATGAATATCTGCGAGCCGATGCCGGCGGTGGAGAGCCAGGCGCCCTCGTCGAAACCGAGCGAGAACGCGCCGCGGAGATCCGGCAGGCCGACCGTGGTCAGCCGGCTGTCGAAATTGGCGAGAAACGAGCCGAGCAGCACCGCCACGACGGCGAACAGGGGCTGCGGCG
Source organism: Bradyrhizobium genomosp. I (2014) (assembly GCF_000261685.1). Lineage (GTDB taxonomy): Bacteria > Pseudomonadota > Alphaproteobacteria > Rhizobiales > Xanthobacteraceae > Bradyrhizobium. The sequence continues at coordinate 24,601 of NZ_AJQE01000295.1, read as the reverse complement.
CGACGCCGCCGCGCGAGAGCGGTTCGCGGCTGGCACCGTCATTTTCGGCCATTCGCGGCCTTCGTATCGATGCTGGTGACCACCGACATGCCCGGCACCAGCCGCGCCACCAGCGGCTGGTCGTCATCGAACTGAATGCGCACGGGAATGCGCTGCACGACCTTTGTGAAATTGCCTGTTGCATTGTCGGGCGGCAGCAGTGCCACCTGTGCACCCGTCGCCGGCGCAATGCGCTCGACCCGGCCGCGCAGCTTCTCGCGCGGGAAACTGTCGACGGTGATCTCGACCGGCTGGCCCGGTGCCACATGCGTGAGCTGGGTCTCCTTGTAGTTCGCGATCACATAGACCTTGGGCAGGGGCACCACGTTGATGAGGTTGGTGCCGATATTGACGTAGTCGCCGGGCTGCACCTGGCGCTCGCCGACAACACCGTCGAACGGGGCGGTGATCTTCGTGTAACCAAGCTTGAGCTTCGTACCCGCCAGCGTCGCCTTGGCCGCCTCGACATCGGCGGCGCGCTGCTTCCTGGTACCTTGCAGGACTTCGAGCTGATGCTGCTGGGCCGCGATCACTGCGCGGCTCGCGCGAACGTCGGCCTGTGCCTTGGCGTAAGCGGCCACCGCCTGCTCGAGGCGCTGGCGCGTGCCGGATTCGGTCTGCGACAGCGATTGCTGACGCTCCTGCTCCTGCCGTGCCTCGACCTCCATGGCCTCCGCAGACAGCCGTGCGGCCTGCGCCTGCGCGATCGTCGCATATTGCAGCTCGATCTGGTTGGCGAGATTGTCGAGCGCGGCTTGCGCCGCGGCGACCGCAGCTTCGGCCTGCGCGACTTGCGCCTCGTAATCGGCGGGATCGATCTGGATCAGGAGGTCGCCGGCCTTGACGCGCTGGAAATCGGTGACCCCCACGCTGAGCACTTCGCCCGAGACGCGGCTCGAAAGCCGCGTCAGCTCGGCGCGCACATAGGCGTCATTGGTGGTCTGGATCACCGCACTGCCGACCCATTCGTCGAAGCGCAGCGTCGCCAGCCCGACGAAGGCGAGCGCGACGATGACCGCAAACAGCGGGATCGCGAGCCGGCTCCAGAGCGGCGTGGCCGGCCGCTGTGTTGGCTTGGGCGATGAGGCCGGCGGTGCGGCCGGAGCCGATGATGGACTTTGCTCTTGTTGACTCACGGCTTAACCTCAAACGAACTCACCGCGATCTCACACCGTCTTCTCCGGCCACCGGCAAAGATCGTTGATCAGGCACACCTCGCAGCGCGGCTTGCGCGCGAGGCAAGTATAGCGGCCGTGCAGGATCAGCCAATGATGGGCATGCAGCATGAACTCGGCCGGGATGACCTTTTCGAGACCGAGCTCGACCTCAAGGGGTGTCTTGCCGGGCGCAAGCCCGGTTCGGTTGCCGACGCGGAAGACATGCGTATCGACCGCCATGGTGTGCTCGCCGAAGGCCATGTTGAGCACGACGTTCGCTGTCTTGCGTCCGGCGCCGGGCAGCGACTCGATCTCGGCGCGCGTGCGCGGCACCTGGCCGCCGAATTCGCTGAGCAGCTTCGCCGACAGCGCGATCACGTTCTTCGCCTTGGTGCGGTAGAGGCCGATGGTCTTGATGTAGTCGCGCAGCCGCTCCTCGCCGAGGTCGAGCATCTTCTGCGGGGTGTCGGCGACTTCGAACAATGCGCGTGTCGCCTTGTTGACCCCGGCGTCGGTCGCCTGCGCCGACAGCACCACGGCGACCAGCAGCGTGAACGGATTGACGTGCTCGAGCTCGCCCTTCGGCTCCGGGTTGGCCTTGCGGAAACGGCTGAAGACCTCGTGGACCTCAGCCGGCGTCCAGGGTCTTGTGGCTTTGAGCGTTTTCCTCGCGGGCGCTTTCGGTTTGGCCGCGACCGGCTTTGCCTTTTTCTTCGGCACCGCCGCTTTGCGCGAGGCCGGCTTGCGGGTGATTTTCGCCATGATCGGGATATACTGAGGGACGATGAGCACAGGCAACGAAATTGAGCGCACGCGATCTGAAAGCGAGGACGAGCCTCGGATTTTCTCCGCGCTGCTGACGCCGCACCGCTCGCTGAACCGCACCGGCTTTCTCGCCGTGATGCTGTTCCTGAGCGCCGTCAGCTTCGTCACGGGCCTCGCTTTCCTGATGATGGGCGCCTGGCCGGTGTTCGGCTTCTTCGGTCTCGACGTGCTGGTGATCTGGTGGGCCTTCAAGGTCAATTTCCGCGCGGCGCGGGCCAGCGAGGAGATCGTGGTTACGCCGTCGGAATTGCGCGTGCGGCGCGTCAGCCATCGTGGCCAGGTTGCCGAATGGACGTTCAATCCACTCTGGGTCCGGCTCGACCAGGAGGTCGACGAGGAATACGGCATCGAGCATCTCTATCTGATCTCGCGCGGCCGCCGGCTGCTCATCGCCGGCTTTCTCGGACCTGATGAAAAAGCCAGCTTTTACAATGCCTTGGTCGGAGCCCTGAACGCTGCGCGGCGTGGACCGACCTATAATCCGGTGACCTGAGCACAGTCGGAAATCGGGTGGTTTCGAGCCACCCCCTCTCCTACATTTCCGGTCATGATGACCCTCGCGATACATGACCAGCGCCTGGCCAAGCCGGGCACCCAGAACGCCGCCTTGCGCGACTATGATTCGGTGCGCCGGGCGATCGCCTTCATTTCGGCGAACTGGCGCGCGCAGCCGACCATCGAGGCGATGGCGGATGCCGCCGGGGTCACGCCGGATGAACTGCACCATCTGTTCCGCCGCTGGGCTTCGATCACGCCGAAGGCTTTCATGCAGGCGCTCACCCTCGACCACGCCAAGAACCTGCTCAGGGAGTCCGCCAGCATCCTCGACGCGGCGCTCGACTCCGGCCTGTCGGGGCCGGGCCGGCTGCACGATCTCTTCGTCACCCACGAAGCGATGTCGCCAGGCGAGTGGAAGAACGGCGGTGCCGGCCTCACCCTGCGCTACGGCTTCCATCCCTCGCCGTTCGGCACCGCGATCGTGATCGCCACAGACCGTGGACTGTCTGGGCTTGCCTTCGCCGATCCCGGCGAAGAGGGGATCGCGCTCGCCGATATGACGCGGCGCTGGCCGAATGCCACTTATGTGGAAGATCACGAAGGCACCGCACCGCTCGCAGCGCGCATCTTCGACCCAAGGCTGTGGCGGCAGGATCAGCCGCTGCGCGTGGTCCTGATCGGCACCGATTTCGAGGTGCGGGTGTGGGAGACGCTGCTGAGGATTCCGATGGGACGCGCGGTGTCCTATTCCGACATCGCCTGCAACATCAACAGCCCGAAGGCCTCACGCGCCGTCGGCGCTGCCGTCGGCAAGAATCCGGTCTCCTTCGTCGTGCCCTGTCATCGCGCGCTCGGCAAGAGCGGCACGCTCACCGGCTACCACTGGGGCATCACCCGCAAACAGGCGATGCTGGGCTGGGAAGCGGGGCAGCTGGGGATGGAGTGACTTTCCGATGTCGTTCCGGGGCGATGCGAAGTATCGAACCATGGTGCGCAATTGCGCACCTGGGAAGCTCGAGATTCCGGGTTCGCCCTTCGGGCGCCCCGGAATGACAGTGTCGATTAGCCCGCCAGATCCAGCTTCGAGGCCACCGTCGAATCCGCATTGAGCCGATAGATGATCGGCACGCCGGTGGCGAGCTCGCGCTTCAGGATGCCCTCCGGCGAGAGCTTCTCCAGCACCATGATCAGCGCGCGCAGCGAGTTGCCGTGGGCAGCAACCAGGGTGCGCTTGCCGTTGAGCACGCCGGGCAGGATCTCCTGCACGTAATAGGGCAGCGCCCGCGCGAGGGTGTCCTTCAGGCTTTCGCCGCCGGGCGGCGGCACGTCGTAGGAGCGGCGCCAGATCAGCACCTGGTCCTCGCCCCATTTCTTGCGGGCATCGTCCTTGTTGAGACCGGAGAGATCGCCGTAGTCGCGCTCGTTCAACGCGAGGTCCTTCGAAGTCGGCAGACCGGTCTGGCCGAGCTCGGCGAGGATGAGATCCAGCGTGTGCTGCGCGCGCGTCAAGACCGAGGTGAAGGCGACGTCGAACACGAGACCCTGCGCCTTTAGCTTGCGGCCGGCTTCCCTGGCTTCGTTCACACCGAGCTCGGTGAGGTCAGGATCCTTCCACCCCGTGAACAGGTTCTTCAGATTCCATTCGCTCTGGCCGTGGCGCACGAGCACGAGAAGACGTTCGCTCATTGACTGCTTTCCGTTGGGTTCGTTCAGATGTCGGCGAGGCCGAGCACGTCGGCCATGGAGTAGTGCCCCGGCTGCTTGCCGTGCGCCCACAGCGCCGCCTTCAGCGCGCCATGGGCGAACAGCATGCGGTCCTCGGCCTGATGCGACAGCGTCAGGCGCTCGAACGGGCCGAGGAAACTGACGCTGTGATCGCCGGCCACGGTGCCGCCGCGCAAGGACGCGAAACCGATATTGCCCGGCCGGCGCGCGCCGGTGATGCCGTCGCGCCCACGCTCGGAATGTTCATCGAGGGTGACGCCGCGGCCGCTGGCTGCAGCCTGGCCCAGCATCAGCGCCGTGCCCGAGGGCGCGTCGACCTTCATGCGATGATGGGTTTCGACGATCTCTATATCGAAGCTCTGGTCGAGCGCCTTGGCAACGCGCTTGACCACCGCGGCGAGCAGGTTGACGCCCAGGCTCATATTGCCCGACTGCACCACGACGGCGCGATTGGTGACGCTCCTGATCACGGCGTTGTCGGAGCCGGACAATCCGGTCGTGCCGATGACGTGGACGATGCCGCGCTCGGCAGCGATCGCGACATTGGCGATGGTCGCTGCCGGGACGGTGAAGTCGAGGATGCCGTCGGCATCCTTCGACATTGCCCAGAGATCCGCGGAGAGCTTGATTCCGTTCGCCGGCAGGCCAGCGAGCACGCCGGCATCCTTGCCGAGCAGTTCCGAGCCCGGCGCCTCCAGCGCGCCGGCCAGCACCGCGCCCTTGCTCTCGGCGATCGCCCGCGTCAGCGCCCGTCCCATCCGGCCGCCGGCTCCTGCAACAATCAAGCGCATGTCGGACATGGTGTGATCCTTTCCATGGCCCTATACCGGTCGCGGGCGGTTTGAGCAACCGATGGAACTGTCGGGATTGCGCGGACGAGGGGATTTGACGGCGGGCGGGCGGATGCGGGCTCCGCGGATCAAAGGAAAATATCCTGGATCAACGCGATCGAACCGGGAGTTCCCAGAGCTCTCTCAGCACGACCTGGCCAGCGTGCTCAACGGTGTATTCCGCCTTGTAGGTGCCCGGGTCCCAGCCGTTGGCGGGGCGCTTTCGACCCGTGAACAGAAAAGCTTGAGCCTTATTGTGCTCGACGGGCGCAGCATCGTTTTGGGCGATCACGTTGCCGGAGGGACTGCTGACGACAAGTCGCTGCAGGTCGCCCGATTTCAAACCGATGATGCGGACAAAAGCGACAATGGCCGCCGAGGTCGCGGAAGGCAATTCCACGTCCGTTCTTCCATCCTCGATGAATTCCATCGTCACCGGGGCACTCGCAAAACCCGTGTTCAGAACCGCCCGATCCTGATAGCGGAGCCGCGCCTGGAGTGCGGGATCCCAGAGCATCTCTCCTCCGCCGCAGGATTCCGGGCTCGAGCCGTAGGCGAAGGGATCTATGATCGAACCGTCGTGCCGGACCGTGAAGTGGAGGTGAGGATACTCGGTCAAACCCGATAGACCTACTCGGCCGAGCGGCTGCCCTCGTGTTACGGAGTCGCCGGGCTTCACCTGAAGACTACCCGTTGCCAAATGACAATATTGCGTTTCCCAGTGGCCCTCGTGTTCGATCAAAACGCCATTGCCACATTCGACATCACGCACAGCCTCGCGGGCGGATTTGCGAAACGCGCCGTCCGGCAGATTTTCCCGAGTTCGAACGACGCGCCCGTTTGCGGACGCGAGAACGTCAACGCCAACCCGTTGCGCCTGCAGCGAGGGGAGCCGAAAATCAGTTCCGTTGTGCCCATCGTATGTCAGCGTGCCACACTTGTAGTCCCTTGCTGCCGGCGAAGGATCCCGATCCGTATAATTCTGAATGTAGCACGTCCTGCCGGGCTCGCAGGCGATCGGCATCCCCAGTTGGATGGGTTCGGCAAGGGCATTTCCAGGAACAGCGAACACAAGGACCGCAATCACAGGCGGAAGACGGAAAGAGATTGCTGCGAGCGGACGGGCTGGTGTCATCATGAACGCTTCGAACGCAGGCCCGAACCGAACGGCGATTGCGTGAGATGATGAAGCACAAAGAACTCGGATTGGCGGTTGATTCCCAGTTTGAGCATAATGCGCTTGGTGTAGGTTCTCACTGTTGCTTCGGTCAGCCGGAGGTCAGCACCGATCTGTCGCGGACACTTGCCTTGAAGGATCCGAGTAACGATCCGCTCTTCGGCGAAATTCAGGCCGAAAGCCGCGGCGATACGGTGCGCTCCCGACACCTCATCGAATTGCGGCACGATGACAAGCGCTTTTCCGCTATCGCAAGGCGGCGGCGCAGCTCCGATTCTGGCAAAGGCAAACCGCTCGCGCTCGGTTGAAAGAGGCACGGTCGTATCCAACCACTCCCGATCGGCGCGCGAACTCAATGATTCGCGAATCGCCTCCCTCAAGGCGGCGGTTACCGAACTGCTACGCCCCGCCAACCGGTCTCCATTCGCCTTGAGGAGTTCGCCCTTGGCCATCAGCGATTGCGCGCTGCCGTTGATTTCGTGAACGTGAAGATCTTCGTCAACGATGAGGGCGGGAAATGCCAGAACTCCAAGCCAGGCCGCGGCATCTTCCTGGCGTTGCTGCAACCGTACCAGATCGTTTGCAGTCTCCCAGATCGCACGCACCGCACGCACCAAGCACGGAACCTCTGCCCGAGTAAGTCCCACTGAACGCCATCCCGCGACAAAGACGACGGTCACGCCGTCGCAAGCGGCGAACCTTCCTATCACAGAATGACCTTTCAGATCCGGTTCGGGTCCGATCAGCTTTCGCACGAAGGTAGTGCGCGTATGGACGGGCTCGAGCAGCGTACAACCTGTACCAGCGCCCTTGCCGACAATCCGCGCCACCATGGCCGTGCACGAGGGATCGATGGTCGCCTGCCCGATCCGCACCTGTAGCAGTTCCTGGCAGGAAGCCCGACGTATTGCCGCCGCGACGTAGCAGCTGCGGCATTCAAGGAGCTTCGCAATCCCCCTACCAAAATACTCCATCGTCGTACGGCCGACGCTCTGATCAGCAGGTTCCGCGGACTGTTCGACCAAGCCTTCCGCATCAATCGTCGAACGTGCGCTCTCGGTATGACAAAAGCCAACCCTGTTCTGCCAGTGGGGCAGTACCTTGCCATTCTGGTGCAAGTGCTCCTCCCGCAATATCGATGCAGCCAGCCTTGCGCCAGCGGCCTAACTCTCCCTGAAAGCGCGGTGGATCCGCAGCACCATGGGCTGCAGCAAATACTCCGCAAAGGTTCTTTCTCCCGTCTCAACGAACACCTCGACGGGCATTCCCGGCAACAACGACGAAAGGTAATATGCAGTCGGCGTAGCGGTGCTTAACTCCAGTTCCGCCATGTAGGAGGCCGCTCCCGTCTTCGGGTCATTCAGAGCATCTGCGGCAACCGCAACGACCTTCGCTTCCAGCATCGGTATTCGCCGGATGTTCAACGCGAGGACGCGCACGCGCGCCGTCTGTCCCACATAAACCTCTTGTCGATCCGTCGGCTTCAGCGTTGCCTCGATGACAAGCCGGTCTTGGAGAGGCACGATTTCCAGAAGAGTTTCCCTGGGTGCAAGCACGGCACTGAGGTCCCTGCTGTTGAGGCCGACGACTTTTCCACCTTCAGGTGCACGCAATTCGGACCGAACAATCTGGTCGCGCAACGCGGCAATTCGATGTCGAAGAGCGCCAATCTCTTCGCTTGTGGCGTGCAGCTGCTTCGCGATATCCCGCTTCTGGTCCAGCTCCAGCTGCCGACGCCTATCGTCCAATTCGGCGATCTTGGCTCGTGCCTGCGAGATCGATGCTGCATTGCGGGCGATCTGCCCTTCCGTTTCAGCCTGGCTACGTTGCAGAGCCAGTAGACGCGGCTTGCGCGCGAGGCCCTTCGCGAGCAAGGAGCTCGTGTCCGCGATTTCCTCTTTCAGAAGGGCAAGTTGCTGCTCTGCCCCATTCGTGTCGCCCTCCAGGCCACGAATGGTGTCCTTCGATTGCAGCATCTGCTGATCGATCTGCCGTCGCTCACCCTCGATCGCCGTCAAGCGCGCCGCAAATTCGGCTTGCTGGGTTTGTACGGCAATGCCCGCGGCCGCAGCGGAGCTCGTTCGCAGTTCATCCGGAAATCGTATTGCTTTCTTGCCGGCCTGTTCGGCGGTCAATCGTGCTTCCATCGCAAGATCCGCAAACAATTTCGTCTCAAGCGAGCCAAGCATCGCCTCGATCTGCGTGGTGTCGAGCCGCGCAATGACTTGACCGGCCTGGACACGATCATTTTCTCTGACCAGGATCGACTTTATGATACCTCCCTCGAGATGCTGCACGGCCTTGCGCTTCGAATGCACCTTGATGAAGCCGGACGCCACGACAGCGCTGCGGAGCGGTACGGTGGTCGCCCAGACGCCGATGCAGCAGAACTGCAGAACGAGCAACACACACCCCCATGCCACGATGCGCCGCATGTCGGAGCGTGGTTCGCTGAATGTTGCCCGCCGATCGCCAGTCGCCGCATGGCGGGAGATGACGACGTTGCGACCATGACCTTGCGACGTCATCGACCTGCTCCTCGGGTCCTAAGCAGCCGGGATTCTCCTTCGCGATCGATGTCGGTCGACTTCGCCATCGGCGTGACGTCGGATATGCGGAGGGGCAGAACTTTTCTGGGCGGACCAAACGCGAGCTGAATGCCATCTCTGAGCAGCAATACGGCATCTGCGATCGTCAGGAGGCGGGGCCTGTGCGTCACGATGACCAGCGTTGCGCCGCGCGCCTTGACCTGCAGAGCCGCAGAGCAGAGCGCTTCCTCGCCGTCAGGGTCGAGATTGGCATTTGGTTCATCCAGCAGCATCAACTTGCGGTCGCCGTAGAACGCTCGTGCAAGGCCGATCCGCTGGCGCTGGCCACCTGAGAGCTTGCTGCCGTCGCGCCCGATCTCGGTCTGATAGCCGGATTGCAGGGACAGGATCATATCATGCGCTTGCGCGAGCATCGCTGCCGCGGTGATGTCTTCGTCGCGCGCGTTTTCGTCGAATCCGGCGATCGCTTCTGCGACGGTACCGCCAACGAGCTGCACGTCCTGGGGAAGATATCCGACGAACTTGCCGAGTTGATCGGCATCCCAATTGTGGAGAGCGGCGTGATCCAGTCGGATCGTGCCGCTGCTCGGCGGCTCAAGGGCAGCCATCAGCCGCAGCAGGGTCGACTTCCCAGCCCCCGTTGGACCTATGACAACCACGATTTGCGAGGGGCGGCACTCAAAGCTTATACCTGCGAGAACGGCACGTTTGGCTCCAGGTGGCCGATAAGCCACGCGATCGATGACCACCCTGCCGGACGGCATCGGAAGCAAGGTCTTTCTCTTTCGCGCCAACACCGGCGCGGCGGCGGCCTGGACCTGTGTCCAAGCCTCCTGCGCGGATGCGAGCGCGCGCCAGGCAGTGATCAGCCCTTCCATGGGTTGGAGCGTGCGCGCCACCAGCAGCGAACTGGCAATCAGGCTGCCCGACAACACCTCATTTTGAAGCACCAGCCAGGCACCCGCTCCGATCGCGGCAATCTGCAGGATTGTTCTGACCATGCGCGCGGCAGCGCCAATCGCATAGACACGTTCGCTGGCCCGGACGACGGGCGCCATTGCCTGGTCGTTGAGCCGCATGAATTCGCTGACCGCACCGAGAGTCCACCCCATCGCGCGCACGAGGCTGGCATGCCGGACGATCCCATCCAGGGCGGCCTGCGTCCGCAGGGCGGCTCCCGAAGCGTCGGCGGTTTCGGTGCGCGCGATCCGGCGGCTGATGACGCCCATCACCAGCAGAATCACCGTCCCGACCAGAGCGATGGCGCCATACCAAACGTGGAGGAAGAAGAGAATGAGGATGAAGGCAGGGAGGAACGGAGCGTCGATCAGCGTTGTAACGGTGCCGCTTGACAGAAAGGTCCTCAGCTCACGAACCTTGACGAGATCGTGCGTCCTCCCATCGCCGCGACTTGCCGCGTTCACGATGGTGCCTTCGAGAACGATTGGGGCGACGCACCTCTCGAACCCAACGGCGAACCGACTGAGGAGCCGGCTACGCAAGATATCGAAAACGGCGCTAAAGACGAGGGCCGCTGCGGCGATGGCCGTAAGACCGACAAGCGTTTCAACGCTACCACTGCTGATCACCCGGTCGAACACCTCGATCGAATAGAAGGGAACGACCAGAAGCAGCAGGTTCACCGAGATGCTGAAGGCCACCACCCACGCGAAAGCATGCCGTCCCGGAATCAATCCGAACAGCGATCTCTTCCCTGTCGCTGGGCTCTCAGGCGGACGCAAATACATGACCGGCAGGCAATGTTACCGACTGACTAGTACAGATTGCAGAAATGCAACGGCGGGGCGGACCGGTAGCCGCCCCGCCGAACGGGCCTCACACGACTTCGATGACCGTGGCCCCCGCAGCCACGTTGATATCGTCGATCGTCGCGAACGGCGTTGCGCCTCCCGTGACGCCGTCGAGTTGAATCGTGCCGAAGCCGAAATCGAGCACGGTATTGGTGCCATCGTCGTCGACTACGATCGAGTTCGGATCGAATCCCGGCGCAGCATCGACGTGTATCAGATCACCATCGGTGAGACTGAAATCCGTTATCTCGTCATTGCCGAAGTTGGTGGCGGTGTCGTCACCGAAATTATAGGTATCGGCGCCCGCTCCACCCGTCAGCACGTCGTCTCCCGTACCCCCGTCGAGGACGTCGTTGCCGTTACCGCCATCCAGCTCGTCATCGCCTGCGCCGCCGGCGAGCGTGTCATTGCCATTTCCGCCCGCGAGCGTGTCGGCTCCGTCTCCGCCGTTTAGCGTATCGTTGTTGTCGCCGCCGGCAAGCGTATCGTCGCCCGCATCGCCGTTCAGCGTATCATTGCCGGTGCCGCCGCTGAGCTCGTCCGCGCCGTCGCCGCCACTCTCGGTGTCATCTCCGGCTCCTCCCGACATGGTGTCGTCGCCGGCGTCTCCGAACATCGTGTCGTTACCGTCGCCGCCATCCATGAGGTCGGCTCCGGCGTTTCCATTCATGGTGTCGTTGCCAGCGTCGCCGTTCAGCGTGTCATTGCCGGCGCCCCCATTCAAGACGTCATCGTCCGCACCGCCATTGAGCGTGTCGTTTCCGAGGCCGCCGTTCAGCGTGTCATTGCCCTCGTCGCCGTTGATGACATCGTCGCCGATGCCTCCGCTCAACGTGTCGTCGCCAAGACCGCCGTTCAATGTGTCATTGCCGGCATCACCACTCAGCGTATCATTGCCTGCGTCTCCCCAGAGGGTATCGGCTCCGGCGCCACCGTGGATGGCATCATCGCCATCTCCGCCGTGAATGGAGTCGGCACCTGCGTCACCAAAGAGCTGATCGTCACCCAGGCCGCCGTCGATCGTATCGTCGCCGGCGTTGCCGTGGATCGTGTCGAGGCCGTCATTGCCCGAAAGATTGTCGTCTCCGGCACCACCGCTGATGGCATCGTCACCGTCGCCGCCGGTGATCGTATCCACACCGGCATTGCCATTCAGAGTGTCGTTACCAGCGCCACCATCGATGTTGTCGTCACCCGCGCCTCCGTTCACGAGGTCGTTGCCATCCAACCCGGTGATCGTATCGTTGCCTGCCAGCCCGTTGATCTCGTCGTCAGCTGCCGTTCCGGGAAGGATATCGTCGCCTGCCGTTCCATTGATGAGTGCCATGATTTCCGCTCCTTGATTCAAGGTTTTCGTGATGCGGGTAGGCTTGCCTCCGATGAGGGACGTAGTGCTTTGCTTGGGTGACCTTCCATCGGCCCCTGTTGTACAGTTCGAGCAAAGCAACCTTGAATGAAAATTGGGCAGCGTCGCAATCCCCATTTGGGGACAAAAGAATTGTTGCAAAGAAGCTGGGTGAGTAACGCGACGGAGGCAGGTGGAGCGGCCAATCTCCCCTGCAGGGAAGTCCTGGAACCGCTCGGCTGCATCAGGCGAGATTTACCTCGCCGCCGATCTCGCCACAATTTGGCGAGACAGCGGCTCGGGCGAAGGGCGCTCGCTGATCAGCAGTCCACACTCATGAATAGACGACCGCGCGTTCTTTTTTACGACGGCTGCGGGCCGTCATAGCCTTCGATGATGATGAGGTCGGCCACCGAGTGCGGCTGGCGCACCTTGATGTTGGCCTGGTATTCCGGCGAGTTGTAGCAGGCGAGCGCAGTCTCGTAGTCGGGGAATTCGATTACGACGTTGCGGTTGCGGCTGGCGCCTTCGACGGTGGTGAATTTGCCTGCACGTACGACGAAACGGCCGCCCCATTTCTTGAAGATCGGACCGTTGGCGACGGCATAGGGCTTGTAGCCCTCGTCATTGCTCACGTCGACGCGTCCGATCCAGTAGCCTTTCGCCATTGTCGTTCTCCCTTGTGATTAGCCGAGTGCTTGAGCGATCTCGGCCTGGATTGCGTCGGCCGCCGCCTTGGGGTCAGCGGCCTCGAGGATCGGCCGTCCGACGACGAGATAGTCGGCGCCCGCAGCGATCGCACGACCCGGCGTCATGACGCGCTTCTGGTCGCCGGTCGGCGTGCCCGCGGGACGGATACCAGGCGTGACGAGGCTCATCTGATGGCCGACGATCTTGCGCAGGGCACCCACCTCTTCCGGCGAGCAGACGAGTCCATCGATGCCAAGCACCTGCGCCTGCTGCGCACGCGCCTCGACCAGTTCGGAGACACCGAGCCGATATCCTGCCGCGTGCAGATCGTCGTCATTGTAGGAGGTCAGCACGGTGACCGCGAGAATCCTCAAGCTCGACTTACCGCGCCCTTCGACCGCCGCCTTCATGGTCTGCGGATAAGCGTGAACGGTGAGGAAAGTCGCCCCCAATTTGGCGACACTCTCGACACCGCGCATCACGGTGTTGCCGATGTCGTGCATCTTGAGATCGGCGAACACCTTCTTGCCCTTGTCGGCGAGCTTGCCGATCAGCGGCAGGCCGCCGGCATAGGCGAGCTGATAGCCGATCTTGTAGAACGTGACGCTGTCGCCGAGCCTTGCGACCATCGCCTCGGCAGCCTCCGGGCTCGACACATCGAGCGGAACGATCAGGCGGTCCTTGGGGGCGATCTCGGCTGGCGTCATGTCACCTCACATCATGCGTTGGGAAACGTCGATCAGCTGCGCTACCAGCTCCTTCAACGCGGCGATATCGCCCTCGTTCTTCAGCCTATCCATATCGTCATAGGCCTGGTCGACAAAGGCGAGCGTGAGCTGGCTTGCAATCACATTGGCGTGGCAGGAGGTCAGGATCAGCCGCAAGGCTTGGAGCGCGCGGGCCGCGCCGAGCCGGCTCTGCGATGCGCCGGCGAGCGCGAAGACGCGGTTGCGGAACACCTCGCCGCGCGCCTCGTGCAGCTCGTGCACGCGGCTGACCCAGTCGATCGCGTTCTTCAGTAGCGGCGGCACCGAGGCGTTGTATTCGGGCGATACGATGAGAACGCCGTGATGGGCGCCGATCATGCGCTTGAGATTGATGGCGTGCTTGGGCACGCCGGATTTGGCCTGGAGATCGCCGTCGTAGATCGGCAGCGGAAAATCGGCGAGCGAGATGCGGGTGACGTCCACGCCTGCCCTTGCAAATTCATACGCGGCGACCGCCGCCAGCTTCGCGTTGTGCGAGCCGGTGCGCAGCGAACCCGGAATGACCAGAATCTTGGGAGCTGACATCCAATCCAATGCGTTCGGCGAAACCAGCCCGCCGCGCAAAAGGAGTAGCCGACGGACTTAGTCCTTGCGATACACCCAGACGCGGGCCGGCGGAAGATTCATCCAGATCCGTTCCGAGGCCTCTGTGGACACGCCGGGCAGCGATTTCGGGATCGGCGGCACCACCGCATAGGTGAACTGGATGAACGGCGCACCGGGCGCGAGCGCGGTGAAGGCGTCGCGGATGAGCCGCAGCCGCGTCAGCATCGGTTTCGTGACGAGCGGCAGGCCCGAAACGACTGCGCTGGCCGGCGCGCTCAAGACGTTCCAGAGCGTGTCGCGCAGGCGGTAGGCATCGCCTTGTACCACCTTGGCCTGTGGGTAGCGGTCGCGTAGCAGCGCGCAGAAGCCGGGATTGTATTCGACGAGGACGAGACGCTTCTGGTCGATACCGCGCTCGATCAGCGCGGAGGTGATGGCGCCGGTGCCGGGTCCGAGCTCCACCACTGGCGCGTCCGAGTCGACATCGACGTAATGGGCCATGGTCCGGGCCAGGAGCTTGCCCGACGGCATTACTGCGCCCATGTGCAGTGGCTTTTCGATCCACGACCTGAGAAAGCGCACCTCGTCATCGAGACGAGGCTTCTTCAACGCACGCGCGGACGATGGCAATGGCATGTCGGGACCGGACGGGACCGCGGGACCGCGGCGTGTCAGAAAATGGTCATAAAGACGTATAGGCCGAAGGCGGTACGGTCAAGACGGGTCAATTCGCCCGATTACCGAAGAAATCCTTGACCTTGGCGAAGAAGCCCTCGGATTCCGGCTGAGTGTTGCCGGAGGAGAGCTTATCGAACTCGGCCAGCAATTCCTGCTGCTTCTTGGTGAGGTTCTGCGGGGTCTCGACCACGACTTGAACGTACATGTCACCCATCTGACGCGACCGCAGCACCGGCATGCCTTTTGACGCAATGCGAAACCGACGGCCCGACTGGGTTCCCGCCGGTACCTTCACCTTGCTCTTGCCCTTCTCGATGGTCGGCACCTCGAATTCGCCGCCGAGCGCGGCGGTCACCATCGAGATCGGCACGCGGCAGTGCAGATCGGCGCCGTCGCGCTGGAAGAACTGATGCTGGGCCAGCGACAGGAAGATGTAGAGGTCGCCGGGTGGACCGCCGCGGACGCCGGCCTCGCCCTCGCCGGCGAGCCTGATCCGTGTGCCGTCCTCGACGCCTTGCGGAATGTTGACCGACAGCGTCCGCTCGCGGGTGACGCGGCCCTGGCCCGAGCAGGAGGGACAGGCGTCCTCGATCATCTGACCGCGACCCTGGCATCCCGGACAGGTCCGCTCCAGCGTGAAGAAGCCCTGCGACTGCCGTACGCGGCCGGCGCCGCCGCAGGTCGAGCAGGTCTTCGGTTTGGTGCCGGCCTTGGCGCCAATGCCCGAGCAGGCCTCACAGGTGACCGAGACCGGAATCTCGATCTGCGCGGTCTTGCCGCCGAAAGCTTCCTCGAGGGTGATTTCCATGTTGTAGCGCAGGTCGGCTCCGCGCTCGCGGCCGCCGCGGCCGCGCTGTCCGGCCATGCCGAACAGGTCTTCGAAAATATCGGAGAAGGAGGAGGCGAAGCCCGCGCCGAAACCGGCGCCGCCGCCAAAGCCGCCACCTTGCTCGAAGGCGGCGTGGCCGTACCGATCGTAGGCGGCGCGCTTGTCCTTGTCCTTCAGGACCTCGTAGGCCTCGTTGATTTCCTTGAACTTGACTTCGCTGGTCTCATCCCCGGGATTGCGGTCGGGGTGGAACTTCATTGCCAGCTTGCGGAACGACGACTTCAGCTTGCCTTCATCGGCATCGCGTTCGACTTCCAGGGTCTCGTAGTAGCAGCGCTTGGTGGACGTGGACATGCTGAGCTCGGTCTATCCAATCGCGATTCAAGTTGAGGCGAAACGACGTTGCCACGGAACGATATAAGCGCCCTTCGACCTCGCGGCAGAGGGCCGCATGGCAGCGCTGAGAATAACGGCTGGGGATTGATCGATCGTAACGGGCGCCCTGCCCGTCCGTCCCGACACGACGGCCTCCCCCTTGAGGGAGGAGGCCGTTAACGCGTGTGGGGTCCAAGCCGTCCGCATCATCACCCTCTTGGGGCTTAAGCGGACTTCTTGTTGTTCTTGTCGTCGTCGACTTCGGTGAATTCCGCGTCGACGACGTCGTCCTTGGCCGCATCCTTTTTGGCGTCGGCTTCGGCCTGCTGCTTGTACATGGCCTCGCCGAGCTTCATCGAAGCCTGGGCCAGCGTCTGGGTCTTGGCCTTGATCGCCTCGGCATCGTCGCCCTTCAGCGCTTCCTTGAGGTCGCTGACGGCATCCTCGATGGCGCGGCGCTCGCTCTCGGCGACCTTCGAACCGTGCTCGGCCAGCGCCTTCTCGGTCGAATGCACCAGGCCATCGGCCTCGTTCTTGGCGGTCACGGCCTCGCGGCGCTTCTTGTCCGCCTCGGCGTTGGCCTCGGCGTCCTTGACCATCTTCTCGATGTCGGCTTCCGACAAACCGCCCGAGGCCTGGATGCGGATTTGCTGCTCCTTGCCCGTGGCCTTGTCCTTGGCCGAGACGTTGACGATACCGTTGGCGTCGATGTCGAAGGTCACCTCGATCTGCGGCATGCCGCGCGGAGCCGGCGGAATGCCCATCAGGTCGAACTGGCCGAGCATCTTGTTGTCGGCCGCCATTTCACGCTCGCCCTGGAAGACGCGGATGGTGACGGCATTCTGATTGTCTTCAGCCGTCGAGAACACCTGGCTCTTCTTGGTCGGGATCGTGGTGTTGCGGTCGATGATGCGGGTGAATACGCCGCCCAGCGTCTCAATGCCCAGCGACAGCGGGGTCACGTCGAGCAACAGCACGTCCTTGACGTCGCCCTGAAGCACGCCGGCCTGGATCGCGGCACCGATCGCCACGACTTCGTCCGGGTTGACGCCCTTGTGCGGCTCCTTGCCGAACAGCTGCTTCACGACTTCCTGCACCTTCGGCATGCGCGACATGCCGCCGACCAGCACGACTTCGCCGATCTCGCCGGCGGTGACGCCGGCATCCTTCAGCGCCTTGCGGCAGGGCTCGACGGTCTTCTGGATGAGGTCGTCGACCAGCGCCTCGAACTTGGCGCGGGTGAGCTTCATCGTCAGATGCTTCGGGCCGGTCTGGTCCGCCGTGATGAACGGCAGGTTGATCTCGGTCTGCGTCGTCGAGGACAACTCGATCTTGGCCTTTTCAGCGGCTTCCTTCAGGCGCTGCAAAGCGAGCTTGTCGTTGCGCAGGTTGATGCCCTGCTCCTTCTGGAACTCGTCGGCAAGGTAGCCGACGAGGCGCATGTCGAAATCTTCGCCGCCGAGGAAGGTGTCGCCGTTGGTCGACTTCACCTCGAACACGCCGTCGCCGATTTCGAGAATGGAGATATCGAAGGTGCCGCCACCGAGGTCGTAAACGGCGATCGTGCCGGCCTTGGTCTTGTCGAGGCCATAGGCGAGCGCGGCCGCAGTCGGCTCGTTGATGATGCGCAGCACTTCGAGGCCCGCGATCTTGCCGGCGTCCTTGGTCGCCTGGCGCTGGGCGTCGTTGAAATAGGCGGGAACGGTGATGACGGCCTGATCGACCTTCTGGCCGAGATGGGCTTCCGCGGTCTCCTTCATCTTCTGCAAGATGAACGCCGAGACCTGCGAGGGCGAGTAGGTCTGGCCGTCGGCCTCGACCCAGGCGTCGCCGTTGGAGGCCTTCACGATCTTGTACGGGACGAGCTTCTTGTCCTTCTCGACCATCGGGTCGTCGTAGCGGCGGCCGATGAGGCGCTTCACTGCGAAGAAGGTGCGCTCGGGATTGGTGACGGCCTGGCGCTTGGCCGGCTGGCCGACGAGGCGCTCACCGTCATCCGTGACGGCGACGATCGAAGGCGTCGTGCGCATGCCTTCGGAATTCTCGATGACTTTGGCGTTCTTGCCATCCATTACGGCGACGCACGAATTCGTGGTGCCGAGGTCGATCCCAATGACCTTTCCCATGGTCCTGATATCCTTCTTTTTGCGGCAGGTTGGCTGGGCCCAGAAGGCACCCAAACCGAAACCCCCTAAGATCAAACATCCGCGATATTGCGATGATTGAGGCTCATATAGGAGGGGGGGAGGGGCCCGCAAGGACCGAAGCAACGTTTCGGCCGTGAAAACATTGGGTTTTGGCGGATCATATCCGGGCTCGACCGCCCTTGCGGGTGAGGAGTTATTGACGGGTTCGGGCCTCGGCAGGCCCCGCCACGGCAATCTGCCCCACCCTGTTACGGCAGGGCCAAACCCGCTAAAAGGCGACCGGCCGGCAACCGCAGCACAGCTGCTTCGCGCGACAAAGCGGCCCGGTGGCCGACCATCGAACGGCCTCAATGTGAACCAATCAGAGTGCCCATGAAGCTGATCCGCCCCCTCGCCGCGCTCGCCCTCGTCATTGCCTCCGCGCTTCCGGCCCTTGCCGCCGATGTCGTCTACCCGCCTGGCTTGCGCCTTGGCATGGTGCCCCTGGTAGGCCTCAGCACGGCAAAGACCTTTCCGGGCTTCGAGAGCGAGGACGGCAGCGTCAAGGTGCTGATCACCGAGCTGCCGCCGGCCGCCTATGGCGAGGTTGTGAGCGCCTTCAATTCCAACCCCGCCGGGGCCAACGGCGTCAAGCAGGACAAGATCGAGACCCCCGCGGGTCTTGCCTATTTCACCACCGAAAGCGGCAAGGCGGGCGATACCCCGGTGAAGCGCTATTCGATGATCGTGCCCGGCGCCGGCTTCTCCGGCTATGTCGCGGTGCAGATCCCGGAGAATGCGACCAGGATCTACAGCGATGAAGCGGTGCGGCAGATGTTTGCGAGCACCGTGACCCGCAAGCAGGTCTCGGCCGAAGAGCAGATCGCGCTGATGCCGTTCAAGATCACGAATCTGGCCGACTTCAAGGACATCCGGACCCTGGCGCCGGGCTCGAGCATCATCCTGGCCGACGGCGACGAGAGCAAGGGCTACGAGTCGAGGCCGTTCATGATCCTCGGTCTGATCGGCGCCACCCCGCAGCAGGCCGACGACCGCGCCCGCTTCGCCCAGGAGGCGGCGCTCCAGATTCCCGGCGTGCGCGAGTCGCGCGTCACCATGTCCGAGCCGATCCGCATCAACGGCCAGCAGGGTTTCGAGACCCGGATCGACGGCGTCAGCGGCAAGGACAAGGTCCCGGTGACCGTGGTGCAGTGGATCCGCTTCTCGAGCGGCGGCGCATCATTGCGCATCATCGCCAGCGCCCCGCGCGACCAGTGGCTGCCCGCCTTCGCCCGCTTCCGCGCGGTGCGCGATGGGATTCAGCCGAAGGGGTAGCTGTATGCCTGGTGTCGTCCCTGCGAACGCAAGGGACCATACCGCGTGATCTGGCGATCGTGGCTTGCGGGTTATCTGAAGGGACGCAAGATCGTCGCAGGGCTGGCGACAGATTTCTGCGTCGCCTGAACCGCGCTCGACGCGCGCAAAGCGGGTTTCGAGGTCTGTGTGACGAGGATGCCTGCCGCGGCATCGATACGCAGGGCTCACTGGCCAAGGCCTGGGTCGACATGGCGTCGACATGGCCGAGGCCGGCGTGAAGCGGATTCAGTCTGCGGATATCGCGACGAGCGCGTAAGATTTACGATCAGTCGTTCCGGGGCGATGCAAAGCATCGAACTACGGTGCGCAATTGCGCACCTGAGAACCTCGAGATTCCGGGTTCGGCTCTGCCGCCCCGGAATGACACCAACACTCAGTTCGCCGCGCCGCTCGACTCGTTGTTGTTCGCCGCGGGCGCGGCCTTTGCGCCGCCCTTGGCGACGCCGACCAAAGCCGGGCGCAGCACGCGCTCGCCGATGGTGTAGCCGGCCTGCACGACCTGCACCACAGTGCCCGACGGCACCGACGCATCGGGCACCTCGAACATCGCCTGCTGGAAGTTCGGGTCGAACTTCTGGCCCTGCGGGTCGAACTTCTTCACACCGTGCTTTTCCAGCGCGTTGAGCAGCGAGCGCTCGGTGAGCTCGACGCCCTCGATCAGAGAGGTCAGGCCGGGATCGGCTGCGGCACGGGCCTCGGCCGGAACGGCGTCGAGCGCGCGCTGAAGATTGTCGGCAATGTCGAGCACGTCGCGGGCAAAGCCGGTGATGCCGTAGAGGCGAGCGTCGGCGACCTCCTTGCTGGTGCGCTTGCGCAAATTCTCCATTTCGGCCAGCGTCCGCAGCATGCGATCGCGCGCCTCGGCGGCTTCCTTCTGCAAGATTTCGACCGAGCCGGGCTCGGGATCATCGGGCATGATGTAGGGTTTTGACACCACGGGCTCGCCGGTCGGCTGGGTCGTGTCTTCGGGTTGCCGGTCGCGATCGGTCATCGGCTCTGTTCTCGAACTCGTTTCAAGGGATTTTTCTGGCCCGGATATCGTGCTTCAGGCGCCGAAAATCAAGCGCCCGTGATCGGAGGAAACGCCGGTCAGCCCCCCAGAAGGCGGCTGACGATGCGGGCGGCGTAATCCACGGTCGGGATCACGCGGGCATAATTCAATCGCGTGGGCCCGATCACGCCCAAAACGCCGACGATGTGGCCGGCGGCATCCCGATAGGGCGAGATGATGGTGGAGGACCCCGACAGCGAGAACAGCTTGTTCTCACTGCCGATGAAGATGCGGACGCCCTCGGCGGTCTCGGCGCGGCCGAGCAGGTCGATCACGCCGCGCTTGGTCTCGAGATCGTCGAACAACAGGCGCACCCGCTCCAGATCCTCCAGCGCATGCAGATCTTCGAGCAGATTGGCATGGCCGCGAACGATGAGCTGGCGATCCTCGTTCTCGCCGCCGGACCAGCTGGCGATGCCGGCCGAGATCACCTTCTGCGTCAGCTGATCGAGCTCGGCACGGGCCTCTCCAAGTGCCGTCTCGAGCTCGAGCCGCGCCTCGGCCAGCGTGCGGCCGCGGATGCGGGCATTGAGGAAATTGCCGGCCTCGACGATCGCCGAGGAGGGAACCCCGGGCGGCAGCGCCAGCACGCGGTTTTCGACCTGGCCGTCCTCGCCGACGAGGATCACCAGCGCCTTCTCCGGTTCCAGGCGGACGAATTCGATGTGCTTCAGCCGCGCATTGGATTTTGGCGTCAACACGACAGCGGCGGCCCGGGTGAGGCCCGAGAGCCGCATCAAGGCCTGGTCCAGCGCCGCCTCGACCGACTGCGCCTCACCGACGGAGGAGAGCTGGCTCTGGATCGACTGCCGCTCCGCCTCGTTGAGGTCGCCGACCTGCATCAGGGCATCGACGAAGAAGCGCAGGCCGAGTTCCGTCGGCAGCCGGCCGGCCGAGGTGTGGGGGGCATAGATCAGGCCGAGCTGTTCCAGATCGGCCATGACGTTGCGGACCGAGGCCGGCGACAGCGGCATGGCGATCAGGCGGGAAATGTTGCGCGAGCCGACGGGCTCACCGGTCGCGAGATAGCTTTCGACAATTTGACGAAAGATGTCGCGGGAACGCTCGTTGAGCTGGGCGAGGCCTGCGCGCGGCGCGATCAGATGGATCGGATCGTGATGGGCCACAGACGGTAACTCCTCTCAGATGCTCATAATTTGTCCATCCCTGGGGCTTCTGACAAGCGCGGCGTTCGCGGCCTCGAAAACAGCGGGTGAAAAGGCCTTGCCGCCCACCCCCGCCCCACCTACAAGCACCGCGAACAGCCTTTTCCCGTGAGTTTTGGAGGATTTCCCATGCGGCCAAGCCGCCGTGCGCCCGACGAATTGCGCCCCGTGACGCTGGAGCGCGGCGTGGTCAAATATGCGGAAGGCTCGTGCCTGGTGAAATACGGCGACACTCACGTGCTGGTCACCGCCACGCTGGAGGACCGCCTGCCGCCGTGGCTGAAGGGCCAGGGCCGCGGCTGGGTCACCGCCGAATACGGCATGCTGCCGCGCGCGACCTCCGAGCGCACCCGCCGCGAGGCCTCCGCTGGAAAGCAGAGCGGCCGCACCGTCGAGATCCAGCGCCTGATCGGCCGCTCGCTTCGCACCATCATCAATCTCGAAGCGCTCGGCGAGCGCCAGATCACGGTCGATTGCGACGTGCTTCAGGCCGACGGCGGCACGCGCACGGCCTCGATCACCGGCGCCTGGGTCGCGCTCGCCGATTGCGTCAACTGGATGAAGGCGCGCAACATGGTCAAGGCCAACGTGCTGCGCGACAACGTCGCCGCGATCTCCTGCGGCATCTACAACGGCACGCCGGTGCTCGATCTCGACTACGCCGAGGATTCCGAGGCCGAGACCGACGCCAATTTCGTCATGACGGGCGATGGCCGCATCATCGAGGTGCAGGGCACCGCGGAACGCGAGCCGTTCACGGAAGCCGAATTCCTGGCGCTGATGGCGCTGGCCCGCAAGGGCGTCGCGCGTCTGGTGGACTTGCAGAAACTGGCTGTGGCGTAGTCAATAGGCCATGCACCGCCGAATCACGGACAAGCTCGTCATCGCCACCCACAATCCCGGCAAGCTCGCCGAGATGCGGGAGCTGCTTGCGCCGTACGGCATCGAGGCGGTGTCGGCCGGCGACCTCGGCCTGTCCGAGCCGGACGAGACGGGCAACGATTTCCGCAGCAATGCCGCGATCAAGGCGATCGCGGCAGCGCGGGCGACGAGACTTCCCGCCTTCGCCGACGATTCCGGCATCGTGGTCGACGCGCTCGACGGTGCGCCCGGGATCTACAGCGCGCGCTGGGCCGGCCCGTCCAAGGATTTCAACGCGGCGATGGCGCAGATCGAGCGCCTGCTGCAGGAGCGCGGCGCCACCACGCCGAACCAGCGCAAGGCGCACTTCGTCTCCGCGCTCTGCGTCGCCTGGCCCGACGATCATCTCGAAGAGGTCGAGGCGCACGTTCACGGCACGCTGGTCTGGCCTCCGCGCGGGAATGCCGGCTTCGGCTACGACCCGATGTTCCTGCCCGACGGCCACGGCCGCACCTTCGGCGAGATGGAGAGCATCGAGAAGCACGGCCTGCCGCCGCTCGGCCTCGGCCTGTCGCACCGCGCCCGCGCCTTCGTGAAACTGGCGGAGATCTGCCTTGAGCCGCGCTAGAGCGTTTTCGAGCGAAGTGGATACCGGTTCGCGCCAGGAAAACGCGTCAAAACAAGAATCTAAAGCCTTTGGCGTCTACGTGCACTGGCCGTTCTGCCTGTCGAAATGTCCCTATTGCGACTTCAACAGCCATGTCCGCCACGCCGCGATCGACGAGGCGCGCTTCGCCTCCGCCTTCGCGCGCGAGATCGCAACGACCGCGCAGCGCGCGCCCGGCCGCGAGGTCACCTCGATCTTCCTCGGCGGCGGCACCCCGTCCCTGATGCAGCCCGCAACCGTCGGCGCGGTGCTCGATGCGATCGGCAAGCACTGGACCGTCGCAGCCGACGTCGAAGTCACGCTGGAAGCGAACCCGACCAGCGTCGAAGCCACGCGCTTCGCCGGCTATCGCGCCGCCGGCGTCAACCGCGTCTCGCTCGGCGTGCAGGCGCTCGACGACGCCTCGCTGAAAGCGCTCGGCCGCATGCACAGCGCGCGCGAGGCGCTCGATGCCGTCGCCATCGCGCGCCGCTCGTTCGACCGCTATTCGTTCGACCTGATCTACGCCCGCCCGGACCAGACGCCGGCGATGTGGGCCGACGAGTTGCGTCTCGCCATCGATGAAGCGGCCGAGCATTTGTCGCTCTATCAACTGACGATCGAGGAAGGCACGCCGTTCTTCGGCCTGCACCAGGCCGGCAAATTGAAGACGCCGGACGAAGCGGTCGCACGCGCGCTCTACGACGTCACGCAGGAGACCTGCGACAAGCTGGGGCTGCCCGCCTACGAGATCTCCAATCACGCGCGGCGCGGCGCCGAGTGCCGGCACAATCTGGTGTACTGGCGCGGCGAGGAATATGCCGGCATCGGCCCCGGCGCGCATGGCCGCCTCGACATCGACGGTATCAGGCACGCCACCGCCACCGAGAAGCGTCCCGAGGCCTGGCTGATGCGGGTCGAGACCAATGGCGACGGCATCGTCACCGACGAGCTCCTCAACAGCGAGGAGCGCGCCGACGAATTCCTGCTGATGGGTTTGCGCCTTGCCGAAGGCATCGACCCCGAGCGTTACAAGGCGCTCTCGGGCCGCCCGCTCGACCCCCGCCGCATCGCGCTGCTGCGCGAGGAAGGCGCGATCACCGTGGATGCGACGGGACGGCTGCGCGTGACCAGCAGCGGATTTCCGGTGCTGGATGCAGTGGTCGCGGATCTGGCGGCGTAGCGAGCTCTCGTAGGGTGGGTTAGCGACGCGTAACCCACCACTATCCGTTTCCGCAAAGAGACAAGAGGTGGGTTACGCCTTCGGCTAACCCACCCGACAGGACTTTGCCCACCCTATGGCAGCGAGCTACGCCCCAAAACTCTTCGGCGAGCCCGCGACCGCAACGCCGCCACCCTGCGTCACCTTCATCACGGCGAGACCACGTTCATTCGTGCCATCGGCGCGGAAGCGGAACAGGCCGTCGATACCGGCAAAGCCTGAGGGGTTGGTGAGCACGTCGGACGAGAAGCGCGTGGTGCCTTGCGTGCGCGCCAGCGCGGCGACGAGGGCGACCGCATCATAGGCCAATG
>NZ_AJQE01000294.1 GCF_000261685.1 Bradyrhizobium genomosp. I (2014) | reverse complement strand
GGCCCCCCGCCATATTTGGTGCGATAGCGGCCGGAGAAGGCGCGGAAGCCGGCCGGGTCGGGCGCGGCATAAAGGCCGCCCTGCAGCGCGGCGCTGGCATAGACGCGCGGATTGTCCCACAGGCCGGTGCCGAGCAGCTGGATGTTGCGCAGATTCGCGCCTGCGGCTGTCATCGCGTCCGCCACCGACACGACGGCATCGCCGTCATCGGCAATGAACAGCGCGTCCGCGCTGCCGAGCTGTTGCGCCACGGTGCGCGCCGGCGTGGCGCGATCGGCGCCATATTTCTCGAAGGCGACGATCCGCCCGCCGCGCCGCGGCGCCGCTGCCTTCACCGCCGCCTCGACGACATTGCCATAGGCATTGTCGGGCACCAGCACGGCGAGCGAGCGCTTTCCGATGCTGGCGGAATATTCGACGATGCGGTTGACGTCGGACTCCGGCAGGAACGAGAGCAGATAGACGCCGCGGCCGGCGATGCTGGAATCGGTCGAGAACGCGATCACGGAAATGCCGCGCGTGCGCGCGACCTGCGCCACTGCCGGGACCGACTGTGCGAACAGCGGTCCGAGGATGATCTCGGCGCCCTCGTCGACCGCCTGCTGCGCGCCGGCTTGCGCGCCTTGCGGGCTGCCATTGTCGTCCTTGATCAGGAGCTGGATGTTCGGGTTCTGGAACTCGGCCAGCGCCATCTCGGCGGCGTTGCGCATGGATTGCGCGGCGAGACCGGCATTGCCGGCGGCCGAAAGCGGCAGGATCAGGCCGACCTTCACGCCGCCGGTGCCGGCGGTCGTGGCCTGTTGCTGCGGACCTGCCGGCTGGGCCGGCGGTGCAGAACTCGAGAACGGGTTGGAGAACTGGCTGAGACTCTGCTGCACGCCGGCGCACGCCGACAGCACGGGCGCGCCGAGCAACAGGCCGAGCGCACTCCGACGGGTCGCCGACGATCGGGACCCCGGAACGGGAGACTTTGGATAACGCGGGCCTACCATGGGCAAATTCTCTTCTGACCGGCCGTTGCCGGCCGATCACGACATTCCTTCCACGACATGGGCCGCGGATTCGGGCATATTGTCGGCAAACAGTTAACCAAAACAAAAGGATAACAGCCGCTTAACGCAGCCGCCTTCCCCGTCCCCGCAGCCGTTCGCCGTCGCTCATCCAGCATCAAGGCGGCGTTTCCGTCGTGAATATGGCGCGAGGGCCTTCATTCCCTCTCGCCGTGATGCTGGATCGATCACATTCCCGTCCGTTCGCCGCCCCTCACCTTGGCGCGATCTTTTTCGACCAGCCGGTTCCCAGCCCTCCGGATCGTGCCTAAGTTGGCTTCATTATGCGCGCAAAGCCGGTCCCGATAAATACGTCTGAAGCTCAAGATACCGCCTCGCGCGGTTTCTCCATCGATGCCCATCGGCTCGCGGTGCCGAAGGCCGCGCCGGGTCTCTATCTGGTCGCGACACCCATCGGCAATCTCGGCGACATCACCCTGCGGGCGCTTCAGACCCTCGCCGGTGTCGATGTCATCGCCTGCGAGGACACCCGCATCACGCGCCGCCTGACCGAGCGCTATGCGATTGCGGCGCAGCTCAGGCCCTATCACGAGCACAACGCGGAAGCGGCGCGCCCGAAGATCCTGGAGGCGCTGGCGCAAGGCGGCTCGGTCGCGCTGGTGTCGGATGCCGGTACGCCACTGATCTCCGATCCCGGCTTCAAGCTGGTGCGCGAGGTCTGCGCCGCCGGCCATCCGGTGCACGCGCTGCCCGGCCCATCCTCGGTGCTGGCAGCTCTGTCGGTCGCCGCGCTGCCGACCGACCGCTTCTTCTTCGAGGGTTTCTTGCCGGCGAAATCGGCGGCGCGCCGCGCACGCCTGGCCGAGCTTGCGCGCATCGACGCAACGCTGGTGATGTTCGAATCGGGCAATCGGATGCAGGCCACCTTGACCGATCTCGCCGAAATCATGGGTGAACGCGAGGCCGCGGTCTGCCGCGAGCTGACGAAGTTGCACGAGGAGATCAGGCGTGCGCCCCTCGCCGAGCTCGCGCGACAAGCCGACGCGCCGGAGACGCGCGGCGAATTCGTTCTGGTGATCGGCCCGCCTGCAGCCGACGCCGATATGCTGGCATCGGATGCGCTCGACGGTCTCCTGCGCGAGCAGCTTGCCGCCAACAGCGTCAAGGATGCCGTGGCGCATGCGGTCGCACTCTCGGGCCGGCCGCGCCGCGAGGTCTATGCCCGCGCACTCGAGCTCGCAAGGGATCTTCGGGGCGGCGATGGCGAAGACTGATATTCCCAGGGAGCCGAAGGTCGCCTCGCCCGAGCGCGTCGCCGCGTTCCAGACCGGCATCTCGGCCGAGAGCCGCGCCGCTGCCTATCTGATGGCCAAGGGCTATCGCATTCTCGCCAAGCGCTACCGCACGGCGCATGGCGAGATCGATATCGTGGCGCGCCGCCGCAATTTGATCGCCTTCGTCGAGGTCAAGGCGCGGGCAACGCTGGATGAGGCCGCTTTCGCCGTGACGCTGCGCCAGCAGCGGCGCATCATCGACGCGGCGCAGGGCTGGCTCGCAGCGCATCCCGAGCATGCCGAATTCGAATTGCGATTCGACGCCATGCTGATTGCGCCGAAGCGACTTCCGCGCCATGTGTTGGCGGCATTCGACGCCTCGACCTGAAAGGCAGATCATGAAACTCAACGTCGCCGTCCAGATGGACCCCATCGCCCGCATCAACATCAAGGGCGATTCCACCTTTGCGCTGCTGCTGGAAGCGCAGAAGCGCGGCCATGGCCTGTCCTACTACACGCCCGACAAGCTCTCGATGGTCGGCGACGCGCTGGTCGCGCCGGTTCAGCTCCTGACCGTGCGCGACGAGCCCGGCGACCACTTCACTCTGGGCGAGCCCAGGCGCGAGGCGCTGAATGGTTTCGACGTGGTGCTGCTCCGCCAGGACCCGCCGTTCGACCTCGCCTACATCACCTCGACGCATTTGCTGGAGCGCATCCATCCCAAGACGCTTGTCGTCAACGATCCCGCCTCGGTGCGCAACGCGCCGGAAAAGCTGTTCGTGATGAA
Source organism: Bradyrhizobium genomosp. I (2014) (assembly GCF_000261685.1). Lineage (GTDB taxonomy): Bacteria > Pseudomonadota > Alphaproteobacteria > Rhizobiales > Xanthobacteraceae > Bradyrhizobium. Next base: position 31,376 of record NZ_AJQE01000294.1, on the reverse strand, counting down.
TTTTCCGCAGCTGATGCCGCCGACGCTGATCTCGCGCGACCTGGATGAGATCAACGCGTTTCGCGACAAGCACGGCGCCGTCGTCATGAAGCCGCTGCACGGCCATGGCGGCGCGGCGGTGTTCCGCGTGATGCCGCAGGACATGAATTTCGGCTCGCTGTTCGACATGTTCTCGGTGACGTTCAGGGAGCCCTGGGTGATCCAGCAGTTCATCCCCGAGGTGAAGCACGGCGACAAGCGCATCATCCTGGTGAATGGCGAGTTCGCCGGCGCGGTGAACCGCGTGCCGGCCGCGGACGACCTCCGCTCCAACATGGTCCGCGGCGGCGCGGCGCAGGAGACCGAGCTCACCCCGCGCGAACGCGAGATCTGCGCCACGGTCGGCCCGGCGCTGCGCGAGCGCGGCCTCCTCTTCGTCGGCATCGACGTCATCAACGGCAACCTCACCGAGATCAACGTGACCTCGCCGACCGGCATCCGCGCCATCTCGCGGCTCGGCGGCCCTGACGTCGCGGCCAGGATCTGGGACGTGATCGAGCAGAAGCGGAAGAAGTAGCACCGGCCGGCAGTGATTGCGTTAGGGAGCCTGCAACCTCTCCCCACCGTCATCCCGGACAAGCGCAGCTCCCGACAACGCGTAGCGTTGTCTAGGAGCGGAGCGCCAATCCGGGACCCCAGCGCGAGCACTTGCGCTCGTCGCCATAGCCACAGGGCGTGGTTTGGCGAAGACTCCTCGTTGGTACTCCTAGTCTTTCGTAACCGAGAGATCACGCGACTTGGGTCCCTGCGTTCGCAAGGGACGACAGCGATTTTGTGCGCCTGCGATCTCGCTGGCATCGTGGTAGGCCGTCGCCATCCTCGTCGCTAACCACCCGTTCACCATGACGCCCCGCGCCTCATTCGAACGCGTGCACCGGTATTACGTGAAACTACGGGGCCGCCGGCCGGCCGAATAACGCCGCGTTCACCATCTGCCGAAATCCGGCATCGCGGCCGGCCATCGCATTCGGCCTCGCAACACCCCTTATACCTTTGCTCCCTACTCATCGACGCGGGGGAACACGCCAGGTGCGGTTCGAGTGCCCCGCGTAAGAGTAGAAGCGTATGAACACCGCACGCATTGTCGTTCTCGTCATCGCTCTCGGCGCCGGCGGCGTCGCCGCCTATCTGGCGAGCGGCTTTGACAACAATCCCGCGCCTGCCCTTCCCGTCGCCGAGAAGCTGCCGACGGTCGAGGTCCTCGTCGCGAAGAACGATGTCCAGCTTGGCCAGGCCGTCAAGCCCGACGACCTGCAATGGCAGTCCTGGCCGGCCGCGACTGCGAGCAGCGCCTTCATCCGCCGCGACAGCCGGCCCGACGCGCAGACCCAGATCGCCGGCTCGATCGCGCGCGTGCCGTTGATGCAGGGCGAGCCGATCCGCGAGCAGAAGCTGGTCAGGGCCGAAGGCTCCGGCTTCATGGCGGCGATCCTGCCCTCCGGGATGCGCGCGGTCTCCACCGAGATTTCAGCCGAAACCGGCGCCGGCGGCTTCATCCTTCCGAACGATCGCGTCGACATCGTCCTGACCCGCCGCCTGAAGAATCCCGACGGCGCCAACCCTAACGGTCCGGCCGGCGGCAACGACCTCATCCTGTCCGAAATCATTCTCGCCAACATCCGCGTGCTCGCGATCGACCAGGCGCCGAAGGAAAAGGACGGCCAGAACGCCGTGGTCGGCAAGACCGTCACGCTCGAGCTCAGGCCCGACCAGGTCGCCACGCTCTCGGCCGCACGCCAGGGCGGCACGCTGACACTCGCGCTGCGCAGCATCGTCGATGCCAACGCAGTCGACGGCACGCCCGAGGACCAGGCGGTCAAGCGTCCGGGCGGCGTCAACGTGATTCGTTACGGCGTGCAGGCACGACAACTGACGTCACAGAAGTGATGGGGATAGCATGAACTACGGGGGAGATCGGACGGGCCTGCGCATTCGGGGGAAGCGCGCGCGGTCGTTCTTGGCGGGGACGATGTTGATGCTGGGGCTGCTTGCAGCCGCGGACGTCGTCGGCGCTGCGGATGCGCCGGTCGGCGACCAGGCGCCGATGCAAGCGCCGGACCTCGGCGTGTCCCCGGTCGCGACGATCGCGCCGGCGAGGACGCGTTTTCTCTCGCTTGGTGTCGGCAAATCAGTCGTCATCGACCTGCCGCGCGAGGTCAAGGACGTGCTGGTGGCCGACCCCAAGATCGCCAATGCGGTGATCCGCTCGGCCCAGCGCGCCTATATCATCGGCGGCCAGGTCGGCCAGACCAACGTCGTATTCTTCACCGCCGACGGCCAGCAGGTCGCCTCCTACGACATCGCGGTGAAGCGCGATCTCAACGGCATGCGCGCGGCGCTGCGCCAGTCCTTGCCGGGCGTGCAGATCGAGGGCGTCGGCGACAGCGTGATGCTGACCGGCTCGGTGTCGAGCCCGGTCGAGGCCCAGCAGGCCGGCGACGTCGCCGCAAAACTCGTCGGCGGCTCCGACAAGGTCGTCAACAACATCGTCGTGCGCGGCCGCGACCAGGTGATGCTCAAGGTCGTCGTCGGCGAAGTGCGCCGCGACATCGTCAAGCAGCTCGGCGTCGATCTCAGCGCCAGCCTGAACGCCGGCACCGCCGTCGTGAATTTCAACAACTCCAACCCGTTCTCGGTCTCCGGCGGCCCGCTCGTCAGCAGCAACGGGCTCGGTGTCACCGGGCTCGCAAAAGGCGTGGCCACCGTCAACGCCACGATGCGCGCCATGGAAAGCGCCGGTGTGATGCGGACGCTGGCCGAGCCGAGCCTGACGGCGATCTCCGGCGAATCAGCGACTTTCATCGCCGGCGGCGAATTTCCGATCCCTGCAGGCTATTCCTGCGATCCGGTCACCCACGTCTGCACCACCCAGATCACCTACAAGAAGTTCGGCATCTCCCTGAATTTCACGCCGGTCGTGCTGAGCGAGGGACGTATCAGCCTGCGGGTGATGACCGAAGTCTCGGAGCTGTCGAATCAGAACGCCATCTCCGTGACGCAGGCGGTGTCCGCGGGCCAGACCAGTTCGATCACCATTCCCTCGATCCAGACCCGCCGCGCCGAGACCACGCTGGAAATTCCCTCGGGCGGCTCGATGGCGATGGCCGGCCTGATCCAGCAGCAGACCAAGCAGGCGATCAACGGCCTGCCCGGCGTCGACCAGGTGCCGATCATCGGCGCGCTGTTCCGCAGCCAGGACTTCGTCAACAACGAGACCGAGCTGATGGTGATCGTGACGCCCTATGTGGTGCGCGCGGTCGCCCAGAAGGAATTGTCCCGGCCCGACGACGGCTTCGCGCCGGCCTCGGACGCGCAGACGGCGCTGCTCGGCCGCATGAAGCGCCTCTATGGCATCGCGCGCCGGGTCGATCCGATCAACGGCGCGCCCGGTGATTTCGGCTTCATCATCGACTGAAGTGAACGGTTTGGGGACCGAGCGGGAAACGGGCAAGAAACAGGCAAGAGGGGACCAGGCGATGACGACAACATCAGCCGATCGACGTCGCAATTTGCGGATCGCGCTGGCACTGGCGGGGCTCTCCGTCATGCTCGGCGCTTGCAACACGACCGAGATCGTCACCCAGACGGTGCCGACCGACTATCGCCAGCGCCACCCGATCGCGGTGCAGGAAGGCAGGAAGTCGATCGTGATCTTCGTCGGCAAGTCGAGAGGCGGCCTCTCGGCCGCACAGCATGCGGACGTCGCGGGCATCGCCCGGGACTGGGTGCGCGAAGGCACCGGCTCCGTCGTCGTCGACGTGCCCACCGACACCACGAATTCGCGCGCGGCGGCGGCGACCTATCAGGAAATCCGCTCCGTGCTCGCAGCCGGCGGCGTGCCGTCGCGTGCCATCGTCCAGCATCCCTATCGTCCCGAGGATCCCGGGCTGCTGCCGACGATCCGGCTGAGCTATTCCAAGATCAGCGCAGTGGCCGGCCCCTGCGGGCTGTGGCCGGAAGACGTTGGTCCGAACATCCTCGACCCCGGCTACAACGAGAACCGGCCCTATTTCAATCTGGGCTGCGCCAGCCAGCGCAATCTCGCGGCCATGATCGACAACCCGGCCGACCTCGAGCAGCCGCGCGCCGAGACGCCGGCCTATACCGCACGGCGCGACATCGCCTTCGAGCGCTATCGCAAAGGCACCGCGATCGCGACTCCCAACCCCGACGCCGACAAGGCCAAACTCAGCGATACCGGCAGATGACACGGCTCCACGACGAAGACGCGGACGATCCGCGACACCCCGAGGAACACATTGCGCCGGTTCCTCGCATTTCGGTGCAAGCCTTTTGCGAGACCGAGCAGACGCTCAAAGCGGTGACCGCGGCTGGCCAGGACCGCCGGCTCGCCAAGGCGCACCTCACCGCCAGGGACGGCGGCCTCGCCGCCGCGATCGAAGTCTATGAATCGATGCCGACGCCGAACGTGATCGTCATCGAGTCCGACGGCACGCGCGACATCCTCGAGGGCCTGGACGATCTCGCCGGCGTCTGCGATCCCGGCACCCGTGTGGTCGTGATCGGCAACCCCAACGACACCGCGCCCTATCGCGAGCTGGTGCGCCGCGGCGTCAACGATTACGTGGTCGGGCCGGTCGAAACCCTCGACGTCGTCCGCTCGATCTGCAGCCTGTTCTCGGCCTCCGAGGCCATCATCACCGGCCGCGTCATCGCGGTGGTCGGCGCCAAGGGCGGCGTCGGTGCGTCCACCGTCGCGCACAATCTGGCCTGGACCATCGCCCGCGACCTCGCGCTCGATTCCGTCGTGATCGATCTCGACCTCGCCTTCGGCACGGCGGGCCTCGACTACAACCAGGACCCGGTGCAAGGCATCGCCAACGCGGTGCTGTCGCAGGACCGGCCGGACACGGCGCTGATGGAGCGCCTGCTCGCCAAATGCACCGAGCGCCTCAGCCTGCTCGCTGCGCCTGCCACCCTCGACCGCGTCTACGATTTCGGTGCCGAAGCCTTCGATGCGGTGTTCGACACGCTGCGCATGACGACGCCCTGCATCGTGCTCGACGTTCCCCATCAATGGTCCGGCTGGACGCGGCGCGCGCTGGTGAACGCCGACGACATCGTGATCGTGGCCGAGCCCGATCTCGCCAACTTGCGCAACACCAAGAACATGCTGAGCGTGCTGAAGGCGGCGCGACCGAACGATCGGCCGCCGCTGTACTGCCTCAACCAGGTCGGCATGCACAAGCGCGCGGAGATCGAGGTCAAGGCGTTCGCCAAGACCATGGAGAGTCAGCCGATCGCGGTGATCCCGTTCGATTCGAAGCTGTTCTCGACCGCGGCCAATAACGGCCAGATGATCGCGGAGGTCTCCAAGACCCACCGCACCACCCTTCTGTTCCAAAACATGGCAAACCGCCTCGCCGGCCGCGGCGAAGTGAAGAAGCCGAAGCGCTCGCTGCTCGAGCCGCTCCTGAAAAAGCTGAAGGGCCGGTCAAGCCGCAACTCCGCGCCGCATCGCAAGGCGTCGTAAGCGCACACCAAAAGGGCGGATTACTTGTCCGCCCTCTGCTGCTTCCTTGCCAGCAGCTGCCGCAGCGCCGTGACCTTGGCCGCGGCCTGGTCCGGCGGCAAATCTGCCTTCACCAGAATTTCAGCCTCGGCCTCGCGGCCCTGCAGTCCCAGCACGAGCGCGAGATTGGCACGAACCCGCGGATCGCTCTGATTGCGCTGATAGGCGCGGCCGAGCACCTGTTCGGCCTTCGGCAGATTGTTTTGCAGCACATAGGACAGGCCGAGATTGGACAGCACGGTCGGCTCGTCGGGCACGATCTTCAGCGCCGCGGCGTAATATTGCTGCGCCTCCTCGTTGCGGCCGAGCTGATCGAGCACCGCGCCCTGCGCCGACAGGATACGCCAGTCCGGATCCTCGGGCGTATGCGCGCGGCTGAGGACGTCGAAGGCCTGCTGGAAATTGCCGTTGTCGGCGAGCGCGCGGCCATAGCCGGCGAGCAGCGCCTTGTTGCTGGGATGACCGAGCACGGCCTGCTCCAGCACCGCGACCGCCTGCGCGCGCTGACCGGTCTCGCGCAACGCCTTGCCGTAGGCGAGCGCGATGGCGGGATCGCCGGGCTTGGCACGATAGCGCTCGCGCAAAGCGTCCATCTCCGGCTTGGCGTCGGCCTTGCCGGCTGTTTCCGGTTTGCCACCGAGCGCGCCGGTGACGTCCTCGAGGCCCGTCGTCTGACAGCCGCCGAGGGCAAGCGCGACGAGCGCGAAAAGCAGAAATCCCGCCGGGGGGAAGGCGAGGGACGAACGCTTGGACATACTCTGATCACTCGGCAACTGATCAGAGATGCTGACCCATTAACGCTAAAGTCCGGTTAAGGACGCGCAGCCTTCGATCCGGATCGCGCTCTAATCGACGAACTCGGCGCCGAACTCGCAGCCGATGCGCCAGCGCAGGCGGCACTGGCGGGAATAGTCGGGCGCGAAGATGATAGTGAATTGCGGCGGCACTTCCAGGAATTCCGCCACCACTTTCACGCCCCCATCCGAAATATCCGTGATCGTGCAGTCCCGCGGCAGCGAGCCCGCGCCAAAATGAATCTTGGCGAGCCGGCTGCACACCCGACGTTCGCTTCTCCGGCGATTTGCAAGCATTTGAATTGTTCACCCGTTAGACCACGGCCCATCCCGCAGCTTCAGGAGTAGCGAACATTCGTTGGGATGTGCTGAGGACAGCCGGTCGCATTCGAGGCGTAGTGTCCGCGTCGCGTTTACGGCCGGTTAGGACTTGCGCGGGCACCAGACAATGTTCCCGTATTGTTCTTGCGCAAACGGCCTCGCTCTGCTACCGCTAATTGCGCGAAAGGGGCAGGCTGGTTCGAGCATGGTTCAGCGGGTTTCTACCGTCGCCTTTGAGGGGATCGAGGCCCGCGCGGTCGACGTGCAGGTGCAGGTCGCCCCGGGCCTGCCGGCCTTCGCCATCGTCGGCCTGCCGGACAAGGCGGTGTCGGAGGCGCGCGAGCGGGTGCGCTCGGCGCTGATCGCCTCGGGGCTGGCGCTGCCGGCGCGGCGGATCATCGTCAATCTGGCACCGGCCGACGTCCCGAAGGAAGGCAGCCATTACGACCTGCCGATCGCGCTCGGCCTGATGGCGGCGATCGGGGCGATCCCGCCGGATGCGCTGGCCGGCTTCACCGTTCTCGGCGAACTCGGCCTCGACGGCTCGATCGCGCCGGTGGCCGGCGTTCTTCCCGCCGCGATCGGCGCCAATATGCGCGAGGAAGGGCTGATCTGCCCGGCGGCTTGCGGCTCCGAAGCGGCCTGGGCGAGCCCGGACATCCAGATCATCGCAGCAAGTTCGCTGATCCAGATCGCCAACCATTTCAAGGGCACGCAGGTGCTGTCGCGGCCCTCGCCGAAGGTGCACGAGGCCGCCGCCTTCACGCTCGACCTGCGCGACATCAAGGGCCAGGAAAGCGCCAAGCGCGCGCTGGAGATCGCGGCCGCCGGCGGGCATCACCTGCTGATGATCGGCGCGCCTGGCGCCGGCAAATCGATGCTGGCGGCGCGCCTGCCCTCGATCCTGCCGCCGCTGTCGCCGGGCGAGCTGCTCGAGGTTTCGATGATCGCGTCCGTCGCCGGCGAGATCGAAGGCGGCGCGCTGACGGCGCGGCGGCCGTTCCGCTCGCCGCATCATTCCGCCAGCATGGCCGCGCTCACCGGCGGCGGCGCGCGCGCCAAGCCCGGCGAGATCTCGCTGGCGCATCAGGGCGTGCTGTTCCTCGACGAGCTGCCGGAGTTCGATCCGCGCGTGCTGGATTCGCTGCGCCAGCCGCTGGAGAACGGCGAGGTCGCGGTGTCGCGCGCCAATCACCGCGTCACCTACCCTGCCCGATTCATGCTGGTCGCGGCGATGAATCCCTGCCGCTGCGGCAATGCGTTCGAGCCCGGCTATGCCTGCAAGCGCGGCCGCATCGACCGTTGCACCGGCGACTACCAGGCGCGCATCTCCGGTCCCCTGATGGATCGCATCGATTTGCGCATCGAGGTGCCGGCCGTGACCGCTGCCGACCTGATCCTGCCGCCGCCGGCGGAGGGCTCGGCCGAGGTCGCCGCCCGCGTGGCGGCGGCGCGCGACATCCAGCTCGCGCGCTATGCGGATGCTGGCCTGCCAAATGTCCGCACCAATGCCGAGGCACCCGCCTCGGTGCTGGAAGAGATCGCAAAGCCGGATGCGCAAGGCGCCAAGCTGCTGCGGGATGCCGCCGAGACCATGCGGCTGTCGGCGCGCGGCTATCACCGCGTGCTGCGGGTGGCGCGCACGCTGGCCGACCTCGACAATGCGGACAAGATCGGCCGGTTGCATCTCGCCGAAGCGCTGTCCTACCGCGCACTCGCGGAGGATGTGCGGCAGATGGCGTAAGCGCGCCGCGCGTCAACCCGGCGGTAACGAGTTTCCTTTACGCTCTGCAAACCATAAGGGCCGCTCATTTCGGTTCCGAGTTCCCAAGGGCCCGGCGAGTAGAGTGTCATGTTGCGTTTCAAGATCCTGGCCTCGGTTGTTCCCCTGCTGGCGGCGGCGGTGTTTGCCCGCGCCGAGATCGGATCGGTCTCGCATCCCTGCATCGCGGTGGGCGAAACCTCGGTCGAGCTCACGTCGCTGTTCTGGACCGCCGGCGTGCGTGTCGCCTTCACCGAAGATCCCGCTCGGGCCACGGTGCGGGTTCAGGTCACCGACGATGCCGACGCCGCGGACTTCACCGTGGTCGACGGCGGTCTCGGTTCCGAGCCGGATTCCTGTCAGGCCACCCCCTCGACGCGCCTCGTCTCGATTGCCGCCCAGCCTGTCGACGGCGGCCAGGTGATCTATCTCTCCACCGAAGGTCCGGCGGACTACCGCATCTACGTGCGCTCGAAGTCGTTCTCGCCGCGCGAGGCGGCGGCGCTGATCGTTGGCGCCCGCGGCAGCCACCGTCATCTCCAGGCCGCTTCGCTCTGACGCATTAACATCTCGTCAACCCTGTTTGGAGGCAGGGCCAAAGCCTCAAGCTGTTCGCAAGGTCAGCGGGCCATCGTCGCACGCGGCGGCGGGTTTCAGCCAAGGGTCGGTGGCGATGGGTCGGACGTTCCGGATCAAGGTGCGCATGCGCCGCTTCAAGCGGCAGCACCCTCGCATCGCCTTCGCGATCCGCTCCTTCATGATCTTCTCGGCGACGTTCGGGGGAGCCTATGGTTTCGTGTCCGGCAGCCGGTCCGACACCTCCGGCTATGATCCCCACGCCTTTGCGATCGGCGCGAGCTTCCTGTTCGCGCTCGCCTGCCTCGGCCTTGCGACGCTGAGCATGCGCCTGCGCTTCGTCAACAAGCGGCTGCGCAAGCTCGCTGCCCACAATGAGGCGTTGATCGACCGCAATTGGGAGCTGAAGGAGGCGGAAGAACGCGCCCGCAGCCTGTTTGAACAGCAGGGCGATCTCATCGTGCTGCGCGCTACCGATGGCCGCATCACCTTTGCCAACGACGCCTATTGCGCGCTCGCGGGACAGAAGCGCAGCGCGCTGGTCGGCACGCGTTTCGATTTCGACGTGCTGGAGCAGGGCGACAGCGCCCGCGAGAGCAACGGCACGCGCATCCACGACCAGAAGATCGCAACCCCGCTCGGCACGCGCTGGATCGCCTGGCGCGAGGGCTATGTCCGCCTCGATGCCGGACAGCCCGCCGAATTGCAGAGCGTGGGACGCGATGTCACCGACCGCACCGAGACCGAACGCACACTGTCCGATGCCCGCGACCAGGCCGATGCCGCCAACCGCGCCAAGTCGCGCTTCCTCGCGATGGCCTCGCACGAGATCCGCACGCCGCTCAACGGCATCACCGGCATGGGCGGCCTCCTGCTCGACACTACGCTGACGCCGGAGCAGGCGACCTATGCCAGGGCGGTGAAGACCTCGGGCGAAGCCTTGATGGCGCTGATCGAGGAATTGCTCGACTATTCCAAGATCGAGGCCGGCAAGCTCGACCTCGATCAGCATCCGTTCGCGCTCTCGACCCTGGTCGAGGAGATCACCGAGCTGCTCGCGCCGCGCGCGCAGGCGAAGACGCTCGAGATCGCCGCCTATGTCGACGAGCGTCTGCCGCTCGAAGTGGTCGGCGACGCCGCGCGGCTGCGCCAGGTGCTGCTCAACCTCGCCGGCAACGCCATCAAGTTCACCGCGAGCGGCGGCATCGCGCTGATCGTCGAGCCCGGCATCTGGCCGAACGAGATCAGCTTCCTGGTCCGGGATACCGGCATCGGCATCGCGGCCGAAGCCCAGCAACGCATCTTCTGCGAGTTCGAGCAGGCCGATGAGCGCGTCGCCCGCACTTATGGCGGCACCGGGCTCGGCCTCGCCATCAGCGAGCGCATCGTCAAGCGGATGGGCGGCCGGATCACGCTCACGAGCGAGCCGGGCAGGGGCTCGACCTTCGAGGTCGCGGTGCCGCTTCCGCCGTCGCGAGCCGGCGCCGGACAGACGCCATTTCCGAGCCCCGACCTCACCGGCAAGTCGTTGCTCCTCGTCGCCGACGGCATCGAGGCGTCGTTGATCGCGCGGCGCCTCGAGCGCTGGGGCGGCCAGACCTGCATGGTCGCGGACGCGGCGGTCGCCGAAGCGCTGCTGCCGGAACGCTCTTGGCACGCGGTGCTGATCGATCGCGCGATCGGTCCTGTCTTGGCCGACCATCTCGGCGAAGCGGCCCGCGCGCATGCACACCAGCGCCTCGTGCTGCTGACGTCGAGCTCGCGCCACGAAAAGCTGCCGCCGGCATTCACCGGTTTTCTCATGAAGCCGCTGCGCGCAGCTTCGCTCGCAGCACGCCTCGCCCTGACACCGGAGGTCGCCTCGCCCGATCTCGCGCCGGAGCCGCCGGCTGCGTCCATCAGCACGACACCGAAGGGCCTGTCGATCCTCGTCGCCGAAGACAATGAGATCAACGCATTGTTGATGCGTTCACTGCTGACCAAGCTCGGCCACCGCGTCGTCATCGCCGTCCATGGCGAGGCCGCGCTGGAATCCTGGCTCGCCGCCTCATCGGCCGGCACGCCCTATGATCTCGTGCTGATGGACATCCAGATGCCGCAGCTCGACGGCATCGAGGCGACAAAGCGCATCCGCGCGCAAGAGACAGCCACCGGCGGTCATCACACGCCGATCCTGGCGCTCACCGCCAACACGCTGGTCGAGGATCGCTATGCCTGCTTCGAAGCGGGCATGAACGGATTTCTGATCAAGCCGCTCGACCGGGAGAAGCTTGACGAGGCGCTGGCCGGGCTGGCCGCCTCCCGGCATCAGACAGTCCCGGATGTCACGGGAACCTGATCTCGGCCGGCAATCGTAACTGAAACCCACCGCGTTGCCGCGACGTGGCGGGGTGATCGGCCCGGCGTGACTTGCCGCTCCGCCGCGATGTTGTGATATCGACGTCCTGCGACGGGTGACTGAAAGGCTGGCGAACACGTGAGAACATCCGAAGACCGCTCATTCCTCATTTTACTCGCCGCGATCTCCGTTGCGTTCGGGTGGGTGCTCTGGCCATTCTCCGGCGCGTTGTTGTGGGCCTTGCTGCTAGCCATCATCTTCGCACCGCTCTATCGGCGCGCCCTGGAAACCCTCCGTGGAAAGCACAACCTTGCCGCACTCTTCACGCTCGCCGTTGTGATCGTCATGGTCCTGATCCCGGTGGGGATCGTCATCGCTTCGCTCATAGACCAGGGCGGGGAGCTGTATCAGCGCGTTCAGAGCGGAGAGATCAGTTTCGCTCACCCGCTGCAGCAATTGAGATCCGCATTGCCTGGCTGGACTGCTTCGCTGTCAGATCGCCTGGCCCGCATGGATCTTTCGGCCCTGAAGGAACGCCTGTCGGGCCTGGTCGTCCCAGCCGGCCAACAGCTGGCCGGGCATGCGATCAACATCGGTCAGTTGACGCTGGAGTTCGTCGCAAGCCTGCTCGTGATGCTGTACCTGCTGTTTTTCCTGCTGCGCGACGGCGACGACCTGAGCGCACGCATTCGCGATGCACTCCCGCTGCGCCCGAGCCAGACCGCCGAGATCCTCGATGCGTTCACCCTCGCGGTTCGCGGAACGATCAAGGGGATCGTTCTCGTCGCCCTGATACAGGGGGCGCTTGGCGGGCTCATCTTCTGGCTGCTCGGCTTGACTGCGCCGCTGCTGGCGGGCGCGCTCATGGCGCTGGTTTCGCTGCTGCCCGTGCTCGGCTCCGCCCTGATCTGGGTTCCGGCCGCACTTTATCTGCTCGTGGCGGGCGCAGTCACGAAGGGCCTCATTCTGCTCGCTTTCGGCACCTTCGTGATTGGCCTCGCGGACAATTTTCTCCGCCCGATCCTGGTCGGCCAGTCGATCCAGATGCCGAGCTATGTCGTGCTGCTTGCCACTCTGGGCGGCCTCGCGACCTTCGGAGCGAACGGCTTCGTCATCGGCCCGCTCGTCGCCGCGATGTTTCTGACGACGTGGCACATCTTCGTCGCCTCGAAGGCGCAACAGGGGGGCCGGAAATGATCGTCATTCCGAGCCTCCCGCCCTTTTTCAAAGGAATAGCGGAATACCCATTGTTGGTCTGCAACAAAAGATACGTATCGCTCGGACCAGCCAACGCCCCGTTCACGACGCCATCATAGCCGCCTGAGCGCCACGCTCTCCACGGTGTGGTCCGCGCCCTTCTTGAGGATCAGCGTGGCGCGGGGGCGAGTCGGCAGGATGTTGTCCTCGAGATTGGCAAGGTTGGTGCGTTCCCAGATCGCGATCGCGGTGGCGGTGGCTTCCTCGTCCGACAATAGCGCGTAGCGGTTGAAGTAGGATTTCGGGTTGGTGAATGCGGTGTCGCGCAGCGCCAGGAAGCGCTTGATGTACCATTGCCGCAGCGCCACCTCGTCGGCGTCGATATAGACCGAGAAATCGAAGAAGTCGGAGACGACAGGCACCGCCTTGCCGTCGCGCGGCAGCTTGCCGGTCTGCAAGACGTTGACGCCCTCCACGATCAGGATGTCGGGCTGATCGATCTCGGCCCACTGGTTCGGCACGATGTCGTAGGTCAGATGCGAGTAGACAGGCGCGCGAACGTGGCGGCGACCGGACTTGATGTCGGAGAGGAAGCTGAGCAGCAGCGGAAGGTCGTAGCTCTCGGGGAAACCCTTCTTCTGCATGATGCCCTGCCGATCAAGCACCGCGTTGGGATAGAGAAACCCGTCGGTCGTGATCAGCTCGACCTTCGGGCGCGGCGACCAGCGCGCCAGCAGAGCCTGGAGCACGCGGGCCGTGGTGGATTTCCCGACTGCGACCGATCCGGCGACGCCGATGATGTAGGGCACCTTGCGGTCGCGGATGTTGAGGAATTGACGCTCCGCGTAATACAGGCGCTGCGTCGCATCGACGTAGATCGAGAGCAGGCGCGACAGCGGAAGGTAGATGTCTTCGACTTCTTGGAGGTCAAGGCGGTCATGCAGCGAGCGCAACCGATCGAACTCGCCCGGCTCCAGCGTCATCGGCGTGTCGTCGCGCAGTCGCGACCACTCTTCGCGCGTATAGACGCGGTACGGATTATACTGCTGCTCGGGTGCGCGGATATCCATGACGCCGCCTTTCCGTTGCTTCGATCAATCGCTCTTGCGCGACGCCTTTTCTTCCAACCCTGACATCGACGTGCGCTTGCCGAGCGCAGCCTCGACCTCTTCCAGCTTTATGCCGCGTGCTTTCAAAAGCACAAGGAAATGATAGAGCAGATCCGCGCTTTCGGCGATCAGATGCGCGCGGTCGTTTTCGACTGCTGCGATTACGGTTTCGACTGCTTCCTCGCCGAACTTCTTGGCGCAATGTTCGGCGCCCTTGTCGAGAAGCTTGCGGGTATAGGAGGCCTCGCCGCCAGCCGCAGCGCGGGCATCGATGGTCTCGACCAGATCGTGGATCGTGAAACGCGGCATCGGACCTACTCAGAAATACATGAGGCCACGGAGGCCATTTCCCAGCCTGTTTTGTAGCATTTTTGCAGGCGGGAGTCGTCAGGCATCGAGGCGCATCGGCAGCCCCCGCCGCGCCATGTGCTCCTTGGCTTCGCGGATGGTGAATTCCCCGAAGTGAAAGATCGAGGCGGCCAGCACGGCCGTGGCATGCCCATCGCGGATACCGTCGACGAGATGGTCGAGATTGCCGACGCCGCCGGAGGCGATCACGGGAACGGGAACGCTGTCGGCGATCGCCCGGGTCAGCGAAATGTCGAAACCCTGCCTGGTGCCGTCGCGATCCATCGAAGTGAGCAGGATTTCGCCGGCACCGAGCGCGACCACTTCCTGGGCATATTCGATGGCATCGATGCCGGTCGAGTTGCGGCCGCCATGGGTAAAGATCTCCCAGCGATCACCGCCGGGGCGCTTGACCCGCTTGGCGTCGATCGCGACCACCACGCACTGCTCGCCAAATTTTTCGGCGGCTTCCTTGACGAACTCGCGCCGCGCCACCGCGGCGCTGTTGATCGAGACCTTGTCGGCCCCCGCGCGCAGCAGCGTCTTGATGTCGTTGACCTCACGTACGCCGCCGCCGACGGTGACAGGCATAAAGCAGGCTTCCGCCGTGCGCCGGACCACGTCCAGCATGATGCCGCGGTTCTCATGGGTCGCGGTGATGTCGAGGAAAGTGAGCTCGTCCGCGCCGGCGGCATCGTAGGCGATCGCGGCTTCGACGGGATCGCCGGCATCGCGCAGATCGACGAAGTTGACGCCCTTGACGACGCGGCCATCCTTGACGTCGAGGCAGGGGATCACGCGCACCTTGAACATCCGATGTCTCCTAGGCAGCGCGCGCGTTGCGGATCAAGGTGAGGGCGGCGGCGGGATCGAGCCGGCCGTCGTAGAGCGCGCGGCCGGCGATCGCGCCGGCGAGCTTTCTGGCGCGTGGCGTCAGCATCGCCTTGACGTCCTCGATCGAGGCAAGGCCGCCGGAGGCGATCACCGGAATCGAGATGGCATCAGCCAGCGCGATGGTCGCGTCCAGGTTCAGGCCCTTGAGCAGGCCGTCGCGCGCGATGTCGGTGAAGACGATGGCGGCGACGCCGGCATCCTCGAACCGCTGTGCGATTTCCAGCACCGTCACCTGCGAGGTCTCGGCCCAGCCTTCGACCGCGACCTTGCCGTCGCGCGCATCCAACCCGACCGCGACGCGGCCAGGGAATTTCTTCGCGGCAGCCTTCACCAGCTCGGGATCGCGCACCGCGGCGGTGCCGATGATGACGCGGGTGATGCCCTTGTCGAGCCAGGCTTCGACGGTCTTGAGATCGCGAATGCCGCCGCCGAGCTGCACCGGGATCTTGATCGTCTTCAGCATCGCCTCGACAGCCTCGGCATTCACCGGCTTGCCGGCAAAGGCACCGTCGAGGTCGACGACGTGGAGATATTCAAAGCCCTGCTCGACGAAGCTCTGCGCCTGCGCGGCCGGATTGAGGTTGAACACGGTCGCGCGCGCCATGTCGCCTTGCTCGAGGCGCACGCACTGGCCGTTCTTGAGGTCGATTGCCGGAAAGAGAATCACGGTTTCCATCGCAAAAAGTTCGAGATCAGGGCCAGACCGAAACGCTGGCTCTTCTCGGGGTGGAATTGGGTGCCGATGGCGGTGTCCTTGCCGACGATCGCGGTGACAGGCCCGCCGTAATCGGCGCGCGCGAGCACGTCCGCCTCGTTGGCGGCATTGAGGTGGTAGGAGTGCACGAAATAAGCGTGCTGCCCCTTGGGGCCGAGCGGAAGCTTGTTCAGCACCGGATGCTCCTGCAGCAGGTCGAGCGTGTTCCAGCCCATGTGCGGGATCTTCAGGCTCTCGTCGCGCGGCGTGATCTTCTCGACGTCGCCGCCGATCCAGTTCAGGCCTTCGGTGATGACATGCTCCTTGCCGCGGCTCGCCATCAGCTGCATGCCGACACAAATGCCGAAGAACGGCCGCGCCTTGACGCGCACCGCTTCGGTGATCGCCTCCACCATGCCGTTGACGGCATCCAGCCCGCGTCGGCAATCGGCGAAGGCGCCGACGCCCGGCAGCACCAGGCGATCGGCTTCATAGGCCTGGTCCGGGTCGCTGGTGACGAAGATCTTTTGCGGGGTCTCCAGGCTGCGCGCGGCGCGCTCGAAGGCCTTGGCGGCGGAATGCAGATTGCCGGAACCGTAATCGATGATGGCGACGCTCATCTTGACCCTCCCGGCTCTGGAAACAATCCAATGATGCCGCCGGCCGGAATGGGCGGCGGATTCGAGAATTGCTGACCCGGCACACCGCGGGTCGGCGGCGGACCGCCGCGATCGACGGCCCATTGATCGTTGACGATGCCGTGCTGCTTCTGGCTCCAGCGCTCGAAGAAGCGGCGCTCGGCGGTGTCGCCGTCGGCGGCGACCACCACGTCGAGCTGCCGCCAATTGCCGCGCGACAACGTCCAGCGACGCAGGCTCGAGGCCTCGAAACCCATCAAGAGCGCGACGACGAGATTGGCAAAGACGATCGAAGAGCGTCCGACACCGAGGCTGTTCAGCCCCGCGCTGAACGCGGCCGTGAAGAGCACCCAGCCAATCAGGGCCAGCCACAGCCGATTCCACAGCAGCCAGAAGGGGCCGAAGATCATCGCCCAGAAATGAAAACCGTCGCGCACGAACACGAACTTGTCGGTCGCGCGCAGATCGGCTCCGGCAGGGGAGGGAGCATGAACTGTATAGACAGGCATGGTGATGCCCCGTTCTTAAGGATTCAGTGATATCGCAAGCGGCACGAGCCGCTGGCCGGAGACGTCAGCCGCCGAGCGAGCCCTTGGTGGACGGGATTTCGCCCGCCGCCTTCGGATCGATCGCGACGGCGGTACGCAGCGCCCGCGCCAGACCCTTGAAGCAGGACTCGGCGATATGGTGGCTGTTATCGCCATATAGGGTCTCGACGTGGAGAGTCACGCCGGCATTGATGGCGAAGGCCTGGAACCACTCACGCACCAGCTCGGTGTCGAACTCACCGATCTTGTCGCGGGGGAAGTCGGCCTTGAACACCAGGAACGGGCGGCCCGAGATGTCGATGACCACGCGCGACAGCGTCTCGTCCATGGGCATGTGCACGCCGGCATAGCGGGTGATGCCCGCCATGTTGCCGAGCGCCTGCTTGACCGCCTGGCCGAGCGCGATGCCGGTGTCTTCGGTGGTATGGTGATAGTCAATGTGCAGGTCGCCCACCGCCTTGACCGTGAGGTCGATGCGGGAATGGCGGGCGAGGAGATCGAGCATATGGTCGAAAAAGCCGATGCCGGTCGCGATATTGGCCACGCCGGTGCCATCGAGGTTCACGGAGACCTCGATGTCGGTTTCCTTGGTCTTGCGCTTGATCGTCGCGGTGCGCATTGAAAGCTGGCTTTCACCTTCGTTTGAGCATGACCCTCTCGGAAAACCGGTACCCACTTTTCCGGGCCATGCTCGGAGCCGAAAACGGCGGTCTTTTAACAGCCAAATGACGCCTTCGCTACTGCGGGAACGGCTGGAAGGACCTCTACTTCTGCCTATGGTGAGTGAAATTCGGTCCGGAACGGCCCGTTGTGCGCCCGTCCCCGACCGCCTAAATCAGGCCGGATAACGAGGTACTCATGCAGAATTCCCAAAACAGCTCGCCGGGCTGGCACGGCACCACGATTTTGACGGTCCGAAAGGGCGGCAAGGTCGTGGTCGGCGGCGACGGCCAGGTCTCGATCGGCCAGACCGTGATCAAGTCCAACGCCAAGAAGGTCCGGAAGCTCGGCAAAGGTGACGTGATCGGCGGCTTTGCCGGTGCGACCGCCGATGCCTTCACGCTGTTTGAGCGCCTGGAGGCCAAACTCGAGCAATATCCGGGTCAGCTGACCCGGGCGGCCGTGGAGCTCGCCAAGGACTGGCGCACCGACCGCTATCTGCGGCGGCTGGAGGCCATGATGATCGTCGCCGACAAGGACGTCTCCCTGGTGCTGACAGGCACCGGCGACGTGCTTGAGCCCGAGGCCGGCGTGATGGCGATCGGCTCCGGCGGCAACTATGCCCTCGCGGCGGCTCGGGCCCTGCTCGACACCGACAAGGACGCCGAGACCATCGTCCGCCGCTCCCTCGACATTGCCGCCGACATCTGCGTCTACACCAACCGGAATGTGACGATCGAGAGCCTGTCGACCGGCTAGGCGATGGTGCCCACCTACACCTTCCGCCCGATGGCTGCAGCCGACCTGCCACTGATCCGGCGGTGGCTGGGGGAAGCCCATGTGCGGGAATGGTGGGGCGATCCGGACGAGCAGTTGGCGCTGGTGAGCGGCGATCTCGACGAGCCGGCGATGGACCAGTTCATCGTCTTGGCCGCCGACAAGCCCTTCGGCTATCTTCAGTGCTACCGCCTGACCGCCTGGAATACGGGCTTCGGGCCGCAACCGGAGGGCGCGCGTGGCATCGACCAGTTCATCGGCGACGGCGACATGATCGCGCGCGGCCACGGCTCGGCGTTCATCCGCGCATTCGTCGAGGGGCGATTGCGGCAGGGCCTGCCGCGCGTCGTCACCGATCCGGATCCGCTCAACGCGCGCGCCATACGCGCATACGAGAAGGCCGGCTTCGTCCGCGACCGCATGGTCGAGACGCCGGACGGGCCGGCGCTGTTGATGGTGCGCGAAGCATGACGCTGGCGCATGCGCAGAAGAGCAAGGTCGCATTTCCGCCGCTCGCCTGGGCCGGTGTCGCGCTGTTATTGCCCGTGCTGCAAGCGGCGATCCTGTTTGCAATGGGACGCGTGCCGATCTGCACCTGCGGCACCATCAAGCTCTGGCATGGCGTGGTGAACAGCTCGGAGAATTCCCAGCACATCGCCGACTGGTACAGTTTCTCGCACGTGCTGCACGGCTTCCTGTTCTACGGCTTGACCTGGCTGCTGTTCGCTCGTTCGCCGTTCCTGACCTTGTCGTGGCCCGCCCGCCTCATCATTGCGATGCTGATCGAGGGCGCGTGGGAGATCGTCGAGAACTCACCGTTCATCATCGATCGCTATCGCGCCGGCACGATCTCGCTGGATTATTATGGCGATAGCATCGTCAATTCGGTTTCGGACACGCTGTTCATGGTGCTGGGGTTCCTCGCCGCGCGCGTGCTGCCGGTCACGGTCACTGTCCTGCTCGGCCTCGCCTTCGAGGTCATGCTGGCGCTCCATATTCGCGACAATCTGACGCTCAACGTCCTGATGCTGATCCATCCGATCGAGACCGTGAAACAATGGCAATCGGGCCCTCCGATCATCTGACAGCCAAAAAAAGCGGCTTGTCCCGGCCCGCATCTGACCCTAGCTAAGCAAACATGACAGACTTCTCCCCCCGCGAAATCGTTTCCGAACTCGACCGTTTCATCGTCGGCCAGGGCGACGCCAAGCGCGCCGTCTCGATCGCGCTGCGCAACCGCTGGCGCCGGCAGCAGCTCGAAGGCTCCCTGCGCGAAGAGGTGCTGCCCAAGAACATCCTGATGATCGGCCCCACCGGGGTCGGCAAGACGGAAATCGCGCGACGGCTCGCAAAACTCGCGAATGCGCCGTTCCTGAAGGTGGAAGCCACGAAATTCACCGAGGTTGGCTATGTCGGCCGCGACGTCGAGCAGATCGTGCGCGATCTCGTCGAGGTTGCGATTGCCCAGGTGCGCGAGAGGAAGCGCAAGGACGTGCAGGCGCGCGCCCAGCTCGCCGCCGAGGAGCGCGTGCTCGATGCGCTGGTCGGCGCCAATGCCTCTTCGGCGACGCGGGAATCCTTCCGCAAGAAACTGCGCGCCGGCGAGCTCAACGACAAGGAAATCGAGATCGAGACGCAATCGTCCGGCGGCGGCATGCCGATGTTCGAAATCCCGGGCATGCCGGGCGCGCAGATGGGCGCGATCTCGATCGGCGACATCTTCGGCAAGCTGGGCGGCCGCAGCAAGACGCGGCGGCTCACGGTCGAGGGCTCGCACGAGATCCTCGTCAACGAGGAATCCGACAAGCTGCTCGACGCCGACCAGCTGACGCTGGAAGCGATCAGCGCGGTCGAGAACAACGGCATCGTGTTCCTGGACGAGATCGACAAGATATGCGCGCGCGAAGGCCGCGTGGGCGGCGACGTCTCGCGCGAGGGCGTGCAGCGCGATCTGTTGCCGCTGATCGAGGGCACCACGGTCTCGACCAAGCACGGCGCGGTGAAGACCGATCACATCCTGTTCATCGCCTCCGGCGCCTTCCACGTCGCAAAGCCGTCCGACCTGCTGCCGGAATTGCAGGGCCGCCTGCCGATCCGCGTCGAGTTGCAGGCGTTGACCCGCGACGATATGCGCCGGATCCTGACCGAACCCGAGGCCTCGCTGATCAAGCAATATGTCGCCCTGATGCAGACCGAGGGCGTGACGCTCGACATCACCGACGGCGCGATCGACGCGCTCGCCGACGTCGCGGTCGCCGTCAATTCCACTGTCGAGAACATCGGCGCGCGGCGGCTCCAGACCGTGATGGAGCGGGTGCTGGACGAGATCTCCTTCACCGCCCCCGACCGCAGCGGCGAGACGGTCAAGGTGGATGCCGATTTCGTGCAGAAGCACGTCGGGGACCTCGCCAAGAACGCGGATCTGAGCCGGTTCATTTTGTGATTTCGGGCGGTCACGCTATTGATGCGGCGTGACCGTACGCATCCTGCAAAACCCCTGGCGTCTGCTGCTTGCGATCAATGCCGTCGTCATCGTCGGCGTGTTCGTCCACAAGATCCAGCTGCCGCCTTACGTCCCCTACATTCACCTCCTCGTCGACTATCATTTCGGCTTCATCAAGCGCGCGCTGATCGGAGCGGTCGTCGCACTGTTCACGGCGAAGGTGCCGGTCTGGCTGGTGTTCGTGCTCGGCGGGGCGACGTGGCTGGCGACATCAGCGCTTTACGCAAGGCTGTTTCAGAACACCTTTGGCTTCACCGCAAGAACGCTGCCGCTCTTCGTCTTCACCGCGGGCTCGCCGTTCTTCCTGAAGAACTTCATGCACACGCTCGGCCATTTCGACATCTATGGCTGCGCGCTGGCGATCATCCTGCTGCTGATGCCCGCGGGCTCGCTGCTGTTCGTTGCCACGGCCGCGCTGTTCTCGATCATTCTCGTGCTGATCCATCACATTCATCTCCTGATGTATGTGCCGACGATCGTCACCATCGTCGTGATCAGGCACTACCTCGCCCATGGCTGCAACCGCACCAACATCGCTTTTGGCGCCATCGCCCTCGTCGCCGTCTCCGCGCTGTTCCTTGCCGCGCAATTCCTGGGAACGATGCCGATCCCCGAGGCGGATTTCGTCGGCTATCTGAAGACCCGGATGGCCGATCCGTCGCGGACAGACCTGCTGCAATTCGCCTACATCTGGTACCAGCCGCTGGCGAAGGAGATTTCGGACACCTGGGGCCGGCTGCCGCACAACATCCTCGGCGTGCCCGTGTTCGCACTCTTGATCTGGCTGCACACGCCGCTGTGGCGCTTCTTCGCAAGCCTGATCGGCGCGCTCGCCAGCGATCTGCACAAGCGGCTCGTCATCGCCGCGCTGATCGGGATCAGCCTCGCCTATCTCGTGATGTTCGCGATGGTGTTCGACTATTCGCGCTGGATCTCGAACTGGGCGGTCTGCATGTTCCTGATCCTGCATGCGGTGAAGATGCTGCCGGCCGCTCGAGAGACAGAGCTGATCCCGGCGGAGGATCGGAAGACCAACATCTCCGGCTTGGTCATCACCTTGATCCCGCGTGTCGGCATTGTCCGACCGTTTTAGAGATGAGCTCTCTCCGTTCCCTCCCCCTTGTGGGGGAGGGTCAGGGAGGGGGGCGCCACACGGGGATTCTGTCCATCGCGCGTCCCTACGCTGCACCATCAACAGCCTGCACCTTTTGCTGAGCTACCCCTCTCCCTAGCCCTCCCCCACAAGGGGGGGAGGGAACGCACCTCCGTCGCGGAGCGCGTCGAGGTCATTCCGTGAGATTCTCAAAATCTCGCCCGCCTGATCCGCACATACAGCGCGCCCTCGCCGCCGTGTCCGACATGCGCAGTCTCGAAGCCGACGACGAAGGCGCGGAATTCCGGCAGGCTGAGCCATTCCGGCACCTGGCGGCGAAGCACGCCGCTTTCGCCGCCGCTGCGGCCCTTGCCGGTGATGACGAGCACGAAGGTGAGGCCGTCGTGATGGGCGCGGTGCAGGAATCCGACCAGCGCGCGATGGGCGCGCGTCTGGGTCATGCCGTGCAGATCGAGCCGCGCCTCGATCTCGCTGCGGCCGCGCGAGAGCTTTGTCCGCTCGCGCTTGCCGAGCGGCGCCAGGGGCGGAACGGTCGGCTTCGTCACGCGCGGCGCTGGCGCGGCGGCGACAGGCCGCGGCGATGACGCGGGTCGCATGGCCGGACCGGCGGGTGACGGCTCGGAGCGCGGCGCGGCGTGCGCCTTTGGCACGCGGTGTTTCCGCAGCGGCTTGACCTGTCTTGCGACCGTATCCCACAGCTCGCGCTCCTCCTCGCTCAGCGGGCGACGGCGCGGCGAGGGGCGGGGCTCCAGCACGGGCGGACGGGACGATCGTTTCATTGCTGCCGATGAGGACGATTCTTCACCGGTCGACGCGGCTCAGAGGCAGGGTCGATTGCGGGACGCGGCACCGGTAGCGGAACAGGGCCGGCGATGGCAACCGTTTCGTTCTTGCCTTGCGCCGCGGCGGCAGCAGGCGTGCCCGTCTTTGCCGGGTCGGTTTGCGGAAACAGTTTTGCGATCTTCTCCGAGGGCCTGGGGTCCGGTATCGGCAGCTTCGCGGCGCGCGGGCCGGGATCGAGGCTCTTCGGCACCAGCATCACGAAATGCATGGGGTGGCGCAGCCGCCCGGAGATACGGCCTGCTTCCTGGCCAGCGCCGAAGAAGAGATCGGCGCGCGCAGGCCCGATGATGGCCGAACCGGTGTCCTGGGCGATCATCAACCGGTGGAACGGCGTCTTGGCGCGTTCGGACTCGATCGGCAGCTCGCCCTCGATGAAGAACGGCGTACCGTAGACATGCAGCGATTTGTCGACCGCAATCGAGCGGCCCGCCGTCAGCGGAATGCCCTGCGCGCCCACCGCCTCGTCCTTGTCGGAGAGGTTGACCTCGCGGAAGAAGATGTAGGCGCGGTTCTGGCGGCGCAACTCCTTGGCGCCGTCGGGGTTTTGCGCCATCCACTCCCTGATCTTCTGCATCGACATCTCTTCCTTCGGAATGATGCCGCGCTCGATCAGGATGCGACCGACGGCCGTATAGGGATAGCCGTTATAGGCGTCGTAATTGAGCCGAACCGCGCCGCCATCATCGAACTTGATCCGCGCCGAACCCTGGATCTGTGCGAACAGAAGATCGGTCGGGTCCTTCAGCCAGGCGATCTCCAGTCCGCGGCCGGCGATCTTGCCGTCCTCGATCTCGCCGCGGTCGTAATAGGGCACCAGCTTGCGGCGGCCGATCTTGCGATAGACCGGGCCCTTGTTAGGCAGGCTGACCGAATCCTGCTTGTAGCCGCGCACGAACAGATTCGAGGGACGGCGATAGACCGGCACGTTGTAGACGTCGGTCTGCGTGCGCGATCCCTCCAGCACCGGCTCGTAATAGCCGGTGACGAAACCATCAGGCTCGCCGAGGCGCGAGATCCGCAGCGGCGCGAAATTCTCCTCGAAGAAGCTCTTCGCTTTGGCGTCGTCGGTGAGATCGAGCATTTTGGCAGCCCGGCAAGGCTCGCTCAGCGAGGCACCCAACGGCTTGGGTTCGGCCGCACCGTTCTGCGCGTTGATCGACCGGCAGCTGACACGGAACGTCTTGTAGGCGGCGAGATGATTGTCATCGCCCCAACCCTTCACGTCCGCCCAGGCCAGCGGCAGATATTGCGCGCCGGGAATTTCGAACGGCAGGGGGAGCTGCGGATAGGGCAAGGCCCGCGGCGGGACGGCAGGCGATTGCGGGGCGTGATGATGATGGCTGCGATGGTGGCGCCGTGCCGCCTCGGCACCGAGCGAAAACGACGACAGCACGACGGCACACGCGCAAAGCGCCGTCGCGCTGTTCTTGAGAAAGACCTTAATTCGCGCTTCCGGTGCCAACCAGCTTCCAGTTCGGATCGCGAGAGGAGGTGTCGCGGGCGAAAGTCCAGATGTCGGTGATGTCGGCGACCGTGTCGGCGCTGCCGTCGACGATGTTGCCGGCCTTGTCGCGGGTCGCCGAGATCATCTGCGAGACGAAGCGCACGGTGAGCTGGGCGGTACGATCGCGCAGCTCGGCGCCGACGAGCTCAGCCTTGTCGATCGAGACGAAGCGCGTCTCGGTCTTCTGCTCGTTCTTCTCGCGCTCCTTGATCGCGGCATCGAAGCTTTCATAGACCTCCGACGACAACAGGTCGCGCAGCGCGCGGCGGTCGCCATTGGCGAAGGCCAGCACGATCATCTCGTAGGCGCCGCGGGCGCCCGAGATGAAATGGCGCGGGTCGAAGGTGGAATCCCTCTCGACGATGGCATCGAGGCCTTGCGCCAGCGCAGTGCCCGGCTCGGTCAGACCCTTCCAGCGATCGGAGGGCGGGGTCGGCTCGGCCGTCGGCGCCAGCGGCGCCTGGTCGATCACCTTGCCCGGCACGGTCACGACATTGTTGTCCTGGGCACCCCCCAGCGCATTGCGGGCGGCGGTGCGATCGAACGGCGGCCGCTCGTTGCCCGTGCGCTGCCCCAGCACGCTACGCAGTCTCAGAAAAATAAAGACTGCCAGCGCCAGGAATATGATGGTGTAGATGTCCACGTCGTATCCGCTTTCTGGTCTTTTCAGGGGTCGTTGCCGGGAAAATCAATCCGGCCAGTAGACCGTTCCCTACGGAAACGGCAAGTCTACATCACCGTTTTGGATCCGCGTCTGGTCCGTGGGATGTAGGCACGAAATCTTGCCCGGCCAATGGCGCCTTTTGGCACAGTACAAAGTGTAGCGCGTTTTATGCTTAAGGGGAAACCCGATCCTGCCCGGAAATCGCGCATCTTCAATCGTTTAAGGCGCAATTTCGCGGAAGAGGCAGGATGTACGTCCAAGCCGCGGGCGCGGCCCGAATTCCCGATCCGGGACCGTTCGTCCTTGTGGAACGAGGCGGCCCTATGTTAGCCAACCGCCGCGAAATTCAGCCCCAATCGGGTAAGGAGAGACTTTCATGACCAATGGTAACGGCACCCCTCCCGAGGCGGCCCAGGCTCCCCAGCTCAACGTGCTGGCGCAATATACCAAGGACCTCTCGTTCGAAAATCCCAACGCTCCGGGCTCGCTCCAGCAGCAGGGCCAGCCGCCGCAGATCAACATCCAGATCAACGTCAGCGCCAACAATCTCAGCGAACAGGAGTTCGAGGTGACGTTGTCGGTCGAGGGCAAGGCCGAGACCGCAGGTAAGGTGATGTTCTCGTTCGAGCTCGCTTATGCCGGCGTGTTTCGGATCGTCAACGTGCCCAAGGAGAACCTGCACCCGCTGGTCATGATCGAGTGTCCGCGCCTGTTGTTCCCGTTCGCGCGCGAGATCATCGCAACCGCAGTGCGCGACGGCGGGTTCCCGCCTCTGATGCTGGATCCGGTCGACTTCGTCGGCCTCTATCGCCAGAACATGGAGCGGCAAATGGCCGCTCAGGGTCAAGCTGGTCAGGCCTGACCGGCCGCCGCCGCGGCTGGAGCGGGCAGGTACTCGTTCCAGATCGCCTTGTCGCCGAATGTCGCGATGAAGGCCCGATGGGCTTCGCGCTCAGCCTCCGAAATCCGTGGCGCAAGCGGCACCGGGCGCTGCCGCCGCGGCGCATCCCCGGCCGCACTGACACGAATCTCCTGGGTGTCCGAAGCCAGCAGCAGCTGCGACTGTCGCGCCCCGACCAGATCGACATAGACTTCGGCCAGCAGCTCGGCGTCCAGCAGCGCGCCGTGCTTGGTACGGTGTGAATTGTCGATCGCATAGCGCGAGCAGAGATCGTCGAGCCGATTGGACACGCCGGGATGCTTGCGGCGCGCCAGCAGTAGCGTGTCCACCAGCCGCTCGCGCGGGATCGCGGCACGCTTGATGCGATCGAGCTCGGCATTGATGAAGCCGATGTCGAACGAGGCGTTGTGGATCACCAGCGGGGCGTCGCCGATGAACGCAAGAAACTCGTCGGCGACCTCGTGGAACAAAGGCTTCGTCGCCAGGAATTCGGACGACAATCCGTGCACCGCGAAGGCTTCCGCCGGCATGTCCCGTTCAGGATTGATGTAGACGTGAAAGCTCTGTCCCGTCGGCATGCGGTTCAGGATCTCGACGCAGCCGATCTCGACCAGTCGGTCGCCGCGGAGGGGATCGAGGCCGGTCGTTTCGGTGTCGAGGACGATTTCGCGCATGTCTTGGAAGCCGTGTGGGACGGCGAATCAGGCTCGCCGCTGCGGCATCTTAACGACCTCGGCCAGAATGTGCGCGATTTGCGCCCGCACCGGTTCAAGTCCGTGTGACGTATCCACCACGAAATCGGCGCGCCGACGTTTTTCGGCATCTGGCATCTGCTTGGCGATGATGGCGTCGAGCTTCGCCTCGTCCATCGTGCCGCGCGCCAGCACCCGCTCGCGCTGGAGTTCCGCCGAGGTCGAGACCACGACCACGGCATCCATGCGCTTCTCGCCGCCGGTCTCGAACAACAAGGGGATGTCCAGCACCACGACCGGCGCGCCGGCAGCTTCCGCATCGGCGAAGAATTTCTTCCGGGACTCGCCAAGCATCGGGTGGACGATCTGCTCGAGCTGCTTGATGGCGGCGGGATCGTGTACGACGCGCGCCGACAATTTGGGGCGATCGACCTTGCCGTTCACGGTGGTGCCGGGGAAGGCGGCCTCGATCGCGGGGGCTGCTTCGCCCTCATAGAGCTGATGCACGGCGGCATCGGCATCGTAGACGGGGACACCGGCCTCCGCGAATAATTTCGCGGTGGTGGATTTTCCCATCCCGATCGAGCCGGTCAGTCCGAGGATCCGCATCAAGCCATGGCCATGTCTGTCATTCACACTGCAACTAGCCGCTCGTGGCGCAGGAACGCAAGCAGCGGCATCAGCGGCAGGCCGAGAATGGTGAAATGATCACCCTCGATCTGCTCGAACAGATGGATGCCGACGCCTTCGAGCTGATAGGCGCCGACGCTGGTCGTGACGGCATCGCCGGCAGCGTCGAGATAGGCCGAAAGCTCGGCCTCGGTCATCTCCCGCATGGTCATGCGGGCGACCGAGACGTCCTCGAAAACGATCCTGCCGTCGCGCGCCACGGCTACGGCGGAATTCAGCTCGTGGCTCTTGCCGGCAAGATCGCGCAACTGCGCCAACGCCTGCACGCGGCCTGCGGGCTTGTTGAAGAGACGGTTGCCGAGAGCCAGTGTCTGATCGGCGCCGACCACGTAGCTTCCTGGATGACCTGACGAAACAGCCTTGGCCTTTTCGCGCGCCAACAACAGGGCGATCTCGCGCGGGTTTGAAAGCCTCGACTCGGCCTGAATGCCGCGCTCGTCGATATCGGCTGTCACGGCCTCGAATTCGAGCCCGGCATTGGCGAGCAGCATTTTGCGCGCGCTGCTTTGTGAGGCCAGGATCAACGGAGATTTGCCGCGCCACACACCCATCGTGCAAACTAGCCCGAGGGACGGTTGCGCTGGCGATCGCTGTAGAGCTTCATGATCGCCGCCGCGGTTTCCTCGATCGAACGTCGCGTGACGTCCAGCAGTGGCCAGTCATGCTTGGCGCTCAGCTTTCGCGCGAACGCGACCTCCTCGGTGACCGACTGCTTGTCGGTGTAGGTGTCGCTGCCGGACTCGGCCCCCATGGACAGCAGGCGATTCTGTCGGATCTGGATCAGGCGTTCGGGCGTCGCGTGCAGGCTGACGACCAGCGGCCGCGTCAACGTCTCCAATTGCGAGGGCACCGGAATGCCTGGAACCAGCGGCACGTTGGCGGTGCGGATGCCGCGGTTGGCGAGATAGATCGAGGTCGGTGTCTTCGAGGTGCGGGACACGCCCACCAGGACCACGTCGGCCTCGTCGAGACCTTCGACATGCTGACCATCGTCATGAATCATCGTGTAGTTCAGCGCGTCGATACGCTTGAAATATTCCGCGTTGAGGACGTGCTGGGCGCCGACCCGGCCCGTGGTCGCCGCGCCGAGATAGGCTTCGAACAGCTGCATCACCGGGCCGATGATCGACAGGCTCGGAACGTTGATCTGCTTGCACTTGTCCTCGAGCCTGGCGACCAGATCCTTCTCGAGCAGCGTGAACAGCACGATCCCCGGCGCCTCCTCGATCTCGTCGAGCACGCGGTCGAGCTGCTTCTGGCTGCGCACCAGAGGATAGACGTGCTCGACCGGCGTCACGTTGGCGTATTGAGCCGCGACCGCGCGCGCCACGGTAATGAGCGTCTCACCCGTGGAGTCGGAGACCAGGTGGAGATGGAAATAATTGTTCGAGCTCGGCACCGAAACCCTTTGAATTTCGTTGGGGTGGTTTGTGGATTTCTGTGGAGCTTAACCCCTCGGAAAGGGATGTGCGACACCAGGGGCGGGACAACGGCCGATTTTCTTCACACCGCTGCCCGTCAGGGCAAGTCCGGCACCCTGCCGAGATGGAAACGGGATATCGCGGACAACCCCCTTGATAAGCTGCCGATAGAAACGCACAAGCCTTTGAAGCCGACTGCCTTATCGGAAGTCGCCAGAGCTATCCGGGATATGTGGATGGATGTGAACAAGCGCGCGTGAACTCACGGACGGAATTGCGTGAGTCCAATCCACGGTCACAAAGACTCAAACCTTAAGAATCTAAGATTCTAGATTTGAGGAAGGCGCTACGGACGGGTATGTGTGCAGGGTAAGACCTTAACGGGTTCTTACTATCCCCAGCGCTCCCAGCGTTGGGCGCAAATCCGGGCGCAGGAAATGTTCGAGGACGTCTATCTCTGGATCAAGGCGTTGCATGTGATCGCCGTCATCTCCTGGATGGCGGGCATGCTCTATCTGCCGCGTCTGTTCGTTTATCATTCCGAGGCCGAGATCGGCTCGAAGCAGTCGGAAACCTTCAAGGTGATGGAACGTCGGCTGCTCAAGGCGATCATCAACCCCGCCATGATCGTCACCTGGCTCGCCGGGCTCTATCTGGCATGGTCCGGCCACTGGTTCTCGTTCGGCTGGTTGCACGTAAAACTGGCACTGGTTCTGGCGATGTCGGCGGTGCACGGCTTTTTTTCCCGCTGGCTGAAGGATTTTGCCGCCGACAGGCGGCCGCGGAGCCAGAAATTCTATCGAATAATCAATGAGGTACCGACTATTCTGATGATCGTCATCGTCGTCATGGTGGTCGTGAAGCCGTTCTAGGCAGGGTGCGCGACGATTAGCTCAGCGCTTCGGCTTGCGGAGCTAGGAGCGATTTTCTATATTGTCGATATCCCACCCAACGCAGGCGGATGTGGTTGTGTCCGAGCTTTCCAGAGGCCGGACACCGCATCAGGTTTGAAGCCTCACCGGCACTTAACCTTGCCAGTCCTGCGGACCTTACCTTCTCACGTCCGCATTTCAGAGCCTCCTCGCGCCCCCCTCTTTCAGGTTACCCCACAGGACCACCCCAATGCGGGAAATCAAACTCCAGGACCTCAAGTCGAAAACCCCGGCCGAGCTCGTCTCGTTCGCGGAAGAGAACGGGGTCGAGAATGCAAGCACCATGCGCAAGCAGGAGCTGCTCTTCGCTATCCTCAAGCAGCTCTCGCTCGCCGAGACCGACATCGTCGGCGAGGGCGTCGTGGAGGTCCTCTCCGACGGCTTCGGCTTCCTCCGCTCGCCGGATGCGAACTATCTGCCGGGCCCGGACGATATCTACGTTTCGCCCTCGCAGATCCGCCGTTTCGGCCTACGCACCGGCGACACCATCGAAGGCCATATCCGTAGCCCGAAAGAGGGAGAGCGCTACTTCGCGCTGCTGAAGGTCAACACGCTCAACTTCGAGGACCCGGAAAAGGCCAAGCACAAGGTCAATTTCGACAACCTGACGCCGCTGTTTCCGAATCAGCGCTTCCGCATGGAAATCGACGATCCGACGCGAAAGGACCTGTCTGCACGCGTGATCGACATCGTCGCCCCGATCGGCAAGGGCCAGCGCGCGCTCATCGTGGCGCCGCCGCGCACCGGTAAGACCGTGCTGATGCAGAACATCGCCCATTCGATCACCCACAATCATCCCGAATGCTATCTGATCGTGCTCTTGATCGACGAGCGTCCGGAAGAAGTCACGGACATGCAGCGCTCGGTGAAGGGCGAGGTCGTGTCCTCCACCTTCGACGAACCGGCTGTGCGCCACGTTCAGGTCGCCGAGATGGTGATCGAAAAAGCAAAACGCCTGGTCGAGCATGGCCGCGACGTCGTGATCCTGCTCGATTCGATCACGCGCTTGGGACGCGCCTACAACACAGTCGTGCCGTCATCCGGCAAGGTGCTGACCGGCGGTGTCGACGCCAACGCGCTGCAACGCCCGAAGCGCTTCTTCGGTGCCGCCCGCAACATCGAGGAGGGCGGCTCGCTGACCATCATCGCGACCGCGCTGGTCGATACCGGCAGCCGCATGGACGAAGTCATCTTCGAAGAGTTCAAGGGCACCGGCAACTCGGAACTGATCCTGGACCGCAAGGTCTCGGACAAGCGCACCTTCCCGGCGATCGACATCTCGCGTTCCGGCACCCGCAAGGAGGAGCTCATCACCGATCCGCAGGTGCTCAAGAAGATGTACGTGCTCCGCCGCATCCTCAACCCGATGGGGACGATGGATGCGATCGACTTCCTGCTCGACAAGCTGCGCTCGACCAAGAGCAACTCGGAGTTCTTCGACTCCATGAACACCTGAGTGCGGTGCAGTAAAGGTTCAGAGGGCGCCTTCGGGCGCCCTTTTGTTTGCAAGCTCTGCTGCGGTGAGATTGCAGGATGAAGGGCGCCGTGCCGACGGGTTGCCAGCGTCTGGCAATGTGTTGATATAAAGAAATAATACTTGAATTTCGCTAGCCGGAACCTGGTTCCAGGCAGGCGTTCCTGCAGCAAAATGCTGCGATTATGCTGCGGTGCAACGAGATTATTGCTGCAGCATTTTCTGCAGCAAAACCCCGCCGCCGGCCGGGCTGCAAATGGATATTTGCCTTTTTGTCGACAGCCGCACAAATAGGCCATGCATCCGCGAGACCAGACCATTTTTGCGCTGTCAT
The DNA here is from genome assembly GCF_000261685.1 of Bradyrhizobium genomosp. I (2014). Lineage (GTDB taxonomy): Bacteria > Pseudomonadota > Alphaproteobacteria > Rhizobiales > Xanthobacteraceae > Bradyrhizobium. Next base: position 76 of record NZ_AJQE01000294.1, on the reverse strand, counting down.
CCGGCCGGGCGCCCAGCGCTATCGCTGTGGTGCGCGTATCGGGGTCGCAAGCCAGTACGGTGCTGGCGACGCTCGC
>NZ_AJQE01000293.1 GCF_000261685.1 Bradyrhizobium genomosp. I (2014) | reverse complement strand
GGCGAGCCGCCGGTTGCTCCGCGACGGCGCAGGCCAGGCGATCGACGATGCCGTCGTGCTCTGGTTTCCGGGACCGGGCAGCGCGACCGGCGAGGACGTCGCCGAATTTCACGTCCATGGCGGCCGGGCGGTGCTGGCGGCGCTCTTTGGACAAATTGCTAATATTCCGAATTCGCGCGCAGCCGAGCCGGGCGAGTTCACCCGGCGCGCCTTCGAGAACGGCAAGCTTGATTTGACTGAAGCCGAGGGACTCGACGATCTCATTCATGCCGACACGGACCGCCAGCGCCGCCAGGCGCTGCGCCAGTTGCAGGGGCTGCTCGGGGATCGCGCGCGCGACTGGCGCGAGCGGATCATCGAGGCATCCGCGTTGATCGAGGCCGGCATCGATTTTTCCGATGAGGGCGACGTGCCCAAGGAGTTGAGGGCGCCGGCGGTGAAGGCGATCGAGGCCCTTCACGATGAAATCGCAAAAGTCCTTGCGGCACAGGGGCATTCTGAACGCCTGCGCGACGGCCTCGTGGTTGCGATCGCGGGCGAGCCGAATGTCGGCAAGTCCACGCTGATCAACCAGCTCGCCCGCCGCGAAGTCGCGATCGTCTCGCCCTATGCCGGCACCACGCGCGACGTCATCGAGGTGCAGCTCGATCTCGACGGCTATCCCGTCACCGTCATCGACACCGCCGGTATTCGCGAGACCGATGACCCCGTGGAGCAGGAGGGCGTGCGTCGGGCGCGGGCGCGAGCCGAGGATGCCGATCTCGTGCTGTGGCTGGTCGAGGGGGAGCAAGCCCCCGATCCGGACGCGGTGCGGTCACTTCGGAAATCGGAAGGCGGCGATCGATCAGAGGGGGCGGTCTGGATCGTCCGCAACAAGATCGATCTTGGCGGGGGCGGGGGACCCCGGCCGAGTGGTGAGTTCGGGATCTCGGCGAGTCGGGGTGATGGGATCCCCGAACTGATGGATGCGCTGGTAAAATTCGCTTCGGAGTTTTTCGGAACTACCGAGGGCGCCCTGGTGACCCGGGCCCGCCAGCGCGACGTGTTGAGCCGGGCCTCAAACAGCTTGCACCGGAGCCTTGAGCTTGTAGAAGACGGCGAGGAGCTCGCCGCCGAAGAACTGCGTGCTGCTGCTTATGCCCTGGGCCGGCTGCTCGGCCGCGTGGACGTCGAAGACGTCCTTGGTGCCATCTTCCAGAAGTTCTGTATCGGAAAGTAGAGCTAGTTCTTCATTGTAGAACTAGCCCTTGTTCCATTGTTTGCGTTTCACGTGAAACGCGTCGTTGCGGTGCAATCCAGCTTATCATTTCCAGGTGCAGGTGAGACCGTCGTTTTCCAGTCGGCGATGACGCTGCAGGAAGATCACTCCGAGCTTTTGGGAGCCCGTTTCCTGTCAGTGAGCCGTTTTGTTTCACGTGAAACGGGTGTCCTTTCAACGCTTCCTCTACTGTGCATGGGGTTGTTTTCGCAAGATTGAATTGGGCCGAGGAACCGTGTTTCACGTGAAACACTCCCGCTTTCCCAGTTTCCTCTTCCGGCTTTCTCGCCTCTGAGCTAGAAATCCGCCCATGCGAACGGAGCGAGAGAGTTTCGACGTCATCGTGATTGGCGGCGGCCACGCCGGCTGTGAGGCCGCAGCTGCTGCCGCGCGAATGGGTGCGGCGACCGCTCTGGTGACGCACCATTTCTCGACCGTTGGCGCGATGTCCTGCAATCCTGCCATCGGCGGTCTCGGCAAAGGCCATCTGGTTCGCGAAGTCGATGCTCTCGATGGTCTGATGGGCCGCGTCGCCGATGCCGGCGGCATCCAGTTCCGTGTTCTCAATCGCCGCAAAGGCCCCGCTGTTCGTGGTCCGCGCGCCCAGGCAGACCGCAAGCTCTATGCGGCTTCCATGCAGACCGCCATCCAGGAAACCAAGGGTCTTGCGGTCATCGAAGGCGAGGCCGACGAGCTGATCGTGGCCGAAGGGCGCGTCACAGGTCTTCGCCTGGCGGATGGTCGGGAGCTTCGGGCAGGGTCGGTTGTGGTCACCACCGGCACATTCCTCCGCGGTCTGATCCATCTCGGCGAGAAGAGCTGGCCGGCCGGCCGTGTCGGCGAGGCGCCCGCCATGGGTCTTTCCGGCTCCTTTGAGCGTGCCGGCTTCACCCTCGGACGGCTCAAGACCGGCACTCCGCCACGTCTGGACGGGACCACGATCGACTGGGCCGCCGTCGAGATGCAGCCCGGAGACGAGCCCCCGGAGCCGTTCTCGGTTATGACGGAGCGGATCACGACCCCGCAGATCCAGTGCGGGATCACCCGGACCACGGCCGCCACCCACGAGGTGATCCGCGCCAATGTCCATCGTTCTCCGATGTACTCAGGCCAGATCAGGAGTTCCGGGCCGCGCTATTGCCCCTCGATCGAGGACAAGATCGTCCGCTTCGGCGACCGCGACGGCCATCAGATCTTCCTGGAGCCGGAAGGGCTCGACGATACGACCGTATATCCCAACGGGATCTCGACCTCGCTGCCGGAGGAGGTCCAGCTTGCGATCGTCGCCAGCATTCCAGGCCTGGAGCGGGTGAAGATGGTCCGCCCGGGCTACGCCATTGAATACGACCACATTGATCCCCGAGAGCTCGATCCGACCCTCCAAACCAAGCGCCTGCGTGGTCTGTTCCTGGCCGGGCAGATCAACGGCACCACGGGGTATGAAGAGGCCGCCGGGCAGGGCATCGTGGCCGGCCTGAACGCTGCGCTCTCCGCCAGTGGGGCCGCGCTGACGGTGTTCGACCGGGCTGACGGCTATCTCGGCGTGATGATCGATGACCTCGTCACCCGCGGGATCAGCGAGCCCTATCGGATGTTCACCTCCAGGGCTGAATATCGTTTGACGTTGCGGGCCGACAATGCGGACCAGCGCCTGACCGAGAAGGGAATCGCCTTGGGATGTGTCGGCAGTGCTCGAATCCGGCACCACCGTACCAAGATGCACGCCCTGAACGCAGCCCGGACGCTGTCGAAGTCCCTGAGCATCACTCCGAACGAGGCGATCAAGCATGGCCTGTCCCTGAACCGGGATGGCCAGCGGCGGTCGGCCTTCGAGTTGATGGCGTATCCAGACATCGCCTGGAGCCAAGTCCGCGCGATCTGGCCGGAGCTGGCGGCGATTGATCCCGTCATTGCAACCCATCTCGAGATCGACGCGAAGTACGACGTCTATCTGGAGCGCCAGACTGCCGACGTCGAAGCGTTCCGGCGCGAAGAGGGGATGGTGCTGTCGGACATCGATTACCAGCAGGTCCCGGGTCTCTCCAACGAGGTCCGTGCCAAGCTGGAGAAGGCGCGGCCGTTCACCGTTGGCCAGGCCGGCCGGATCGACGGCATGACGCCGGCGGCACTCGGTATCCTCGCGGCCTACCTCCGCCGCGAGGCACGGAAGACCTCGAAGGCGATCGCGTAGGCACGTGAAACAGCGCGGGCCGGGCGGCGGCAGATCGTCATCAGGAAAGAGCGCAATGGGTGAGGGGGCTGGCCGGCGAACCGAACCGCCGGCCAAGCCGAGGATCGACAAGGCCAGCGCCAACGATCAGGCACTCGACTCCATCATCGCAGCCGACAAGATCGCGGCGCTCAAGCTTGCTCCTGTTTCACGTGAAACCGAGGCGCGGCTCGATCGCTACATCGCCCTGCTGCGCAAGTGGCAGGCTAAGACGAATCTGGTCGCACCTTCGACCTTGCCGCAGCTCTGGACACGGCACATCGCCGATTCGCTCCAGCTGGTCGATCTCGCGCCGACTGCAAAACGCTGGGCCGACCTCGGCAGCGGCGGCGGCTTCCCCGGCGTCGTCCTGGCCTGCGCCATGGCGGGGACGCCGGGCGCGAGCGTCCACCTCGTCGAGCGAATCGCCAAGAAGGCGGCTTTCCTGCGCGAAGCGATTCGCGTCACCACATCTCCGGGAGTCGTACATCTCGCTGAGATCGGGGATAATGTGGATAGAATCACCGGTCCCGTCGATTGCGTCACCGCGCGTGCACTGGCTCCGCTACATCAACTCATCGGCTTTGCGGAGCCGCTGATGCGCCAAGGCGCGAAGGCGCTATTTCTCAAGGGTCAAGATGTAGAGGCTGAATTGACCGAAGCCGCTAAATATTGGAATATTCAGCCTCGGCTCCACCAAAGTCGCACGGGTGATGGTTGGATCGTGCAGCTGAATGCCGCCGAACGGCGCAGCTGAGGCGTTCAGGGGTGAGTGGGGAATTGCGATGAGTGTGATTGACGAACCACAGCAAGAACAACCGGCCCAAGAGACCCATGAGGTCCCTCATGGCCACCCGCGCATTCTTGCGTTGGCGAATCAGAAGGGCGGGGTAGGAAAGACAACCACAGCGATCAACCTTGGCACGGCGCTCGCGGCGATCGGCGAGCGCGTCCTGATCGTCGATCTCGATCCGCAGGGCAACGCCTCGACCGGCCTCGGCATCGATCGCCGCAACCGCTCCTGCTCGACCTACGACGTGCTGGTCGGCGAAGCCGCCTTGCGCGAGGCGGTGGTCTCGACCGCGGTGCCGCGGCTGCACATCGCGCCCTCGACCATGGACCTCTCCGGCCTTGAGCTCGAGCTCGGCACCACGCCCGGCCGCGCCTTCAAGCTGCGCGACGCCATCGGCGCGCTCAACAACAACGTCTCGCCGGATGCCGACTACACCTATGTGCTGATCGACTGTCCGCCTTCGCTCAACCTGCTCACGGTGAACGCGATGGCGGCCTCCGACGCGATCCTGGTCCCGCTGCAATGCGAGTTCTTCGCGCTCGAGGGTCTGTCGCAATTGCTGCAGACGGTGGAGCAGGTGCGCTCGACGCTCAATCCGAACCTGTCGATCCACGGCATCGTGCTGACCATGTTCGACTCGCGCAACAACCTCTCGAACCAGGTCGTCGCCGACGTCCGGCAGTTCATGGGCGAGAAGGTCTACAAGACCATGATCCCGCGCAACGTGCGCATCTCCGAGGCGCCGTCCTACGGCAAGCCGGTGCTGGTCTACGATCTCAAATGCGTCGGCAGCGAAGCCTACTTGCGGCTTGCCACCGAAGTGATCCAGCGCGAGCGCGAGCTGCGCACGACGCATTGACGCGACGTTGACCGGTAGGATGGGTAGAGCGCAGCGAAACCCATCATCACACGCACGAACAGCGATGGGTTTCGCTTCGCTCTACCCATTCTACAAGTTTCGACAATTCAGTTCTGGAGTGCTGCACCGTGAATCCAAGGGAGCTGGCGATGGCCGACGAAGCGCGTTCGCGACTGGGCCGAGGTCTTGCGAGTCTGATCGGTGACGTCGGCGGCGAGGCTCAGCATGTCGATCGTCCGCGCGCGCAGCGCAAGGTGCCGATCGAATTCATCAAGCCCAACCCGCGCAACCCGCGCCGCACTTTTTCGGAGACCGAGCTCAAGGAGCTCTCCGACTCCATCAAGCAGCACGGCGTGATCCAGCCGATCGTGGTGCGTCCGGTGAAGGGCGCGCAGGACCGCTACGAGATCATCGCGGGCGAGCGGCGCTGGCGCGCCTCGCAGCTCGCGGGCCTGCATGACGTGCCGATCGTTCCGGTCGACATCAGCGACAGCGATGCGCTGGAGTTCGCGATCATCGAGAACGTGCAGCGCGAAGACCTCAACCCGATGGAAGAGGCGCAGGGCTATCACGCGCTCGCCAACGAGTTCAAACGCAGCCAGGACGACATCGCAAAGGTCGTCGGCAAGAGCCGCAGCCACGTCGCCAACATGATGCGGCTGACGAAGCTGCCGGCCGAGGTGCAGGCTTTCATCGCGACCGGCGAGCTGACGGCCGGCCACGCCCGCGCGCTGATCGGCGTGCCGGATCCGCTCGCCGCCGCCAAGCGCATCGTCGAGGAGGGTCTCAACGTCCGCCAGGCCGAGGCGCTGGCGCATGAAGAGGGCGTACCCGAACGCAAGCCCCAGAAGGCGCGCGCCACTGGGGGCAAGGAAAAGGACCCTGATACGCTCGACCTCGAAAGGCGCGTCAGCGACGCGCTCGGTCTCAAGGTCACCGTCAATCACCGTGATCCCGGTGGCTCCGTGCAGATCAATTACCGCAACCTCGATCAGCTCGACGAGGTGATGAAGCGGCTGGCGAAGGGCGCGCTGTAAGCCCGGCTCTCGTCCTCTGCGTTCGCTGGGCGAGACGAGTATGTGGCGCGCGTCTGCATCCACACCCGCGGAGGGACGCTGGGTTGCTTCGCTGCGCTCGCAATGACGAGTGGAGAGAGTTACGTCCGACGTGGAGGGAGCGAAAGCCTAACCCCGTCGCTTCGCGTTCGCGGCAATCGCCATCAGCGTACGCTGGGCGATTGCGGCGGCGAGGGTGGATTGCTTGCGGGTGTCGAGCGCGGTGGTCGCAAGCTGCTCGATGATGGCGGCGAGCCGCGCCGGGCTGAAATTGCGCAGCGCGGTTTCGACCTGGGGCTTTCGCGAAAAATGCAGCCGCGGAAAGCCACCGTCGAGCACGGCGGAGACCGGCGTGCCGTCTGCGATCGCGAGCGCGGATTTGTGCAGCCACGCGGCCTGCCGCTGTGCGGCGGAGATGATCACGCCGGGATAAGTGCCGGCGATCATCGCCTTGGCGAATTCGCTCTCGACGATGTCGGGCCGCCCGGCAAAGGCGCTGTCGACGATTGGATCGAGCTTCAGCTCTGAGGCATCGGCGACCACAGCCATGACATCGTCCAGCGTGACCTCGCCCTTGCCGTGGGCGTAGAGCGTCAGCTTGCGCAGCTCGTTGCGCGAGGCCTGGCGATCACCGCCGAGGAACGACATCAGCGCTGCGCGGGCGTCCTGCGCGATGCGCAAATTCGCGATGCGAAGCTCATCGTCCATCAGCTTGGCAAGATCGCGTTCGGTATCGGGATAGCAGCCGATCGCCACCGCCGTCTTGGCGCGCTCGCAAGTCTTGCGCAGCGGCGATTCCGGGCGGAGCTCCCCAGCCTCGATCACGATGCGGCAATCCTTCACGTTCATCTCGGCCAGCGTCTCGATGCCGCTGGCGAAGCTGCGCGAGCCGGCGCGAACGCGGATGGCGCGGCGGCCGCCGAACAGCGGCACCGTCATGGCCTCGTCGACGAGGCGCGAGGGCTCGGCGGAGAGTTCGTCGCCGTCGAGCTTGACCAGCGAGAACGGATCGTTGGGATCATCGACCGCCGATGCGATCAGCGCATCGGCGCGCTCGCGCACGAGGCCGGCATCGGGACCGTAGAGCAGGATGATCGGACGGCCCGCATCGGGGCGGGCGAGGAAGGCGTCGATCTCTTTTCCGCGCAGTGCGACCATGTGAGCTAACTGTCATTCCGGGGCGCGCGCAGCGCGAACCCGGAATCCAGAGGTTGGGGATCGAGATTCCGGGTTCGCCCTGCGGGCGCACCGGAATGAGAGGAATGAACTACGTTCCCGCGGTGAAGAACGAGGCGAGCCGGGTCGTGATGTTCTCGGCGATCTCGTTGGCGGCACGATCCTCGGCATCGCGCACGGCGCGGGTGCGCGAGAAGCGCTGATAGGACCCCGGCATGTCATAGGACACGCGTGAGAAGGTCGAGCCGGTCATGACAGACTTGCCGGTCACGACCTCGACCAGATTGTACTGGGCATCGATTCCGAGATTTTCGCTGGTCGGCAGTCCCGTCGTGGCGCTGACGATCAGCGAGGAGCGGGTGGTGGTGAAGCGGATGTCCAGCCGGTGGGTCGGCGGCATGCCCGTCGCCGTACCGTAAAGCTTGAAGGCCAGAGCGTTGCGGATTTCGACGCCGACGCGGGCCTCGCGCGAGGCATTGGGCTTGTTGATCGGGGGCAGCTCCACCCCCATCAGCTTCTCACGCAGGCCGGGGGTGCCGTCGGTTCGCTCGGCATACATCGGCTGGAAGCAGCCGGCCGTCAGCGCCGCCAGGGCGGCGACCGCCAGCAAGCGGCCTGCGATACGGATCCTAGCCGACAACATTCACGATCCTCTTGGGGACGATGATCACCTTGCGGACGGGCTTGCCATCCAGCGCCAGCTTTACCGCATCGAGGGCCAAAACGGCAGCCTCGATTTCCGGATTCTGGGCCGCTGTTGCAACTGTGACCTCCCCCCGCTTCTTGCCGTTGACCTGGACCACCAGGGTCACGCTGTCTTCAACTAGCAAATCGCGTTGGATTTGGGGCCAATTGGCCTCCGAAACCAGCCCCTTCTGCCCCAGGACCTGCCAGCACTCCTCAGCTAGATGCGGCATCATCGGCGAGAATAGCTGGACCAGGATCTGACTGGCCTCCCGGATCGCCCAAGCAAGGTCCGGGGCGGGCTGGACGGGTCGCTGCAGCACTTCCGAAAACGAATTGGTGAACTCGCGGATATGGGCGAGGCAGACGTTGAAGTGCAGCCGCTCGATACCGGTGGTGACCTTGTCCAGCGCGCCGTGGGCGGCCTTGCGCAAGGCGGTGGCGTCCGGGCCGAAGCTGGCCGGCAAGGCCGTCGGCGCAGCCTTGCCGAGCTCGACGGAATCGTTCACCAGCCGCCACAGCCGCTGCACGAAGCGCGAGGCGCCCTGGACGCGCTCGTCGCTCCAGATCACGTCGCGATCGGGCGGAGAGTCCGACAGCATGAACCAGCGGGCGACGTCGGCGCCGTAGGTTTCGATGATGTCGTCGGGGTCGACCGTGTTCTTCTTCGACTTGGACATCTTCTCGATCGGGCCGATCTGGATGTCTTCGCCCGACGTCAGCAACGTCGCGCGGCGCCCGTTGCCGCCGACCTCGATCTTCACCTCGGCCGGCTGCACATAGGTGCCGTCGGCCGTCTGGTAGGTCTCGTGCACCACCATGCCTTGCGTGAACATGCCGGCGAACGGCTCGTCCATCGCGATATGGCCGGTCGCCTTCATAGCGCGCACGAAGAAGCGGCTGTAGAGCAGATGCAGGATCGCGTGCTCGACGCCGCCGATATACTGGTCGACCGGCATCATCCGGTTGACGACCGCGGGCGTCGTCGGCGCGTTCTCGTTCCAGGGGTCGGTGAAGCGCGCGAAGTACCAGGACGAGTCCACGAAGGTGTCCATGGTGTCGGTTTCGCGCTGGGCCTTGCCGCCGCATTTGGGGCAGGTGACGTGTTTCCAGGTCGGATGATGGTCGAGCGCGTTGCCCGGCCTGTCGAAGGTCGCATCATCAGGCAGCTTCACCGGCAGATCGGCATCCGGCACCGGCACCACATCGCACTTCGGACAGTGAATGACCGGAATCGGACAGCCCCAATAGCGCTGGCGCGAAATGCCCCAGTCGCGCAGGCGGAAATTCACCTGGCGCTCGCCGACCGGCACATTGCCGCGCAGCTCGCTCTCGAGACGCTTCGCCACCTCGTCCTTGGCCTGCTCGATGGTCATGCCGTCGAGGAAGCGCGAATTGATCATGCGGCCGTCACCGTCATAGGCGGTGTCGGTGATGACGAACGACTTCGGATCCTGGCCTTCCGGGCACACCACCGGCGTGTTGCCGAGAGCGTACTTGTTGACGAAGTCGAGGTCGCGCTGGTCGTGCGCGGGGCAGCCGAAGATGGCGCCGGTGCCGTATTCCATCAGCACGAAGTTGGCGACATAGACCGGCAGCTTCCAGGACGGATCGAACGGATGCACCGCGCGGATGCCTGTGTCAAAGCCCTGCTTCTCCGCGGTGTCGATGATCTCCTGCGCGGTGCCGATCTTCTTGATCTCGGCGATGAACTCCGCGAGATCAGGGTTCTTCACAGCTGCGGCCTGTGCCAGCGGATGATCCGCCGAGATCGCCATGAATTTTGCGCCGAACAGCGTGTCGGGCCGCGTTGTGAAGATCTTCAGCTCGTTCTCGCCGGCGGGCGTTGTCGCCGGATCCAGCGCGAAGCGGATCAGGAGGCCCTCCGAGCGGCCGATCCAGTTGCGCTGCATCAGCCGGACCTTGTCGGGCCAGCGGTCCAGCCCGTCCAGCGCCGACAGCAGCTCCTGCGAGTACTTCGTGATCTTGAAGACCCACTGGTTCATCTCGCGCTGCTCGACCACGGCGCCGGAGCGCCAGCCGCGGCCGTCGATCACCTGCTCGTTGGCGAGCACGGTCATGTCGACGGGGTCCCAGTTCACCTTGCGCTTCTCGCGCTCGGCGAGGCCTTCGCGCAGGAAGTCCAGAAACATCTTCTGCTGGTGCTTGTAATAACTGGGATCGCAGGTCGCGATCTCCCTGGACCAGTCCAGCGACAGCCCGATCGAGCGAAGCTGTTTCTTCATCGCGGCGATGTTGTCGTAGGTCCAGGCCTTCGGGGCGACCTTGCGCTCGATCGCGGCGTTCTCGGCCGGCAGGCCGAAGGCATCCCAGCCCATCGGATGCAGCACGTTGAAACCCTTGGCGCGCATGAAGCGGGCCAGCACGTCGCCGAGCGTGTAATTCCGGACATGGCCGATATGGATGCGCCCGGAGGGGTAGGGGAACATCTCGAGCACATAGTATTTCGGCCGCGGATCGTCGTTCCTGGAGACGAAGATCGCCTGCTCGTCCCAGAGGCGTTGCCAGCGCGGTTCGGCGTCGCGGGCGTTATAGCGTTCGGAGGTCATGGAATCGTTGGGTTTTCGTGGGTTCGGCCGTCTCAAGACGGCGGACTAGGCCATAGAAGACCTCAGGGGGTCAATGGGTTGCCCGCGTTCTGGAACTTCGACCGCGCCTCCGCATAACTACGAGGGCCCACGTTGGGGTGGGATTAAGGGGTCGATGCCAATTTGCGGCCCGACAGGACCGCGTTACCGCAGATGCATTCCGGCTTTGACGATACCGATTACGACTATGCCGCGTCCATCGCCGGACGGGCGATGCGGAGCATGGCCGAGCAGCGGATTGCGCCGACTCCGGCCAATTTTGCGGTCTGGTTCCAGTATTTCGCAGGCAGCCATGACGATCTGCGCAACGCGATCGATCTCCTCATCGACCACAATCGCCCCTTCGATGCCCGAACCAATCAGGATCTGTTCGAAACCTACGTCGCGCCGCAGGTGGGTGCCGCCGTGGTCGACACGTCCGAGCGGTTGCAGGCGCTCATGGGGGTCGCGAAGGAGTTTCTGGCGACCGCGATCGCCGACAATCATTCGCAGATGCAGGTCATCAGCCAGGTGGCGGACCAGGGCAGGGCCGGTGTCGATCCAAAACTGCTGGTCGCCCAGCTCATGAACGAGCTGGCGCGGGCCGCCACAAGGGCGACGCGGCTGGAGGCAGGCTTTGCGGAGAAGACCCGCGAGCTCGACGTGATCCGCGATTCGCTGTCGAGGTCCGAGCAGCGCGCCCGGACCGACATGCTGACGGGGCTGGCGAACCGGAGGGCGCTCGACGAATTCCTGCGCAAGGCGCAGACGACTGCGGAATGGGGCGAGCCGCTCAGCGTGCTGATGCTCGATATCGACCACTTCAAGGCCTTCAACGACAATTTCGGCCACGGCGTCGGCGATCAGGTGCTGCGCCTGATGGCGAAGGTGCTGCGCGAAAAGGTTCGCGAGCAGGATCTGCCGGCCCGCTATGGCGGCGAGGAGCTGATTGCGGTGCTGCCGGACGCCGACCTTGGCGCCTGTGCCGAGATCGCCGAGCGCATCAGGCGCGCGATCGCCGAATGCACGATCACGCGTCGCTCGACCGGCGAGATCCTGCCCAACATCAGCGTGTCGATCGGCGTGGCGCAGTACCGGACCGGCGAAGCTATCACCGACCTGATCGAGCGTTGCGACCGCGCGCTCTATCTCGCCAAGGGCGGCGGGCGCAATCGCGTGGTGACGGAGGTCGAGCTCGAGCGGGCCGGAGCCGCCGGCTAGAGCGTTTCACGTTTTGACTGA
>NZ_AJQE01000292.1 GCF_000261685.1 Bradyrhizobium genomosp. I (2014) | reverse complement strand
GCAAGACGAAGCGCAAGACTCGGGCGCGAGGCGCCGCGGGAAGGAAAAGCTGTGGCTGCAATTCGGAAATGTGAATCGGGAGCGACGCAATGTCCCCCTGCAACCAGGTCAGCCTCCTTGACCCATCTTTTGGCGTTGCAGTTACCGCCATTTCTCGTCTAAAAACGGGTCGCGAGCCTCCCGGCAACCAACCGTCAACGGTTTTCGCCGAGGATTTCGGGGCTCAAAGGGTCTGGCAATGCTGATTCGCGGCCAAATCGAGGGGATTTCGGGGGAGGTGGCTCGGGCCGCCGCCACGATCCCGGCCGCCTTGCTGCCCACCCTCCTTATTGGCGGCCTTCTTCTTACTTGCCCCTGAGGGCCGGCTGGGCGCCATGCGCCTGGGCGCTCAGGGGTTGGTCGAGATCACCGGACACCTCAAGCGCCAAGGGACGAAACGGTCTGAACGGCGCAAACGCTCAAAAGGAATTCTAGGAATGGCCACGCAGAACAAGTCCGAGAAGGACCGCGTCATCATTTTCGACACCACGCTGCGCGACGGCGAGCAGTGCCCCGGCGCCACCATGACCTTCGAGGAGAAGCTTGAGGTCGCCGAGCTGCTGGACGATATGGGGGTCGACGTCATCGAGGCCGGCTTCCCGATCACCTCGCAGGGTGACTTCGAGGCGGTGAGCGAGATCGCCCGCCGCTCCAAGAATTCGGTCATCGCCGGCCTGTCGCGCGCCCATCCGGCCGACATCGACCGCTGCGCCGAAGCCGTGAAATTCGCCAAGCGCGGCCGCGTTCACACCGTGATCGCGACCTCGCCGCTGCACATGCGGGTGAAGTTGAACAAGACGCCGGAAGAAGTGCTCGAGACCTCGGTCGCCATGGTCGCCCGCGCCCGCAACCAGATCGACGATGTGGAATGGTCGGCCGAGGACGGCACCCGCAGCGAGATGGATTTTCTGTGCCGCATCGTCGAGGCCGTGATCAAGGCCGGCGCCACCACGGTGAACATCCCCGACACCGTCGGTTACACGGTGCCGGAGGAATATACCCACTTCATGAAGACGCTGATCGAGCGCGTGCCGAATTCGGACAAGGCCATCTTCTCCGTGCACTGCCATAACGACCTCGGCATGGCGGTGGCGAACTCGCTGGCCGGCATCGTCGGCGGCGCGCGTCAGGTCGAGTGCACCATCAACGGCATCGGCGAGCGCGCCGGTAACGCCGCGCTCGAAGAGATCGTGATGGCGATCAACGTGCGCAACGACAAATTCCCCTACTGGAACAGGATCGACACCACCCAGCTGACCCGCGCCTCGAAGCTGGTATCGGCGGCAACCTCGTTTCCGGTGCAGTACAACAAGGCCATCGTCGGCCGGAATGCCTTCGCGCACGAGAGCGGCATCCACCAGGATGGCGTGCTGAAGGATGCTTCCACCTACGAGATCATGCGGCCGGAGATGGTGGGCCTGAAGCAGTCCTCACTGGTGCTCGGCAAGCATTCCGGCCGCCATGCCTTCGTGCACAAGCTGGAGGAGATGGGCTACAAGCTCGGCCCGAACCAGCTGGAGGATGCGTTCACGCGGATGAAGGCGCTGGCCGACCGCAAGAAGGACATCTACGACGAGGACATCGAGGCATTGGTCGACGAGGAGATGGCGGCGTCCCACGACCGCATCAAGCTGACCTCGCTGACCGTGATCGCCGGCACCCACGGCCCGCAGCGCGCGACCATGAAGCTGGACGTCGATGGCCAGATCAGGATCGAGGAGGCCGAGGGCAACGGTCCGGTGGACGCGGTGTTCAACTGCATCAAGCGCCTGGTGCCGCACGAGGCCAAGCTGGAGCTGTATCAGGTCCACGCCGTCACCGAAGGTACCGACGCGCAGGCCGAGGTCTCGGTGCGCCTGTCGCAGGACGGTCGCTCGATGACCGCGCGCGCGGCGGATCCGGATACGCTGGTGGCCTCGGCCAAGGCCTATCTCGGCGCGCTCAACAAGATCGTCATGAAGCGCCAGCGCGATACCGTGACGACGGCGGCGGCGAGCTGACAAGCGAAGCTTGTCATTCCGGGGCTCGCGAAGCGAGAACTAAGGTGCGTATTGCGCACCTGAGAATCTCGAGATTCTCCAGTGCGCAATTGCGCACCTGAGGTCTGGTCCTTCGGACCATCCCGGAATGACGGCGCTGGTTGCGGCGAATAGCTGCCCTGCTAACGGCCAATAGCAGCGCAGTCCGGCGGCCTGTATGGATGCTGTCGGCATGAGGACGGGCCGCCCGCGCGCCGGGCGGCTTAGATAACAACAGGGAGAGATTATGCGCACCTTCGCGATCGCCGCGTCCATCGCGGCATTGGCACTCGGGCTGGCCGGGCCGGCATCGGCCCAATCGCCGATCATCATCAAATTCAGCCATGTCGTCGCTACCGACACGCCGAAGGGCAAGGCGGCGGAGAAGTTCAAGGAGCTGGCCGAGAAGTACACCGCCGGCAAGGTCAAGGTCGAGGTCTACCCGAACTCGACGCTGTACAAGGACAAGGAAGAGCTCGAGGCGCTGCAGCTCGGCAGCGTGCAGATGCTGGCCCCGTCCAACTCCAAGTTCGGACCGCTCGGCATCCGCGAGTTCGAGGTGTTCGATCTGCCCTACATCCTGCCCGACCTGAAGACGCTGCGGAAGGTGACGGAAGGGCCGCTCGGCACGAAGCTGCTCAAGCTGCTGGATGCCAAGGGCATCACCGGCCTTGCCTATTGGGACAACGGCTTCAAGCAGATGAGCGCCAACAAGAAGCTGATCACGCCCGCCGACTATCAGGGCGTCAAGTTCCGCATCCAGTCCTCGCGCGTGCTTCAGGCCCAGTTCAAGGCGCTCGGCTCGCTGCCGCAGGTGATGGCGTTCTCGGAAGTCTACCAGGCGCTGCAGACCGGCGTGGTCGACGGTCAGGAGAACACCTGGTCGAACATCTATACCCAGAAGATGCACGAGGTGCAGAAGTACATCACCGAGACCAATCACGGCTATATCGGCTACGTCGTGATCGTGAACAAGAAGTTCTGGGACGATCTGCCGGCCGACATCCGCGACCAGCTCACCAAGGCGATGAAGGAAGCCACCGAATTCGGCAACGCGCAGTCGCAGAAGGAGAATGACGACGCGCTCGCAGAGATCAAGAAGAGCGGCAAGAGCGAGATCATCAAGCTTACCGCGGAGCAGAACGAGGCGATGCGCAAGGCGATGGAGCCGGTCTACAAGGACGCCGCGGGCCGCGTCGGCCAGCCGCTGATCGACGAGTTCCTGAAGGAAGCGAAGAGCACGACGAACTGATCCCGACGGACGATGAACGAAGGCTTCCGTGCGGTCCGCACGGAAGCCTTTTTGCTGCAAATGATTTCCGATTGCGGCTGGAAGGTAAAATCTGCCGCTACATCTTCGTGACAGGACGCTCCCTGTCCAAGTTGTAAGTTGCGCCCCAGCCGCGCCGCGCTCATCCTCGGGGCATCCTTCCAGAGGAGGTCCGTATGAAGAAGTTCACCATCGCAGCCATCGCCGTGCTCAGCATCGCCGGCTCGGGCGCGGTCTATGCCCAATATCATCGTCCATGGATGGAGCACGTCCGCCACATGCGCGTGAACCCCGAGGACCGCGCCGCCTTCGTCGACGCGCGGATCGCCGCCGTCCATGCCGGGCTGAAGCTCAACGCCGATCAGGAGAAGCTGTGGCCTCCGGTCGAGGCCGCCGTGCGGGAGTTCGCCAAGCTGCGCATCGATCGGGCCAATGCGCGGATGAACGCGGGTTCCGGTGACGCCGACAAGCCGGAAGATCCGGTCGCCCGCCTGCGCCAGCGCGCCGAGGACATGGGCGCCAGCTCCGCAGCCCTGAAAAAGATCGCCGATGCCGCCGATCCGCTCTACAAGACACTGGACGAGGGCCAGAAACGGCGCCTCGCCGTGCTGACCCGCCACCGCGGCCCGTTCGGCGGCGGCGAAGACGGCCCGCGGTACCGCCATTTCATGGACCGCATGATGGAGCGGGGCATGGACCACTTCCGGGGCGACCATTTCGACCGTGACGGCGGTCCGGACCGGGACCGCGAGGGACGGCTCTGAGCGGGCCGGGTTGCTGAGCCATTGACCTCCGCGAAGCCGCTGGAATCCAGCGGCTTTTCGCATTTGGGGGCTCGTGGACGAAGCCTTGGAAAACTTGCGTCCCATCGCTTGCCATCCCCGGATCGCTTTGCTAAACGACCGGCCTCGCAAGGCATTGACCGCCTTTCGGGCGCATAGCTCAGTTGGTAGAGCAGCTGACTCTTAATCAGCGGGTCCCAGGTTCGAGCCCTGGTGCGCCCACCATTTAAAGTCCTTGGTTTGCAAGTCGCTTCGCCGGATGTTCGCTTGAGAACAAAACGGGTATCGTGCGACGTTTCTTGTGAATGATATTGCACGGACAGATTGCTGTGCGATGTTTCCTTCTTTCATCTTCCCCGATTTCATACAGCGCTCAGGTTCGATGGCACAGGTCAACGACGTGCTCGTCGTAGAATGGGATATTAGGGCGAGCAAAACGGACAATCGGTTCGGCCCGCCGCCGGGTATCGGGTGCTGCAGAACCAGAACCCGATTGGTCGCGTCGGCCTTTGATCTTCCTGCCAAACACACGCCTCAGAATCAGCGGGTCCGAGATTCGACCCCCGGGGCGCCCACCAAATCAACGGCTTGGTTGGCGAGACCGTGAGCTGCCCATTTCTCAAACGGTCACTAATATTGCGTCGATCCAACGAGCAGGTCATTGGTCTTGATCTGCGATCTTGAGCAAGCCGCGCGCCGGACCTTTCTTTCGCGACGCGAGAGCCGGCACCAGCGGCATTGACTCACCTGCGATGCGCAACGCGAAATAGGCGATCGTGGCCTGAAGACCGTCCCGCAGTGCGACGCGAGGGCGCCACCCCAACAGGCGGGCGGCGGTGTCGATGACGGGCTTGCGGCGTTTTGGATCGTCCTTCGGCAGCGCCTCGAAGCGGAGAGGCGAGGCCGATTCCGTGTATGTCAGGACCTCGCGCGCTATGGCCTCGATGGTGACCTCGTGCGGATTGCCGAGATTGCAGGGGCCGGTCACGGAAGCTGAACTCTCCATCAGCAGTTGGAGGCCCCGCACGAGATCATCGACGAAGCAGAAGCTCCTCGTCTGCGTGCCCCCGCCATATATCGTGATCGGCTTGCCGCGGAGCGCCTGCACGATGAAATTCGAGACGACGCGGCCGTCGTTCTCCAGCATGCGCGGGCCATAGGTGTTGAAGATGCGCGCGACCTTGATCTCTGTCCCGTACATGCGGTGATAGTCGAACATCAGCGTTTCGGCAGCGCGCTTGCCCTCGTCGTAGCAGGCCCGCGGCCCGATCGGGTTGACGTTGCCGAGATAGGATTCCGGCTGTGGATGCACCTCGGGATCGCCGTAGACTTCGCTGGTGGAGGCTTGCAGGACGCGAGCACCCTTCCGGCACGCGAGCTCGAGCAGGTTGATGGTGCCGAGGACGCACGTCTTCATCGTGCCGACCGGATCCTTCTGGTAGTGCCGGGGCGAGGCGGGGCAGGCGAGGCTGTAGATCCGGTCGATCTCGGCGCCGATCTCGATCTCCTCGCGTACGTCATGCTCGATGAAGCGGAAATTTGGATGGTTCAGCAGCGGCCTGATATTGTCGATGCTGCCCGTGAACAGATTGTCAAGGCAAATCACGGCGTTGCCGCGCTGCAGGAGCGAATCGCAGAGATGCGAGCCGATAAAGCCGGCTCCGCCGGCGATCAGAACGGTCGGCAAGCGGGGAAGCGTAGGGATACGGGTTTGCAGTGTCATGGCAAGCACCTTCAGAGGTCGGCGACCTGAACAGGCCGGCCGGCGGGAATCCGCACGGATTTGCGGCGGCGCCGCGCGGTGGCTTCGGCATAATAGGCTTCCAGCTGGCGGGCCCGATGATCGGCGGTGTGATCGCTCAGAACGCGCCGGCGCGCGCTCTCTGCGATCGAGCGTCGGCGTTCCTCGGGCAGGTCGCGCAGGATCTCGATGACATCGCGCGCCGTCGAAGCCAGCAGGATTTCTCGCGACGGTTCGAAGATCGTCTCTATGCCCGGCCATCGGTCGGAAATCACGGGCGTACCGCAGGCGGCTGCCTCGAACAACCGGACGCTCGGTGAGAAGCCTAGCGCACGCATGTCGGCGCGCGTCGCATTCAGGGTGAACCGCTGTCCCGCGTAGAACGCCGGATGCTGCTTGGGCGCGAGGTGCTCGATACGCATGACATTGTCAGGCCAGGCGATGTGCGCAGGATATTGCGCGCCCGCGACGGCGAACTGCTCCGAAGGCAATGTCCGCGCCGGGGAGAGCAGCAATTGTTCGAGGACGGGTTGCCGATCCTCGCTGTAGGTCCCGAGATAGCCGAGCGTCCATTTCGTTTGCGCCGGTTGCGGTGCGTACGTGTCGGTGTCGGCGCTACAGTAGAGAGTCCGTGCCAGCGGGCTGCCGTAGCGCTGCTCGATCATCTGCGGCACGGGACCGCCGGCGAAGGACAGATAGAGGTCGAATCGCGGGATCATCGCGGCGGACAAGTAATCGAGGCCCTGGTCGAGCCGCGCCAGCGTTACCGGGGTGTCGATGTCGTAGAAGGCGGTGATTCCGCGCGCATGGCTTGTGATCCATTCGGAGATGGCAATGCCATCCGGTACATAGGACCCGATGATGATGAGGTCGGCGTCCTGGATCATTTTTCCGAAGCGGCGGGGGAGATCCTTCAGCGACTGGTAGAGCTCGACCGTCCACGACGGCGGCTTTGTGAGATCGCGATGCTCGCGATACCAGGCAGTGTCGCGCTCCAGGAAGGTGACTCGGTGGCCTCGTCGCGCCAGGGCCTCGATCAGGGCGCGATAGGTCGTGGCGTGACCATTGCCCCACGATGATGTGACCGAGAGACCGACGACGACGATGCTGAGAGTCATTCCGCTGCCTCGATGCGCGAGCTGCTTCCGACAAAGATTTGGTTGAACTGGCGGGCGCGATGCCGATAGGTGTGTTGGCTCAGGATGCGAGCGCGGGCACGCCTTGCAATCGCAGCGGCGCGATCGATGCTGAGCGCGCCGAGATGGCTGGCGACCTCGACTCCATTCGACGCCACCAGCACCTCGCGATCCGGCTCGAGGAAGTGATCGATGCCGTCCCATTGGTCGGTGATCAGGCAGGCACCGGCCCCGATCGCTTCGAAGACCCGCGTCGGCGGCGAGAAACCGTAGCGCGCCATGCTGTCGCGATTGACATTGAGCGTGGCAAGGCCAGAGCCGAAGAATGCATTGTGCTCACCGGTTCCGACATGCCCGATCTTCCGGACGTTGCTCACCGTGTCCTTGGTCTCCCAGCCGGAGCCGCCGAGGACGAAACTCTTGTCCGGCAGCTCGCGTGCGACGTCGAGAAAGAAGTGTTCGACGCGCTGCTCACGATCGGGCAGGCGATTTGCCAGCAGGCTGAGATCGCAGGCGAAGCTCTGTTTGAGCGGAGACGGAAAATGCGTTTCGGGATCGAGCGCGTTGTAGATCGGCACGCAATCGCGCGCACCATTCGCGCGGTAGGCCGATACGACGCCATCGCCGCCGCCGTAGGTCAGGACCATGTCGTAGGAGGAAACCGCGCGCCGTAGATGATGCTTGGGGTCGCTTGCCATGGCTTCGAGCGTGGCGGGAGCATCGACGTCCCAGTAGATCCGCATAGTCTTGGCGGGCAGGGCCGCCACAGCAAGCTCCAGCTCGGTATCGAAGACGCCGACGCCGCTGGCCTTGATCAGCATATCGGCCGATCGCGCGGCCGCCTCGAGCGAGCCGCGCCAGCCGTCGGCCGTCGCCGGGTAGACGACCACCTTGGCCCAGTCGGGATCGGCGATGTCGCGATGGGCCTGCCGCTCGAAGGCGTCGGGCTCGAAGAATGTAATGTCGTGTCCGAGCGCCGCAATCTGCTTGAGCATGCCGCGGTAGTAGGTGGCGGCACCGTTCCAGTAGGACGAGACGAGGCTGGATCCGAAGAAACAGATCTTCATGCGGAGGCTCCGATGTACCGCAGCGGTCGCGACGATGAGGCTGACGTGCGGATGTCCGCAGCGATGTCGACCAGCTGTTGGGCGCGATGACGACAGGTGTGACGCTCGCGGATCGCCCGAAGGCCGGTCTCGATCATGGCGGAAGACAGCGCTTGATCGTCGAGAACGGCGCGGAGCGCGCGCTTCATCTCTGTTCCATTCGCCGCCTTGAGATAAGCGCCATCCGGAAACAGGCCTTCCGCGTCGGACCACGGGGCCGACACCAAGGGAACTCCGCAGGCGAGCGCCTCGAACACGCGGATGGTCGGGATTCCCGGAAGCGACCGTACATAGGGCCCTCGCGGAACATGGATGGTCGCGCGGGCGCCGGCGAAGGCGACCGGCGCCCAATGTGCCGGCAGCCAGCCTCCGTGGCGGATGCCCGCGGCCCGAATGGTCTGAAGGGCCGTACCGGAATAACGCACGCCATAGACGCTTGCGCACAGCTTCAGCTCGGCGACCGGGTCGACGAGAAATTCGCCGAGCTCGGCGCTACGTTCTCCGTCACCCCAATTGCCGATCCAGACCAGATCGTCGGTGTGCTCGACATTCGGCAAAGGGCGATACATCGCGACATCGGCACCCTCGTGCCATGTATAGGCCCGATCGCCCCAGCCGAGCTTCGCGTAGATCTGGCGCAGGACTTCTCCGAACGCGAGCACGCCGTCGAATGCGTCGAGATCGAACTGCGCGAGCTCGTCGGGCGCGGTCACCGCGCGATGATGGGTGTCGTGGAACAGCAGTGTGAAGGGAGCACCGTGGGCGCGCTTGTGCCCGATCTTTTCGATCACGTCAGGCGAATTCCACTCATGCACGACGACGAGATCGGCTCCATCGAGGGCTTCGTCGAAATCAAGCGAGGCGTCATAGCGGCGGATGGAGATGCCCGGGAAAAGCTGGCCGACGTCTTGCAAGGCTTGGCTGCCGGCCTCACGGATGGCATTCAGCCGGCTCCAGCCGTCGATCGGCTCGAACACGACGACCTCATGTCCGAGTGCACGCAGCTCACGGGCATAGCCGCGCAGGAAGTGCGCGTTGCCGTTGTTCCAGCAGGAGGTGAACGCGTGATAGAGCAGGACGCATTTCATGCGCGCACCTCGATCTCGCCCAACTGTGAGGTTGCCCGATTGGGCGCGAGAAGCTCCTCGTAGAGCTTCAGATAGGCGTTGGTCGCGCGCGCGAGCGAATAGGTCAGAGAGTGCTCATAGGCGGCGCGTTGCAGACGGGTTCTTCCGGAGTCATCGGCGCAGAGTCCGGCGAGGGTTTGGTGCAACGCCTGACCATCGCGTGGATCGAAGAACAGCGCAGCGCCGGTCCATAACTCCCTGAACGTCGGAATGTCCGACAGCACGAGCGCGCACCCGGCGGCAGCGGCCTCCAGAACCGAGAGGCCGAACGGCTCGTACAGCGCCGGGCTCACGAAGATTGCCGCGTGCTCGAGGTGTCCACACAAGGCACTGTGCGGCAATTGTCCGAGCCAGGTGACCCCCGTTGATGCATCCGCATTGGCAGGGCCCGCGATCTGGACCGGCCAGTCCAGGCCAGGTGCAGCTGCCGACAGAACTTCGATGTTCTTGGCACGATCCCAGAGCCGGCCGGCTGCGAAGATGAGCTCTCGCTTTCGACCTGGCGGAGTTCCAGCAGCCATCCCGTTCCAGATCACGGCTCCGGGCGAGCGGGGATGATAGATTCCTACGATGTCGTCGTGGAAGGATTGGCTCGGGCACACCCAGGCCTGCGTGCCGTTTAGCGCTGCGGCGACCCGTTCGGTATAACGGACCCAGCGGGGCTCGCCGAGCCACGACGTATCGCGGCAGGCCAGCGCCCACGAATTGACGCAGGAGTGCGCCACCACCATAGCCGGCGCGCGCCACGGCAAGGTTGCTTCGCGAAAACTGTTGAGGTGGACGATATCGGGCTTGAAGCGGGCTTCGAGACCGAGGAGGGCGCGTCTTGCCTTGGGCAGGTCGCGGCCTTCAGGGTCTTGCCATTCGAGAGCAAGGTCGGTTTCGACGAGGTCGACTTGCGAGTCGCCCAGCATCTCGCGTTGATCGGTGCGCGCGGGCGGCCCCACCGTCGCGAGAGTGACATCGACACCTGTGGCGGCAAGGCTCGAAGCGAGGGTGCAGGAATAGGTCCATACGCCGCCGACGGTGTCGGTCGTCATCAATACCCTGATATCCGTATATCCGCTCATGACGCCGCCGGATGTTCGAGGGCCTCGAGCGGGACGGGGCGGTCGTTCTGCACGTCGCTGAACTGATCGAACATCCCGAGGTAATGCCGGTGCGCGCGCTCCCAGGCGGAATCGTCCGCCTCGCCCCAGAGCTTTCGGTAATCAGGCGAGCCGGGATAGGGGTAGAGGGGGACCGGATCGTTGGCCCAAATGCCGGCATTCTGCATCTTGCTCCGCCAGCGCTGCACGACGGGATCGTCGTCTTCGGGCACCTCGATCAAATTGGCCTGCACGAACGGAACGTGCCGGCGAGCTTCGACCAGGCGGTCGGCAAGCTGGTCGGTGGTCATCCTGCAGTTCTTGGCGAGCGCGGCGCGTCCTTCGACGGTGAGGCTCTCGATTCCCGCCTCGATCGAGACGCAGCCGGCGCGGCCGAGCAAAGCAAGCATGTCCGGCTTCCACAAATCGATGCGCGTCTGCACGCCGAACTTGAGGCCCCGCGTGCTCAGTCCGTCAAGCAGTTCGGGGGTCGGCAGGAAGATCTCGTCGATGAAGTAGACATATTCGACGCCTTGTCCGCGCAGGCGATCAATCTCGTCAAGAATGACAGCGGGTGGCCGCTTGCGATAGGTGTTGCGGAAATTCTCCTTGGCGCAGAATGTGCAATTGTATGGACATCCCCGCGACGCTTCGACCTCTGCGCCAGGGCCGGCCGGATCAGCCTCGAAACGGTGATGATGGTGATGATGACGCCGGATCATTTCATCCGGCCAATCGAGCACCGGCTGATCTCTGAAGTCCACGGCCTGCGGGCCGCCGTTGACCCGGACCGAAACGCCTTCTGCAAAGCACAGGCCTGGAAAATCGCGCTGCCCATTTGCCAAGCGCAACAGGGATGCCTCGCACTCGCCCATCACGACGATGTCGACGGCGAGCTTGCTGAGAGCCGCCCGCGGCGTCGTCGAGCCGTGGGGCCCGACCGCAACCAGGGTCGGTGCAAGGTCCCGCATGGCCAGTGCAAGCTCCTGCGGAACGCGCAGTTCAGGTGGTGCACAGCGCCAGAACAGGTAAGTCGGAGCCGTTGTGATGACGATCAGGTCGGGGCCGAATGCGCGCAGCTCGGCTTCTATGTCCCCAAACGACAGATCGAACATGTGTGCGTCGAGCAGCAGCGTCCGATGCCCGCCCGCCTTCAGGTAATGCGCGGAGATCCCGAGCTCGAGCGGAAGGTGGGGAGATCGGCAGCCGAAATAGATGCTGCCGCCGAAATCCCAATTCGGGTTGATCAGGGCGATGCGTGTCATGCGAGAGCCTCGCGGCTGCCGTGAGCTGCTCCGAAACGGCTGTCCAACCAGGTGTGCAGCGAGCGAAGGCCCTCGGCGACTGAAACCTGCGGCGCCCATCCGAGTGCCGTCGATAGCGCGCGCGTGTCAGTGACGTACCACGGCTGATCGCCTGGGCGCCAATCGGCGAAACCGTAGGCGAGCTCGCGACCCGTAAGTTCGGCGATGTGGTCGATGAGCTCCCGCAGGCTGACCGCGTTAGCCGGGCCGCCGCCGAGATTGAAGACCCGCCCGCGCGCGAGCGCGATCCGGTCGAGCACTGCGAGCCAGGCTGTGGCCGCATCGGACACATGCAAGGCGTCGCGAACTTGATGGCCGTCGCCGTAGATCGTGAGTGGCTTGCCACGGATCGCGCTCAGCAGGAAATGCGCGATCCAGCCCTGGTCCTCGGTGCCGAACTGGCGCGGTCCGTAGATGCAGCTCATGCGCATCACAACGGTCTGAAGGCCGTAGACCCGTGCATAATCGTGGACGTACTGGTCCGCAGTTCCCTTGGAGCAGCCATACGGACTGTAGAAATCGAGCGGAGCGTTCTCGGAGATGCCGTCCGCCAGCAGGGGGCTGGTGGGCATATAACGGCGGCCGGTGAGTGCGATCTCGCTGTCCTCGATCAGGCGGCCATAGACCTTGTTGGTGGAGGCAAAAATGACCGGCGCGGTGCTGTTGTGCAGCCGGACCGCTTCGAGGACGTTCAGGGTACCACGTGCGTTGATCTCGAAATCGGCTGCCGGGTCGCTGAGGCTGTCGGTGACGGCGACCTGGGCCGCCAGATGCAGCACGGCACGGGCCTCGCGCACGGCGTCGATCACGGGAATCGGCTCGCGAATGTCGGCCACCGCAATGCTGACGAGGTCGCCATGCCTGGACTTCAGCCATTGCGCGTTCTCGCGCACGCCGGCACGGGCCAGATTGTCCAGCACCAGCACGGGCTCGCCGCGCTCCGCCAGCCGGTCGGCCAGGTTGCAGCCGATGAAGCCGCAGCCACCGGTGATCAGAACGGGCCTGTTGTCTCGCTCATTCATCACGCAACCAATCCTCGCTGCAGCAATTCCTGGGTCGCCCGCTCGGCCTGGTCGTCCGCGATCTGCCCTGCGAGATAGCCAGCAAGCTCCTCGAGACCGTCCTTGAAGGTGACGTGCGGCTCGAAACCCAGCAGATCGCGCGATTTGCCGATATCGGCGAAGCAGTGCCTGATGTCGCCGGCGCGGTATTTTCGCGTGATCTCGGGCGCGATGTCGCCTCGCCCCATGACATCGGCGAGATCTTCGGCTACCGACAGGATGCTCCGGCTCCGGCCCGAGCCGACGTTGAAGACGTCGTGCGCATGCTCGGCTTCCAGCGCGATGCGGCAGGCGCGGGCGACATCATGCACGTGAACGAAATCGCGCCGCTGCTCGCCGTTCTCGAACACGAGCGGGGAACGCCCGTTGAGGAGCCGTGCGGCGAAGATGGCGAGCACGCCGGTATAGGGATTCGACAGGGCCTGACGGGGACCAAAGACGTTGAAGAAGCGCAGCGCCACGGTCGGGATGCCGTAAGCCTTGCCCGTGATCAAACACAGGCGCTCCTGCGCGAACTTGTTCAACGCATAGACCGAGCTGAGCGAGGGCAGCTTTGTCTCCGGCGTAGGAAGCGGCTCGAGGCAATCGCCCGTGATGTCGCGCAACTCCCATTCGCCACGGCGAAGCTGCTCGATCGATCGTTCGTCGCAGGCGACGACGCTTTGATCGGACCTGCGATAGAGTCCCTCGCCATAGATGCTCATGGAGGAGGCGACCACCAGCCGCGCGACCGGGCGCCTGGACAGCGCCTGGAGGAGGACGGCGGTGCCGAGTTCGTTCGTTCGAACGTAGGGCTCGATGTCGTACATGCTCTGGCCGACGCCTACCGCGGACGCAAGGTGCAGCACCATGTCGGCGCCGCGCAGGGCATGCTCAACGGCACCACTGTCGGTCACGTCACCAACGACGAGTTCGGCATCGTCGGCGAGATAAGACGGGCGCTGGCGGTTGCCGCCGTGCACCTGCGGCGAGAGATTGTCGAGCAGACGAACCTCGTAGCCGGCGGCGAGCAGCACATCCGTCGCATGTGAGCCGATGAAGCCGGCGCCCCCTGTGATCAATACCCGCGTCATTCACCGCTCCGTACAACCGCATGACCGATCCGGTCGAGATCGATCGATGATGTCTGGTGAAGCGCGCTTTCTGAGTGGTCGGACGACCTGCGCGCCGGTCACGTTTGGAGTCAGAAGCGATGCAAGGAATGTTCGTTCCTCGAAATTGTACAAACGAATATTTCTCTAACCTGGATCAATAACCCAAGTGAATCGGCGCGCCGTTGCGGCCTAGAAGTGCACGCCGTGAAGGGCGGTCGGCAGATCGAGATGCCTTGCCGCGGTCGCGCCGATGTCGGCGAAGCCAATGCGCTGGCCGATGGACGAAGATGATCGCGCGGACCAGGCCAGGATGGGCACCTGCTCGCGGGTGTGATCGGTGCCGCTCCAGGTCGGATCGCAGCCATGATCGGCCGTCATGATCAGAAGGTCGTCGCTTCGCAGACGGGACATGAGCTCGGGAAGGCGGTTATCGAAGGCTTCGAGTGCTGCGGCATAGCCGCTGACGTCGCGGCGATGGCCGTAAAGCGTGTCGAAATCGATGAAGTTGGCGAACAGCAGTCCTCCATCCGCCAGGGTCGCCAGCCCTTTCAGCGTGGCGTCGAACAGCGCCATGTTGCCGTCTCCGCGCAAGTTTCGCCCGGTCGCGCGATGGGCGAAGATGTCGTCGATCTTGCCGATTGTCACGATGTCACGCCCTTCACTCGCGGCGAGATCGAGGATAGTCATCCCGGGCGGGGGTACGGAAAAGTCGCGACGATGGGCGGTCCGCTTGAAGTCGCTCGCGCCTGTTCCGATGAACGGCCGCGCGATCACGCGGCCGATATTGAGGGGATCGAGTAGCCGTCTTGCCGTCGCGCAGATCTCATAGAGATGTTCGAGGCCGAAGGTCTGCTCATGCGCGGCGATTTGGAACACGCTATCAGCGGACGTGTAGCAGATCGGCATCCCCGTCTGCATGTGACGCTCGCCGCACTCGGCAATGATCTCGGTCCCCGAGGCGTGGCAGTTTCCGAGGATTCCCGGCACTCCGGTTTGCTCGCAGAAGGCCTTTGTCAAACCCGCGGGAAAGCACGGCGTCGTTCGCGGGAAATAGCCCCAGTCGAACGGAACGGGTACCCCGGCGATCTCCCAGTGGCCCGAAGGCGTGTCCTTGCCTTTGGAAATCTCGCTGGCGCATCCGAATTGCCGATATGGCGCCTCACCGTCCAGCCCCGGTGGTATGCGCCCCGTGGCGAGGCAGCAGGTCTCCCCGAGGCCCAGCGCCACGAGATTGGGGAGCCGGAGCGGACCCTCGCGTGCGCCGCTGTCGGCGCGGCCGGCCATGCAGGCTTCCGCGATGTGACCGACGGTGTCGGCGCCTTCGTCATCGTAGCGGGCAGCATCCGGCGCGCCGCCGATGCCGACGGAATCCATCACCAGGATCAGGGCACGCATGTTGGCTCTCTGATGGGTGGATCGGCCGAGGCTGGGAGGGACGCTAGACCCGTTCTCGTGCAGTAGCGATCGACCATCGCCGCGCAGAAATCGGCAAATTCGTTGACGTCGAGCGGCGGGCTGGTGTGATGCGGCGCGATGCCCCGATGTTCGGGCGTGAAGCAGAACGTGACCGTAACCTGGAACTCTGCCAAGGTCTCCATCTGGCGGTCGAACCAGTCGAGCGCATTCGGGCGGAAGCTGTCGGCCCATGACAGACCGGTCCGCAGATGAGCGACGCCGAGACGGCGCATCCAATGCACCGCGTCGTGCAGGCGGTGATCCTCGAAATGGAACCACTGGCACAGGCCCATGGCGGGCGCATAGGCGCCGAACTGATCGGCGGCGACCTTGGGCGTGCCGTCCTCGCGCAGGAGACCCATGTGGAAATGCCTGTAGTAGGATGAGCCTTCGGCTTCCTTATGCCGCGTTGTTGCTTCCCAGGCCGAGGGAAGATCATAGAGACTGTACCAATGGATACGCGGAGCACGGTCAATCAGCAGTTCGGCGGTGCGCGACAGGCCCCAGGCTTGCACCTCTTCGGCACCGAAGGAGGAGATGCCGACCTCGGTTACCCACACGGGCAGGGTAGTGACAGCTTTGATGTCCTCGAGCTTGGCGGGCCACTCGCCGATCTGCCACAGGTTCCAGTCGAGCGGAAAGCCGTGCACGGCGACCGCGTCGAAATGGTCGAGCACGCCGCGGCTTTGCATGTTGCCCATGAAGGATGGATCGATCGGCGAGATGCCACCGAGGACGATAGGCAGTGCGGGCCGCGTACTGCGAATCGCCTTGCCGGCCGCGGTCGCAAGGTTTGCGAACATCGCCCAGTCCGGATCGATCAGGAGATCCCAATGCGACTTGTTGTTCGGCTCGTTCCAGATCTTGGCGGCCTCGATCATCAGCTGGTGCTCCGGGATGGATAGACGGGTCCGTCGATCTGCGGCCGTTCCGTTCGCTTGCAGAGATAGACTTCTTCTTCCGGATGCGCGACGATGGCAAAGCCGGCGCTGCGCAGCATGGCCTCGACGCAGGCCCGGTTCGGCACCCACCAATTGGTGGGATCGTCGGCATATTTGTGCTCGATGAAGTGCAGCCTGGGATAGCCGGCGGAATCGAACTGGTCGGTGGTCCAGAAATCGTAGTTTGCGTCGATCGCGTCGACATGGCTGGCGCCGCGCTGCATCGACTGGAACAGCAGGAGATCCTTGGCGACGTGCTCGTGGATGAGATCCAGCGCCAGCAGCGGATGGCGCAGATGGTAGAGCACGCCCATGAAGATCACGAGATCGAACTTTTCGCGGAGCTGTCCGACATCATAGGCTGACATCTTGCGGAATTCGATCCTGAGGCCGTTCACCTCCGCGGCGAAGCGCGCCTGCGCCAGGTACTCCTCGTCGGTGTCGAGCCCGAGCACGCGCTCGGCGCCTCGCCGCTTCATCTCCATGGCATAGAAGCCTGCGTTGCAGCCGATATCGAGCACGGACTTGCCTTCGAGACGGTCCGGGATGATCCTCGAGAAGCGCCGCCATTTCACATTGGGATAGTCGCCGAGGAAGTGGGTCGGTGCGGTCGGCACGCCGTTGAGGTCGAGGTTGTGGAACCACGGGCCGAGCGCGTCGACGCGCCTGCGGATTTCCTCACGCGTGAGCAGCGCTCCAGTCATGCCGTCGCTCCATTCTCCATTGCATGGGTCGGTCGAGCCTCATCGGACGAGGCGCCGGCCCGTAACCGCGACCGGCCGTCTGTGCCGGTGCGCTCGGCGAGCAGAGCCATCGCGGTGCGATAGCCGTCGACGGTCCCGACATCGACATAGGATTCGCCTGCCTTGATACCGATGCCGAGGCCGCCTCCCTGGAGATAGGCGTTGACCAGCGTTCCAAAATACTCGTCGCGTCGGTTTCGTTCGTGCCAGAGCGTGTGCAATTCACGAAAGCCGATCGCGGACATTCGGAATGCGCCCCAGATCCACCGCGATGTCGGATTCGGCTGCTTGACCTGGATCTCCCGCACGCTCTCGCCATCGAGCACGACGGCGTCGAAGAATTCCGGGCGCTCGACGGGGAAGAGCAGGAATGAGAGGTCCACATCGGGCAGGGCCTGCAGAGCGGCTTTCGGAAACCAGACGGTGTCGGGCAGGCCGACGACGACGTCCTCGTCATGTCCGACGACGGTGCCGGCCCTGAAGACGGCGTCGCACAGGCCGGAGGCGTCGGGCTGGACGACATAGGCGAGCTGGGCGTTGCCGTAGTGATCGCCGAAATATTCGAGAATGTCGGACTTGCCCGGCGAGATCACGAAGCAGATCTTGTCCGCGCCGCCGAGGATCAGGCGCTCCAGCAGATATTCGGAGACTGCGCAGGGACGCTCGATGCCATCATCGCGCCGACTTCCGACGGGCAATAGCTCTTTGGAGAAAGCCAGCGGCTGGATACGACTGCCGCGGCCCGCAGCCGGAACGATTCCCCACATGTCAGGCCTCCTCGGATTGCTGTCGACGAGCGCCGCCGGAGACCCCCTGCTCCAGCAGCGCCACCAGCTCGCGCGCACGTTTGTCGGATGTGTGCTGATCCATCGTACGCTCGTAGGCTCGCCTGGCGATGGACTGGAGGTCGGCGCTTGACAGCGCCAACGCGGCCAGAGTGTCCTGTGCATCGCGGGCGATCAGGATCTCCCTGTCAGGTGTGAAGAACTCTTCGATGCCGGGCCAGTCATCGCTCAGGAGCGGAACTCCGCAGGCCGCCGCCTCGAACAGACGGCCGGAGGGGCACCAGCCCATCTCCGCCATGGCCTTGCGCGTGACGTTGAGGGTCAGGCGAGAGGACGCAAAAAATGGCGCGTGCTCCGATGGGGGCAGATGTCGCACAAAGTAGATGTTGGGCGACCATGGAAAGTCGTCAGGATATTGCGCTCCGCCGATCAGGAAGCGCAGGTCCTGCCGGGCTCGCGCCGGTTCGACGAAGAGCGCCTCGAGCCCGCGCTGGCGGTCTTCGGAGTAGGTCCCGAGATAGGACAGATCCGCGCGATAGTGTGGCTCGAGCGGCACCGGCCGATGAACATCGCTATCGACGTGGCCGTACAGGGGACGGATATTGCGGGCGCCGAGCCGGTTCCGAAATTCCTGGACGACGCGAGGTCCGCCGGTGAAGCTGAGGACGAGCGCGAAATCGCGTAGACCTCGCGCGCCGATATAAGGCACAGCTTCACCCGCCATAAGCCGCGCCAGCGTGATCGGAGTATCCAGATCATAGAAGACGGGAATGGCGCGCCCTTCGGACATGATCAGGTCGGTGGCCGCAATTGCGTCGGGACAGTAGGACGTCACGATCGCAACATCTGCATCCGTGACGTCACTGCGGGCGAGGGAGCGGGTCTCCTCCCAATTCGAAAAAAGCCGCAGCAGCCCACCGGGCAACTCATTGAAGTCGCGGGCACCTGCATAATAGGGTACGTCGCGCTCGTAGAAGACGACGGTGTGGCCGAGACGTGTGAGATGCTTGCAGAGACCGCGCCACAGCGTCGCGTGGCCGTTGCCCCAGGACGAGGAGATGGTCAGGCCGAAAATGACGATTTTCACGCCGGCACCCGCTGATTGATGCCGATGATCCTGAATCCGCGTCGATCGGCACGGAGGGTGCTGACGCTCGAAGGATCGACCGTGATCGAAAGAAAGTCGTCGAGGCGCATGCGCGCGTAATGCAACAGCGCCGAGCGAATGGGTTCGGCGTGGCTGATTGCGATCACCGAGTCCGCAAGCGGATCTGAGCGCAGTTGCTCCAGATGACGGACGACGCGGGTCTGGAGCGAGCGCATGCTCTCGCCTCCGGGTGGGCGAGTGCTGCCGCGACGGCTGTTCCAGCGCGACCATTGCGGATCCTCACGGAGTTCCTCGAAAGACCGGCCGGTCCATTGGCCGTAGTCGAGTTCGTCGAGAGCAGGAACGATCTCGATTGGCAGTCCGAAGCGCGCGGCCAGGATGCTGGCCGATTGCATGCAGCGCCGCTGCGGGCTCGACTGGATCAGCGTCGGCCGGGGGCCTAGTCTGGCGGCGCAGCGCGTCATCTCCTCGCAGCCGATGTCGTCGAGGGTGACGCCGCTCATCCGGCCGCAGAGCGTGCGGTCGAGCAAGGCATGGTGACCGTGGCGCACGAGATGAATGATCCTCGTCATCAGCTGAACACCTTGTCATCGATGAAGGCGCGGGTCCGCCGTCCCGCCTCCTCGTCGGTGAACTGCTGCGGCGGTGATTTCATGAAATAGCTGGAGGGACCCGTCAGGGCGCCGCCCTGGCCCCGATCCATGGCAAGCTTGGCGCAGCGGACCGCGTCGATCACGACGCCCGCCGAGTTCGGGGAGTCCCACACTTCGAGCTTGACTTCGGCGCTCAAGGGCACCCCACCGAAGGTCGTGCCTTCGAGCCGGATGAAGGCGAGCTTGCGGTCGGTCAGCCACGGGACGTGGTCGCTCGGGCCGACGTGAATGTTATCGGGGTCCATCGGTACGTCGAACTGGCTGGTGACGGCCTGCGTCTTGGAGATCTTCTTGGAGGTCAATCGCTCGCGTTCGAGCATATTCTTGAAATCGGTGTTGCCGCCGACGTTGAGCTGATAAGTGCGGTCCAGCCGCACGCCGCGGTCGCGAAACAGATTGGCGAGCACGCGATGCAGGATGGTGGCGCCGACCTGGCTCTTGATGTCGTCGCCGACGATCGGGAGCCCCGCCTCTTCGAACCTTCGTCGCCAGTCCGGATTGGAGGCGATGAAGACGGGAATGCAATTGACGTAGCCGCAGCCGGCTTCGATCGCGCGCGCTGCGTACCATTCGCTTGCGCGCTGCGAGCCGACGGGCAGGTAGGACACCAGCACATCGGTTCGAGACATGGCCAGCACTTCCGAGACGTCAGCCTGCGGACCGTCGGCGACCGGAACATCATTCTCGAGATAGTGCCCGATGCCGTCCATGACCGGGCCACGCTGGACGATCACGCCGGTCTGATCGACGTCTGCGAAGCGGTGCGTGTTGTTCGGCTTGGCAAAGATGGCATCGGCGACATCGCGCCCGACCTTGCCTGCGTGGACGTCGAAAGCCGACGCGATCTGGATATCGCTGATGTGATACCCGCCGAGATCGACATTCATCAGGCCGGGAACGGGCTCGTTCGACTTGGCATTTCGATAATAGGTGAGACCCTGGACGAAGGAGCTTGCGCAGTTGCCGACACCGACGATACCGACGCGCACCCGGCGCCTGTCCTGAAGACGGGAATGCATTGACGAAAACCTCCGGGAAGGACGCAAGGGCATCGGCGTAAGTAGATCGGCGAACGTGCCGGAAGGTATGTTCGTTCCTGCGCTGGGGATGCCGTGCCGGCGGCGTGGATCGATTCCCGGCAAGAAAATGCAGCAAGCTTAACCTGGGATAGAATCTGCCGGTGCGCGTACGGAACGAAGATCATCCAGGTTGAAGATGAAGAAGATGATGATGGTCGGCGTGCACGAGCTCCTCGCGCCGGTGAAGAACAAATCTTCCCGACCCGCGTTTCACCGCAGATGGTCCGATGCGACGCCCTGACGGCGCCGGGCCTGCAACGAGCGAGGTGTCACATGACGTCCAAGACCCAGAACAGCGAAGCCGAGCAGACCACCGATCACGCTGCGATCCGCAAATGGGTGGAGCAGCGCGGCGGACAGCCGGCGACGGTCAAAGCGACCGAGGAAGACGGACATGCCGGCATCCTGCGTATCGATTTCGATCCGCCGGATGAAGGGCTCGACCGGATCGGCTGGGACGAGTTCTTCGATAAGTTCGACGAAGCGGGCATTGCATTTCTGCATCAGGACCGGACCAAGGATGGCAAGCTCAGCCGGTTCCACAAGTTCGTCCGCCGCTAGCCGGGTTGCCGGTCGTGGCAGGCGACTGGGTGGAGGCAATGCGCGCGGGCGATTTTGCGCGCGCGTGGACCATCAACGACCGTGATCTTGCGGCGGCGTCGCATCCGGCCAAGCACACGGGCCCGCGGCATCTCCAGCGCATCTGGCGCGGGGAGTCTCTCACGGACAAGCATGTTCTCGTCCGGTGCTATCATGGGCTCGGTGATACGCTCCAGTTCCTGCGTTTCATGCAGCCTCTCCGTGGCGTCGCGCGCAGCGTTACGGTGTGGTGCCAGGCTGGGCTCTTGCCGCTGGTGGAGCGCACGCGAGGCGTGGATCGTGTGCTTGCGCTCCATGAGGGGACGCCTGAGGCGGACTTCGAGGTGGATATCGAGATCATGGAGGTTCCGCATGCGCTGAGGGTCGGGCGAGAACGGATCGAGATGCGCGCGCCCTATCTGACGCTGCCGCCGAAAAGCATTGCATCCGTCGATGGCGATGGCCTGGCTGTCGGCCTGGTCTGGGAGGTCGGTCAATGGGACAAGCGGCGCGCAATTCCGCCCGGCTTGTTGGGACGCCTTGCAGCTCCCGGCGTTGTGCTTCACTCGCTTCAGGCAGATGTAGCCCAGGAAGAGCTCGCGCAGACCGGTGCGCGCGACATCAGCACGCCCGACATCGCGGCGCTCGGCCATCTGCTCCGCCGGCTCGACCTGGTCATTTGCGTCGATACCATGATCGCACATCTGGCAGGCGCACTCGGATGCGAAGCCTGGGTGCTGTTGCATGCCGATTGCGACTGGCGATGGCCCGCATCCGGGTGTCGTTCGCTCTGGTATCCGAGCCTCCGGCTATTTCATCAAAGGACCGCCGGGGATTGGGGCGCCGTGATCGCGGAGGTGCGCGAAGCATTGGTGCAGCGCGCTAAGTCCGCGCCAAGAGACGCGTGACCATCATCAGGCCAGCGCAGCGACGCCTTTAGCTGGTCCCAATGGCGTTGATCGCACACCCTGGTCCCGCGGCCGGATTCCGAGATAGGCGGGATCGAAGCGCGCCAGTCGCACCAGTCCCGGCCAGTCGGAGATCGTCAACGTCTTGCCCTGCCATTGCAGCAGGTTACAGCGGCGCAGTTCCTGGATGGTGCGGTTGGCATGGACCGGGGAAATGCTGCAGGCCGCGGCGAGGTCGGATTGGGTGAACGGTGAAGCCAGCTTGAAATCCCTGGCGAGCCCGACATTCTGCAGGCGTGTCGTGATCTCGCAGAGCAGGTGTGCCACCCGCGTCAGGGCGTCCCGACTGCCGAGGTTTATCGTCCAGTTGCGCTGTATGGCCTGGTCGCAAAGCAGCATCAGCAGCAAGGTACGCGACATCGCAGGCGAGCGCACCGACAATTCGCGAAAGAAGCGATACGGCACCAGCGCGACCACGGCGGGGCCGAGCGCAATGAGGTTGCCTTGGATGCGCGGCCTGTACAACATCTGTAGGTCGGCGATGTCACCGGGAACCGAGATCGACGTGATCTGCCCATCCGTTCCCTCGGCGTCCTGCCAGGACAGATAGCCCTGGAGCAGCAGGCAGCATTGATGACCATCGTCGCCGTGGCGCAGGATGGCCTGATGTGAACTGAAGTGCGCGATCGTGCTCGGCATCTCTGCCAAGATGTCGAGGTCGCCGGCAGTTAGCTCACCTAGGCTCGCCAGATGGTCGGCGAGCTTGGAGAAAGTAAATCCAGTCTGCATTGGTCGTCCAATCGCTCGTCACTCGCGCACCTTGGGGCAAGTCGCAAGAGGCGCGCATTTGCCTTTGATACATCCGAGCGGATTGTGAGGATGGAGGTTGAATGGAGGTCGATCAATATTCCCGGCATCGAACCGAGCCCCGTGGCGAAGGAGTTAAGTTAGCTGGTTGAGCTTTTTGAGCGGATTGATCTCTCTCGGTCTGTCCTGCTCATCGCGACCACGCGCCGCTTGGGCCTTGCCATCTTCGTGCAGCGATTGGTCGCCGATGACCTCGCCCAGCGTTTGCCTGGCCTTGCCGACGATACGTTCCTTGAGATCTTTCGCTCTGCCCATTGCCGATCTCCGAAGTCGCCGCTGCCCCGGCGCCTGAAGGGGGAAAACGCCGGGGCGCGGTTTCGTCCAACACGCTTCCGGTGATGGGGCATGCCGGAAGCGTGGGTGAGACTCTCGGTGCGGTAAATGGTTCCTGAGCTCTTACCTGGGCTGCAGCGTGATGATCACACCTTCATTGCCGCGAAGCAGGATCGAGGCCTCCGGCAGCGATCTCGGCGCTTGGTCAAGACCGGTCGACAACAGCAGGTGCCCGCTGCCTTGCCAATGCCACTTGCGTGGCTCGGCGGCGATGTTGAGCGCGACCAACATCTCCTGTCCGTTCGCGACGCGCCTGAAGGCAAGCACGTCGCTCTGCGATCGCAGTGGTTCGTAGCGACCTTGCCGAAGGCAGGCATGTTCGCGCCGCACTGCCACCAATGCGCGGAACAATGCCAACGTCGACCGCTCGTCGCTTTGCTGATCGGTGACATTGGCCGAACCCTCCGGATCAAGCGGCAGCCAAGGGGCGCCGCTCGTGAATCCGCCATTTACGCTGGCGTCCCACCGCATTGGCGCTCGCTCGGGATCGCGGCACAGGCCGAAGCCGGGCACGAGCTTTTCGAAGGGATCGCGGATGCGATCGGGCGGTATCGGGACGCGCTTGCGGCCGATCTCGTCGCCCATGTAGAGGAACGGCGTGCCCTTCAAGGTCATCAGGAGCATTGCCAGCACGCGCATCTGCGCTTCGCCTATCTTGCTCGCGACCCGCTGCTTGTCGTGACCGCCGATCACCCATACCGGCCATGCTCGTTCGGGCAGGGCGTTGAAATACGCGTCAATTGCCGCTTGCAGCGACAACGCGTCCCATGGTGTGTCGAGCAAGGCAAAGTTGAGAGGCAGGTGCAAGCGCGGCCGCTCCGTGCCGTAGAAATGCCCGATGCGATCGGTCTTGCCCTGGACTTCACCGCACAGCAGCCGCCCGGGATACTCGTCGATGACGCCACGCATGAACTCGATGCAGTGCATTGTTTCGGGCCGGTCGTCGGTGAACACCGGCGTCTGGCGTTGCGGTGGTGGTTTGCCCTCGGCCTCGGGATTCCGGGGATTGTCGCGCAGATGCGCGTCCTTGATTAGGACGGCGCTGGCATCGACACGAAATCCGTCGACGCCTCGATCCAGCCAGAATCGCATGACGTCGGCCATGGCCGCGTGTACCTCGGCATTGCGCCAGTTGAGGTCGGGCTGCTCGACCAGGAATGAGTGGTAGTAGTACTGCCGCCGAGCTTCGCACCATTCCCATGCGCTGCCGCCGAAGCG
>NZ_AJQE01000291.1 GCF_000261685.1 Bradyrhizobium genomosp. I (2014) | reverse complement strand
GGGCGGCCCGCCGTTCTCGGCGGCTTCGGCCCAGATGTACCAGTCGGCTTTCGCGCTGTTGCGTGAACTACGGCTCCCGACAAACCATTCATGATCGTTCGCGGTGTGATTTGGCACGAGATCGAGAACGAGCCGGATGCCGGCCTCGTGAAGAGCGGCGAGGAGCTCATCGAAAGTGCCGAGAGTGCCGAAGGCTGGATCGATCGCGCAATAATCGGAAATATCGTAGCCGAGATCGCGAAACGGGCTGTTGTAGATCGGCGTAAGCCATACCGCATCGATCCCCAGCCATTTGAGGTAGTCGATACGCGATTTCA
This sequence comes from Bradyrhizobium genomosp. I (2014), assembly GCF_000261685.1. Lineage (GTDB taxonomy): Bacteria > Pseudomonadota > Alphaproteobacteria > Rhizobiales > Xanthobacteraceae > Bradyrhizobium. The sequence continues at coordinate 30,396 of NZ_AJQE01000291.1, read as the reverse complement.
GGCCGGCAAGGTCTCCCTTGCCATCGCCGTCGGTATCCTGAAACGAGATTAGCGCGACTTCGTAGATGACCGCGGATTGCCACCACGGGCTTTCGTCGTGCGACTCGTCAGTCATCGTGTCGTTCACCTCGTATGGCGACGCATCTCCCACCGCCCTCAGCTGTTACGAGACATCCAAGTCCGGAACGGAACAATGGTTGCTATGGCTGTCACAAATCGTCGTCCGGGGGCTCATCGGGTGGATCCTTGTTTCGGGCCCGAAAAATCCGAAGTCTTTAACCTTTTGAAGTGCGGGAACCCGACTTCGGTCGCAACCTATAAAGGTTACCGGTTTGGGTCGCCCCAATCCGGCATGTGCCGGCCCCGGCGCCATACCTCCCGCCGGGGCCATTTTCTCTCGGACGAGCGAGCCTCGGGAATGCCAATGACCGCCAAACGTAGCCGTAGGAAACAGACCCAACCACTTCAACAACGACTGATGTCATTCGCCGAAGCCGCCCGGGAGCGGGCGCGTCGCATGCCTCCGGGCAAGGAACGCGAGATGTTATTGCGCAGTGCCAAGCAAAATGAGGTGGCCTCGGACCTGACCGAATTGTTGAGCGCTCCCGGCTACCGACGATGATGATGCCCGCCATGAAGCATTATCGCGCGTTTCAGATTGGTCCCGATGGTCACGTCTTCGGCTGCATCAATCTGGTCTGTGGCGACGACGATCAGGCCAGACGGGAGGCGGCCGCGCTCGTGCTGGTGCATCGTATCGAGCTGTGGCGGCTGGACAAGCGGATTGCGCAGTTCGAGCTGGCCTCAGAGATCACGCATCAAGCGGCGGTTGGCCATTAGCGACAAGGTGGAGCAGGCGCGGTCGTCGACAAAGATTGCCGTCTACGCCGCGTTGATTGGCAACGTCCTCGTTGCCGTCACCAAGATCGGGGCGGCGCTATGGACTGGTAGCTCGTCAATGACGAGCGAGGCCCTTCATTCGGTCGTCGATACCTCCAACGAGGCCTTGCTGCTCTATGGCTATCGCCGGGCAACCCGGCCCCCGAACGAGGCGCATCCGCTTGGTCACGGTCGCGAACTCTATTTCTGGAGCTTCATCGTTGCCCTGCTGATCTTTGCGCTCGGCGCCAGCGTCTCTTTCTATCAGGGCGTAATCCATGTTCTACGGCCCCAACCGTGGTCGGCTACATCGTGCTCGGATTGTCCTTTCTGTTCGAGGGTGCGTCCTGGTTGATTGCTCTACAGCGCGTTCGGGCGGGCGGTCGAAGATTGGGCTCCTACGAGGCATTCGTCCGCAGCAAGGATCCGCCGGCCTTCATGGTGCTGCTGGAAGACAGCGCTGCGCTCATCGGAATGGTCCTCGCCGCTGCCGCAACGGCGGCCGCGGTCTCGCTGAAGCAACCGGTCTGGGACGGTGTCGGGTCCATCCTGATCGGCGTTCTGCTCGGGATCGCTTCCATCGCGCTCGCGCGCGAGAGCAAGAGCCTTCTGATCGGTGAACCGGCTGATCCCGATCTCGCGCGGTCGATCCTTGCCGTGGCGCGACGGTCCCCCGGCGTGCTTCGCGCCAACGGCTTGCTGACGGTGCAGCTGTCTCCAAGCGAGGTAGTTGCGGCCCTCAGCATCGAGTTTCGCGGACGACAAGCGGGCGAACGAGATCGAGCAGTCGGTCGTTGCGATCGAGCACGACATCCGAAGACACCATCCGGAGGTCGCGGCCATCTTCATCAAGCCGCAGACCGAGGCCCGATACCGCAGGGTGCAGGCGGATCGCTTCGGCGACGAGGAGGCGTAGGAACCCTCACATCGTCCGCCGTTCGAGGGCGTTCACGATGATCAGAACGGCGAGGACGGCGACCAGAAAGCTTCCGGCAGATATTGTTCGCTGGGAGCCTCGTTTTCGGGGTGTTCGCATGGGCAAGGTCCGGATGCCGTCTGTCAAGCGATCGCGCGGCGCGGGGTTCCTACGCTTGTCGGCCCCGCACAGGAGCGACCTGTCGGCATTCGATCAATAAATCATTCGGTCGTTAACAATGTTGAATCCCAGGCAGCCCGGACTGAATTACCGTGACGTACTTCCGCTGGAGGCGGCTCGCATGTTCGACACGGAGACAACGGCGTTATTGCGCGCCGTGCTCGAGGAGGTTTGTGAAAGCCTCTCGCACCGGGAGATCGGGGCCCGGACCCACGTCGCCTCGAAGCTCCTGGAGGCGGCGACAAGAGGACAGATTTCCCTCGACGACCTCAGGCAGGCAGGTTCCAGAGCTCTGTCGGAAGTCTCGGGCATGCGGCTGCAATGATCTGAGGAACGAGCGTCACCTCCGGGGATTTGGACAGATCCTCACGGAACGACGCTCATGCAAAGATTCGACAGGGCCGTATCGACTGCCACCCTCACGAGAGTGACGGACGACATCTGGATCGCGGACGACGCGCCGATCAATGCGGCGGGTCTGGTTCTGCCCATTCGTATGACGGTCATTCGGCTGTCGAATGGTGACCTCGTGCTGCACTCGCCGGTGCGATATTCGCCCGCCCTGCGCGCCGAGCTCGAGTGCCTGGGGCAGATCAAATTTCTTGTGGCGCCGAATGTCGCGCACTGGATGTTTCTGCCGGCATGGCAAAGGCATTTCCCGCAGGCAGCGACCTTCGCGGCGCGAGGCCTCTCGGCGAGGAAGCAGGTGCGCGAGGCAGGTTTGCGCATTGACCGCGAGCTCGGCGGCACAACGCCGGAAGAATGGTCGTCGGAGCTCGAAACCATCACCGTGAACGCGCCAATGTTCTCGGAAGTGGAGATATTCGACAAGCGCAGCCGCACATTGATCCTGACGGATCTCGTGCAGAACCTCGAGTCCCAGGATCGTCCCGTGTCAGAGCAGGCTGCTGTAAACCTGCTCGGCATCGCCAAGCCTGACGGCAAGGCGCCGATTTATTTGCGGCTGCTGTTGCGGCTCGGCGGCCGGTCGGTCCAGGCGGCAGCCGAACGGCTGGTGAGCCTCGAGCCCGAACGGGTCATTTTCGCGCATGGCGACTGGTTTCGTGCAGGGGCGACGGAGCAGCTACGGCGGTCGCTGCGATGGCTGCTCCCCGTGGGTGCCGAGCAAGCTCCGCTGCGACCAATGGCCGGCACACGCGTCGTCATAACGGGAGCCTCCAGCGGCATCGGCCGCGCTGCGGCGCTGGCGTTTGCGCTGAGAGGTGCAAGTGTGGTCCTGTCGGCGCGGCGCGGGGAGATCCTGACGCGCCTTGCGGAGGAGTGCGAGGCGCTGGGGGGCCGTGCCTTAGCCGTTCCCACCGATGTTACCGATGCCGAAGCGGTGCAGCGATTGGCCCGGCAGGCCGAAGATGCATTCGGCGGGATCGATGTCTGGATCAACAATGCCGGCACGGGCGTGTTTGGGGCCTACCAGGACGCCGATCTTGCGTTGCATCGCCGGACCGTCGAGGTCAATCTGCTCGGAACCATGAACGGTGCGTTCGCGGTCCTTCCGATCTTCTTGCGCCAGAACCGGGGTATCCTGATCAACAACATTTCGCTTGGCGGCTGGGCCCCGACGCCGTTTGCAGCCGCGTACACCGCAAGCAAGTTCGGACTGCGCGGGTTCACGGCGAGCCTGCGCCAGGAGCTTGGCGCACATCCCAACATCCATGTCTGCGGCGTCTTCCCGGCGATGGTGGATACGCCGGGCTTCGTTCACGGCGCCAACATGTCGGGCAAGAGGCTCGACCCCGGCCCGCTGCTCTACCAGTCCGAGGACGTCGCTCAGGCGTTCCTCAATCTGGTCCGTGCGCCGCGCGATGAAGTCGCCGTCGGTTGGCCCGCGCGGGCTGGTCAGGCGGCTTACGCCGGCGCGCCGAAATTGACGGAGAACCTGTTGGGAGGCGCATTCCGGTTGCTTCTGTCGCGTGCGCGGCGCGCAGCAGTGAGCGAGGGAAGCATGCTCGAGGCGTCTGCGCCCGGGGCGTCGGTGGATGGAGGTTGGCTGGTGCGGAAGCAGCTGCCACCGGCCGGAGTCATCAGTCAGGGGCTCGCGGTTCTGGGGCTGGCTGCGGGCGTGGCTCTCCTTGCCTCAGCGGTTGCCCGTCCGCGCCGACAGATCCGGACGAGGCGTCGCCAGGCATAGACAAGCCGGCCGGCGCGCATCACGGCAACGCATAGGCCCGCACGTAATCGCCGAGCTTGGTTCCGAACGAACCGTGGCCGCCATCGACCGTCACCACATACTGCTTGCCGCCGGCCTCATACGTCATCGGCGTCGACTGGCCGCCGGCCGGAAGGCGACCCTGCCAGAGCTGCTTGCCGTCGTTGACGTCGAAAGCCCTGATGTAGTCGTCCATGGTCCCGGTGATGAAGATGACTCCGCCTGCGGTCGCGATCGGTCCGCCCAGCATGGGAACGCCGAGCTTGAACGGCAGCGGGAGCGGAGCCTGATCCCAGATCGTGCCGATGCGGTGTTGCCACACCACCTTGTGCGTCTTGAGATCAATCGCGGCGATGTTTCCCCAGGGTGGGGCAAGGCAGGGGATGCCGAGCGGCGACAGGAAGATGCCGAGGTCGACACCGTAGGGAGCCCCGTATATCGGCTGCACCCCGAGTTCGGTACCAGGCGGATGGGCGGCGTTCGGCGCTGCCGGATTGTCCTTTCCGCGCCGCACGAGGCGGGACACGAAGGGATCGATTGCGGGTTCGCGATCGCGATCTGGCGCTTTGGATCGACGGCAATCCCGCCCCATTCGAACATGCCGAAATCGCCCGGGAAGACCAGCGTGCCTTGCTCCGAGGGCGGCGTGAACGGTCCTTCGTAACGCAGACGCTTGAATTTGATGCGGCAGGCGAGCTGGTCGAACATCGTGCTGCCCCACATCTGCGCGTCCGTCAGCTTAGGGACCTCACCGTCGGTGGTCACCGACAAGGTCCTGATTGTCGGTGGTGCCGTCATCGACAGGCTCGGATGAGGCAATCGCGCCAGTCACGTCGCTGTCCGGTAAGATGCCGGCGAGATCGTGGCGATCGCGCGCCTGGGAAATGCCGAGGACGCCGGCTGCCACGATCAACACGAGGCCGAGCGCCCATCGCGCGGCCCGGATGTGCGGAGCCAGACGGCGCGCAATGAAGGGCAAGCCTCCGAGATGGCCCAGGCCATCGTGCCGAGGAGCAGCGCCGCATAGACCCAGAGCGCCTCGGCGCGCCGGCGCGCCAGCAGCCAGCTTGTGAGCAGGAGCAGGATGCCTGCTACCAGATAATAAATGGAGCCGCCAAGCACCGCGAGCCAGACGCCACCGGCGGTGAGGCCCAGTCCCATGATTGCGATGACCATAATGGTGATGGCCAGCAGCGGCGCTTTGCGGAACAAGCTTGCCGGACGATTATGGAGTTCATATGAGCTACTTCAGCGTATAGAGAAACGCCGCGATGTCGCGCGCGTCCTTCTGCGGGATGCCCATTCTGGGCATGGCGTTACCTGGCAACGCCCGTTGCGGATCCTCGATCCAGTCGGCCATGTTGTCCGGCGAGTTCTGGATGTAGCCGGCGATGTAGGTCCGCGTGCCGATCCGGTGCAGGGGCGGGCCGACATTGCCGTCGGCACCGGCGATGCCGGGAATGTCGTGACAGCCGCCGCACTGGTACTGCCTGACGAGGTCGGTGCCACGCCGCGCATCGCCGATGAAATTATCCGGGCCGGCGGCCCTGCCGGGCTCGCAGGCCGCACCCGTCATCGCGAGCAGCGCGGCGATGAGCAGGCGTGTCGTCGGACGCATCATCGGCTGCTCCCTTTCCCGATCAGGGCTTCTGGCCGAAATTGAACGATTTGGTGGCGGACCACGGATCGGTCGTCGATACCTGCTCGCTCGGGACCTGCTCGATCTCGGGCGATGGCGGATTTGCCGAGAACGTGCGGCCCCATTGCCGGTTCGGCTCATTGCTGATCTTGCCGATATAGGTGACGAGGTCCCAGATCACGCTGTCGGGCAGCACGCCGCCCCAGGCCGGCATGCCATTGGGCCGCCCTTGGTAAATCGACAGATAGATGTTCTCCGGCTGCGAGCCGTAGGTGAAGAGGTTGTTGCTCAGTGCCGGCCCCATGCCGCCGCCGCCGTTCGGCGCGTGGCAGCCGACGCAATTGAAGTTGACGAAATAGGTCATGCCCCGCTGCTCCGCATTCGGATCGCCCTGGACCGGATTCTTGATTTGCGGCGGATCGGGCTGCGCACCCGGCATAAGGGTGGTCACGGGAACCTGCATGAACACGCCAGGCCGGCCATTGCCGACGCTGCCGCCGAAATTCGGCCGTGGCGCCAAGATCGGCTTCTGCGCTTCCTGGGATTGCGGCAGGGTCTGCTGGGCAAGCACGCTGCCGTTCGGCGCGGCCGCCAGCAGCAACGATATCGCGCTCGCGCGCAGCGCCATGGCGGACATCATTCATGCCCTCCGGAGGCTGTCACCGGCGCGTCGACGAGAGGCACGCCGTAGTTTCGCAGCAGAGAGGTGATCTCGGATCGATGCTCGTCGATGAACGCGTTCAGCTGGTCCCTCAGTGCATGGTCGCCCTTGCGGACCCCCATCGCGATGGCGAACTGGAAGTGCTGGGGCGGAAAGCGCTCGCCGTCCTGGATCGGGGTGACCGTCAGGGGCACTTTGGAACGTCCGGCGAAATAGCCGCCCAGCGGCCCCCAGGCCGCAGCGACGTCGATGTCGCCGAGCGCGACCGATTCGATCAGGCGTGCCGGCGGATCGGCCTGGCGGTAGTCGCCATAGATCGAGTAGCCGCGGACATTGTCGACGATGCCGAGCTCGCCGAGCGCCTGCGCCGGCGGCGGATTGTTGCCATCGTCACCTATGAGGTGGACGCCGATCGCCAGGCGATGCAGACGGGGGTCGAGCAGGGAGGAAAGGTCGAGATGCTCATCCCGCCGACTCACGAAGACATAGGTTGAGTGATAGTATGGCTTCGTGGTCTCCACCAGGTCGTAGCCGTACGGCACGCCCATCACGACGTCGCATTTTTCTGCCTTCAGCGTGTTGCGGATGAAGCCGCGACGCTGCGCCCACCAGGTATAGGACAGGGATCGTCCCAGGGCTCCTGCCGCCAACGACGCCAGCCTGTTCTCGAAGCCTGCTTCGGCGCTGTTGGAAAACGGCAGATTGTTGGGATCGGCACAGACGCGCAGCTCGCCATTCGGCCCGGCCGCTGCGGGTGACGCGACCCCGATCAGGCCGACAAGCGCAAGAGCGGCACAATCAGCGCAAAGGCGCATGGCTGTTGTCCTGACCATTGGCTGCACCGAGCTTGAACACCAGCAGCTCGCTGCCGCCGGCGGTGTAGAACGGCAGATCCTGCATTGCACCGGTGAAACCGAGTGCGCCATTGCGCACCCGCTGATCGAGCTCCGCATTGGCCACCGCGCCGGGCCAGCCGCCGACGCCGGAGAGGATGGCGATGTACTGCTGCCCGTCCGAACCGCGATAGGAGATCGGCTGGCCGATGAATCCCGAGCCCGCGCGAAACTGCCAGAGCACGTTTCCGGTCTTCGCATCGACCGCCTTGAACAGGCGGTCCATCGTTCCATAGAACGCGACGTCGCCGGCTGTCACCAGCGCGCCGCTCCAGACCGGAAGCTTCTCGTGGATCTCCCAGACCTTCTTGCGCGCGACCGGATCCCACGCCATGAACTCGCCGCGGTGGCCGCCGGGACCGGCATACATATCGACATCGGCACCGACGTAAGGCGTGCCGGCGATATAGCCGACCTGCGAGGCCTTGAAGTTCATGCAGAGATGCTGATGCGGGACGTAAAGCAGCCTCGTGCGCGGCGACCACGCGGACGGCTGCCAATCCTTGGCACCCGGCGCGGTCGGGCAGATGTTCTCGACCGTCTTGCCGGCCAGCGGGGTCTTCTCCTCGTTAGGGATGATCTTGCCGGTCTTGAGGTCGACGCCCTTGTAGGCGTTCACGAACTCGTAGGCGTCGGCCGAGATCACTTCGCCGGTGGCACGGTCGATGACGTACATGTAGCCGTTGCGACCGGGATGGATCAGCACCTTGCGCGGCGGGCCGTTGAGCTCGAGGTCGACCAGGACGTTCTCGTTGATCTCGTCATGGTCGAACAGGTCGTGCGGGTTCACTTGATACGCCCATTTCGCTTGTCCGTTGTCGGGATCGCGCGCGAAAATGGTCGTGCTCCAGAGATTGTCGCCGCTGCGCTGGTTGGCATTCCAGGGACTCGGATTCGCGGTGCCGTAGTAGATCAGGTTGAGGTCGGAATCGTAGGAGATCCATCCCCACATGGTGCCACCGCCGATCTGCCAGCGGTCGGCGGGCCAACTCTTGACGCCGAGGTCCTTGCCCTTGAGGCTATCGTAGAACGGCTTGAAGTCGTCTCCGATCAGGACGTCCTTGTCGGGGCCCGTGGCATAGGCGCGCCAGGCAATGGCGCCGGTGTTCTCGTCGAGTGCGGTGACCCAGCCGCGCACGCCCATCTCGCCGCCGCTGTTGCCGATGAGGACCTTGCCCTTCACGACAACGGGCGCCATCGTGATGGTTTCACCCTTGTTGATCTCGCCGAGCTTGGTGTGCCAGAGTTCCTTGCCTGTCTTGGCGTCGATCGCGACGGAATGGTTGTCGAGCGTATTGAGAAAGACCTTGCCGTTGTCGAAGGCGAGCCCGCGATTGACGACGTCGCAACAGGCAACGCCTGCTGCCGCAGGCTCCGGCTTCGGCGCATACGACCACTTCAGCTCGCCCGTGGTGGCGTCGAGCGCGAACACCCGGTTGGGGTAGGGGCCGGCATACGGTCCGACCACGTACATGGTCCCGTCGACCACGAGGGGCGCCGCCTCCTGACCGCGATCGGCACCGACCGAGAACGTCCAGGCGAGCTGCAGACGCGAGGCGTTTTCGACGTTGATCTGGTCGAGATCGCTATAGCGCGTGTTGGCGTAGTCGCGCGCCGCCATCGGCCATTGGCCCGGATCCTTCATCCGGCTGGCAAGATCGGGCTGGGCAAAACCAGGCGAAAGCGATGCAGAGCACGCGCACAGCGTACCCAGCGTCCCCCACAGCAACGGCCTGAGGCCGGGCATTAACATAAGTGAAGATCTCCACGGCAATGACGAGGCCCTGCCGCGCTGCAGGCCGGTTGCGAACGTACAAACGTCGCGCTCTCGCTTGGTTCCTAAGCTCTGTCTCTCGCTACCTCACGACGTTTCCGGAGACGCCGGCGCCGAGATCGACGGCGATCTGATCTTCCTTGCCGTCGCATTTGGGATGGCCGAAGCCCGACGGGCTTTTGCCGTCCGGCCCGATATCGTAGATGATCGCATCCTTCATGTTCGGGCTGACGCCGGCCGGCACGTGATCGAGGCCGAGGAAGTGACGCACGCGCCAGGCGACATTGTGATCCGCGCAGGAGCTGTCGCCGCTGATGCCGAGCGCGCCAGCGATGCCGTTGCCATCATAGAGCGCCAGTCCGCCGCCGAAGACGATGACGCCGCCGACGGGCTTGCCGACCATCGGATCGCGTGCGGTTCCGAATTCATCCGGCGCGCCCGCGTAAATCACCTCCGGCGAAGGTGGGTTGCTCAGCGCCGCGCCGAACAAGAAGCCGCCCGGCTGGGCTCCCGCATAGAGATTTGCGGTGGCCATAGCCTTGGTCTCCAGGCTGAACGCATTCGCGGTGTTGGCCTTTTCGGCGGCGATCGCCCGACTGCCGAGCCACTGGTCATCGACCTTGCTTCCGCTATAGGCGACAGCGCAGACGACTCCTTGCCGGTTCACGACGGCGGCCCATTCGTTGTTGTCGAGGCCGCCATTGCTCGGGCCGCCGCCGGGCTTGACGCTCTTCTTGAGAATGTCGGCGAGCTTGTCATGGTCGACCGGGCACGACATTCCCGGGCTCGCTTGGTCCTGCGCCATCGAAATTCCCGGCGTCGCAAATGTTGCGGCGAGAATGACAGCCGTCATGGCGGTACGCTTGTTCATCTGGCCTCCAGGGAAATTGCCGGGTCAGCAGGCGAACGTTGCATCACACCCGCGGTTCCTATGTCCCTCGCGAGTCGGCATGCCGAACCGCAGGCACTCGTACGTCGAACTCGGTCAGCCACCGATATGCGAAGAACAGGGCCGCACCGGTGTAGAGCATGCCCATGGGCACCCACATCAAGATGCCCGCGAGCTGCTGATCCTCCAGCGGCGTTAGCCCAAATTCGCCTGCGAGGGCGCCCTGCCCGGGAATCCATAAGCGCGTTGACAGTGTCAACAACGCACCGAGCACTCCGGAATGAAGGACGGTGACGAACAGACACGCAATCGAGATGCCGTCCCGAAGCCGCACGCTGCGCCCGACGCCGCGGCCATGCAGAAGCACCCACCAGAACAACAGCGCAGTGGCAAAGAAGCTGATGTGCTGGAGGCGATGGATATTGGTGTTTTCGAGCGCCCACGCATAGAGGGGCGGCGCATGCCAAAGCCAGAGCGCCAGGCCGTGCAAGCCGGTTGCGCTGACGGGATGGCTGACGAACGCCCATGGCCGCGCCACGATCGGCCAATTGAGCCATCGGCCGGCAGCGGGGCGAAACGTCGCCGGAAGGCTCCACATCAGCGGCCCGTTGATGCGGGCGAATGCCATCAGGGGGGCTCCGACAACCATGAGCAGCTCATGCTCGACCATGTGGGCGGTGAACAGGCGCTCCCCGAGCCAATGCAGCGGCGAGGTGAGAGCGAGCGCGACGATCAGCCATCCCGTCCAGAATGCGCCGACCTGGCGGAAACTGACGCCGCGCCCTCCGCCGGCGTGGTGCCAGAGTCGCTGCGTGCCGATGTAGAAGCCGATGCCGACGGCATAAAGCGGTGCCAGAAGCCAGGGATCGAAACTCCAGAGCGAGCCCGGATCGACTTCAGAGATGCCATGCGCCATTGCCGGCGCCGCAGCCAGGCCAAGCAGGAGGACCAGCAGGCTCAGCGCAGGCATGGGCTGATCATCAGCGATGCCGCGAGCTGGTTGGCGATGACGAGCGCGAACAGCACGCCGGAGCCGACACCGAGCCAGGCCATGAACGTGCGGGGACCACCGCCCTGCGCATCGGTCCATTCCGCGCCGGCGCCGCGCCGAACCGCACGGGCCGATATCGCCGTGCCCGCGAGGGCGACGACGGCGAGGACGGCGCTCATGATCGCGCCGGTGAGCTTTGTGGTCTCGCACGAGAAATGGGCGAGCGCATAGATCCCCTGCAGGTTGATGCCCCATGCCAGCGGTCCGAGCGCAACGCCGGCCCAGTAGAGCAGCTTCGGATGTCGTTCAGCAGCGGTCATAGGCGGGGCACCCAGTCGAGCAGCACATAGAGCGGCAGCCAGGCCAGCACGACAAAGTTCCAGTAGAACACATTGTCGGTCACGTCGCTGAACCGGCGCGGTTTGGCGTGACGCGTGAACATCAGCACCGTCAACACGATGGTGTCGCCGACGTCGGTGGCAAGGTGGGTGGTGTGCAAGCCCAGGACCAGCCAGACGATCGATCCGTAGGCCGAGTTGTCCCAGCGCGTGTTGAGATGCGCGAACTCGAAGCCGCGCAGGACCAATAGGCCTACTCCGATCACCGACATCGCGATGAGACCTACGCGAACCTTTGCAAGGTCCTGTCGATGAGCGACGCGATTGGTCATCTCGTTGGGGATGATGCTCAGCAGATAGATGATGGTCTCGGCCGTGCCGGGCCAGAGATCGGGGGGAGCAGCTCCGATCGGCCAGTTCGGGTTCACGGCATAGAGATAGAGGTAGGCCCCGATTGCGATCGCAAATCCCATGCCCTCCAGCGCCATGAAGCCCATGGCGCCCCACCAGGGGCCGCTGTGCGCGCCATAGCCAAAGGTCGGCAGCCCGGCGACGTTGCGGACGATGGTTTGCCTCATTCCTCGTCCTCCTTGCTGCCGCCCGGCCAGAACCAGCCGATCAAGGTGACCGCCATCGGCGGCGTGCCCCACAGCACCGCCCAGGGTGTGAAGATCGAGCCGATGAAGAATACCGTGGTCGCAATCGCTGTCAGAAGCGGCCAGATGCTCGGCTCCGGAGACGCCTCACGGGTTTGCGGTTCGGCTTCGGCGAGCGACGTCAGGAGCAGCTCTCGCCGTTCCACGCTGAGGCCCGCGACGACAGGCAGGCTCGCACTGTCGAGCCAGAGCGGATCGCGGTGCTTGACCACGGGAATGCGGTCGAAATTCTGCGGCGGCGGCGGCGAGGACGTCGCCCATTCCAGCGTCGAGGCGTCCCATGGATTGTCGCCTGCGAGCTCGCCGCTGCGAAGATTAATCATCACATTGACGAGCAGTACCGCAAAGCTGAGCGCGAAAATGGCGGCCCCGCCGCTGGACAGCAGGTTGAGGTGCGCCCAGTCCATGTCTGCGGTGTAGGTGTACACGCGCCGCGGCATCCCGATCAGTCCGAGTATGTGCATGGGGAAGAACGCGACATTGAAACCGACGAAGGCGAGCCAGAAGTTCCAGCGGCCGAGCCTCTCGCTCAACATCCGCCCGGTGATCTTGGGAAACCAGTAATAGACGGCTCCGACGAGCGGGAAGACCGCGCCGCCAATCAGCACGTAATGGAAATGCGCGACCACGAAATAGGTATCGTGCACCTGTGTGTCGATCGGCACCGAGGCGACCATCACGCCGGAGAGGCCGCCGAGCACGAAGATGACGATGAAGCCGATCACGAACAGCAGCGGGGTCCGGTAGACCGGACGCCCGTCCCAAAGCGTCGCCAGCCAGCAGAAGATCTGCAGCCCGCTCGGCACTGCGATCAGCATGCTGGACGCCGTGAACAGGCCGGCGCCGAGCTGGGGCAGGCCAGTGACGAACATGTGGTGGACCCAAAGGCCGAACGACAGGAAGCCCGTTGCGATCAGCGAGAGGATGATGACCGGATAGCCGATGACCGGGCGGCGGGCGAATGTTGCGAGGATGGCTGACACCATGCCCGTGCCGGGTATGAAGATGATGTAGACCTCGGGATGGCCGAAGAACCAGAACAAATGCTGCCAGAGCAGGGGATGTCCGCCGGAGGACGAGTCGTAGAAACGCGTGTTGACGAGGCGGTCCAGGATCAGCGACGTCGATGCGACCATGATGGAAGGCATCGCAAACATCACCAGGAAGCTGGTCACCAGCATCGCCCAGACGAAGAGAGGGATTCGATCGAGCGTCATGCCGGGTGCGCGCAGCTTGAACACGGTGACGACGATCTCGACGGAGACCGCCAGCGCCGCGACCTCGGTGAAGGTGATCATCTGAGCCCAGACGTCGGGCCGTTTGGTCGGCGTGTACTGCAATGACGATAGCGGAACATAGGCGAACCAGCCGACATCAGGCCCGACGTTGAGCGCGAAGGAGATCCAGAGGAAGCAGCCGCCGAACAGAAACATCCAGTAGCTGAACGCGTTCAGGCGCGGGAAGGCGATGTTGCGCGTTCCAACCATCAGCGGCACGAGGTAGACGGCGAAGGCTTCCATGACAGGCACGGCGAACAGGAACATCATCGTCGAGCCATGCATCGTGAAGATCTGGTTGTATTTGTCGGCGGACAGGAACGTCTGCTCGGGGCCGGCGAGCTGAATGCGCATCAGGATCGCGAGGATGCCGCCGAGGAGCAGGAACGCGAAAGCGGTAGCGATGTAGCGACGTCCGACGACCTTGTGGTCGACCGACATCAACGCGCCGAGCAGGCCGGAGGGCGTGCGCCAGATCCTGTCGAGGCGCGCGGAGAGTTCGAGGCCATTCAGCGCGTCGTCCCGCAGCTCGCGTTCGTCAGCCCTCACGGTCACTTGAGCTGCTCCAGATAGTGAAGGATCGCGATGAGTTCGTCCGATTGCAGCGGCATCTTCGGCATGTAGTTGCCGGGCTTGATGTGCTGCGGATCGGCGATCCAGGCACCGAGCGTGGCCGGCGTCAGCGGCAGTGTTCCGGCTGCAACCGTGGTCCGGGCGCCGACATGGGTCAGATCAGGCCCGAGCTGGCCGCCCGCAAGCGTGCCGCGGATCGTATGGCAAAGTGCGCAGCCTTTTGCGCGGAACAGCTGCTCGCCCTGCCTGCCGAGCTGGTCGGTCGGGCTGTTCGCGCTCTGGTTCTCGTGGTCGCGCCAGCGGCCGAACTCATCCGCTGGCAGCGCGAGCACGGCGAAAGCCATATGCGCATGCTGGAGTCCGCAGAACTCGGCGCATTGGCCGCGATAGATGCCGGCGTTCTTCGCCGTGAATTGCAGCTCGTTCTTCTGACCGGTGATGAGGTCCATTTTGCCGGTCAGGCTAGGCACCCAGAAGCTGTGGATCACGTCGGCGGATTCCAGCTCGACCTTCACCGGCTGGCCGGCCGGAATCCGGATCTCGTTGGCGGTCACGAAGCTCTTGTCGGGACTGTCGTTCTCGTAGCGGATCTCCCACCACCATTGATGGCTGATGATCTTGAGGGTGAGGGCGTGCTCGTTCTTGGCGAAGACGGTGCGCTGGCCGGCATAGCTGACGATGGAAAGCCCGAGCACGATGGCAAGGGTTGCAACTCCCAAGACGAAGATCACGCGACCGGTCGTCCTTTCGAAGGGCTGGTGCAGCGCGAGGGGTTGGTCGAAGGCGCGTTTCCGGCGCAGCAGGCCTGCGCAAAGCATGATCACGACTGCGATCCAGACGACCGCCGCGACGCTCAGGAAGATGAAGAGAGTATTGAGGATCTGGGCGGACTGAAGCCCTTGCGGGTCGAGTGTGGACTGCCGGCCGGCGCAAGCGGCCAGCGGCAGCGTCGCAAATGGCACCAGAGCCGTTCGCATCCGGATAGGCATCGATGTTCGCCGTGCTCCCCTGTTGCAGGGCGAACCGGTCAATCCTATGAAGGTTCCTATCGCACCGATCGGGCTGGTTCATTGCCGCTTCAGAACGGCCACCCCCTGGTCGCGAGGAAGATCGCCGCATCGGCTACGCCCATCAGCAGCAAGATGATGAGCACGGCAATCATCGCTCCCGGTTGAGAGATCGCGCGAAGGTCTTCCAGCATGTGTCATCCTCGGTCGCGGGTTCACCGTACCGCGCGCTTTTGCGGATCATCCCGGTGCTGGGCCGCTTCCGTGTTGCGGTCCAGCTGCGCGCGCTCACTGCGGCGCAAATGGCCGGATCGTCTGACACCGTACCAAATCGCCGCGCCAAGGATGAATGCGCCGATGAACCACAGCCACAATGCCGTGGCCGAGACGTCTCCCAAAAGCATGCCGACGCCGCTATTGCCCATTTGTGCGCTCCGGTTAGATATGCAGGCAATGCGTGCGTGCTGCGGTCGTTCCTAAGCGCGGCAGGGCGGGCGGCATATCGAGAGGGGCTGTGATCAGGATCGGTGTGATTTCGGATACGCACGGGCTGCTGCGGCCGGAGGCAGAGCAATGCCTTGCCGGGGTCGCGCACATCATCCACGCCGGCGATATCGGCGCCGAGCATGTGCTCGACGGGCTGCGCAGGATTGCGCCGGTCTCGGCCATCCGGGGGAATGTCGATACCGGCGACTGGGCACGGAACTATCGGGATACGGAAACCGTGCGCCTCGGCCGGCTCGACTTCTACATCCTGCATGATCTGAACGAGCTCGGGAGCAAACCTGCGCCCGACGGCGTTACGGCCGTGATCAGCGGTCATTCGCACCGGGCGAGCGTCAAGAGCATCGACGGGGTGCTTTATCTCAACCCCGGGAGCGCCGGGCCGCGGCGATTCAGGCTTCCGATAACGCTGGCGACGCTCGATGTCGACGAGAGCGGCGAGATTCGACCGATTGTACACGCGCTCGGCTAGTCCCAGCCGCCGTTGAAGCGAATCGGCTCTTCTTACTCAAAGTGAGCCAAGTTAAAAGTCTGCGCTGGAAGTTGCTCCATGATTGTTTTTGAAACTATCTGATAGCTTCGCGTTATCTATCATCATCGGCAGATTCCCATGGGCGTCGATGCTGAGAGTGTAGTGCTCCCGCCTGACAGGCCGGAGTGGTTTGCACCATTCGGGTCTCGAAATGGAGCATCCGATGCCCGCAAACCTGGCTTCCGCATTGATCACAAAGCTGACCGTGTCCAACAATCTGGACGCTGAGGACATCCGCGCCATTCACGGTCTTCGGATTAGCGAACGGCATCTCGATGCCGGCGAGGTCATTGTCGCCGATGGAGACTGGCCAAGCGACTGCTGCCTGATCGCGGATGGATTTGCGTTCCGCTCCAAAACGACGGCGGATGGCGAACGACAGGTCCTCTCCATTCACATACCGGGAGAGATCCCCGACCTTCAAAGCCTTCATCTCAAGGTCATGGATCATGACCTTGTCACGGTGACGCGGTGTACGCTCGGCTTCATCGCCCATGACGACCTCAGAGAGGTCATCCGTCGGCGCCCGAACCTGGCATCGGCACTCTGGCGCGAAACTCTGATCGATGGCGCAATCTTCCGGGAATGGATCGTCAATGTCGGACGACGCGAGGCGACGCCGAGAATGGCTCACCTTCTGATCGAATTGCACCGGCGGCTGAAGGCCATCGGGCAAACGCGTGATGGAGAGTTCGGCTTGCCCATCACTCAGACCGACCTCGGCGATTGCCTTGGCCTCTCGGTGGTGCACACCAACCGGGTGCTCCAGAACTTGCGAAAGGAAGGACTGGTGTCAGTGAGCAGGTCGGAGTTTCACATCCTCAAGCCCAAGGAGATGGACGAGCTGGCAGGCTTCGACTCCACTTACCTGCATCTCAGCCCCAGCACCTAGGAGAGTCTCTGAACTCGCACATCGATGCGGTAGAGTGGATGGCCGCCCCGGTGAACCACAAGGGACCAGTCGCCGCCAGTGGAGCTGAGAGTCGTTTCGATGTCCCTGACAGTACGGACGGCCTGATGCCAGGCCGCCTCATCGTCCGGCAGCTCTTCGCTGTCAGAGAAAACGCCGCCGTCGGAGATCATGAAGGAGTATCGGGTCATCCGGTTGAACGGCTGGAACACGCGGCGCGTTCCTAACCGTCAGTTTTGGATTTGCACCAAGATGTTCGATCGACGGGCAAGGAACGCTTCCGGTCGCCTTCGGTTAGCGGAGTAATATCCGGAGCAGTTCCATGACCGAATATCCCAAGCCGCCCTTTCCCGCCCAGCAGCAACCGATGCCCGGCTCGACCCGCGCGATGAACCCGCGGCCGGATCACGGCGAGGAGAGCTACAAGGGGTCGGGTCGTCTCGCGGGCAGGAAGGCTATCATCACGGGCGGCGACAGCGGCATCGGCCGCGCCGTCGCAATTGCCTATGCCCGCGAGGGGGCGGACATCGTCATCGCCTATCTGAACGAGGATGAGGACGCGGCCGAGGTCAAGGCGCTGGTGGAGCGGGAAGGGCGCAAGGCGGTCCTGATTGCCGGCGACATCAGCAATCCCGATCATTGCCGTTCCATCGTCCATCGGGCGGTCGAGGAACTCGGGGGCATCGATATCC
Organism: Bradyrhizobium genomosp. I (2014); assembly: GCF_000261685.1. Taxonomy (GTDB): domain Bacteria; phylum Pseudomonadota; class Alphaproteobacteria; order Rhizobiales; family Xanthobacteraceae; genus Bradyrhizobium. The sequence goes on along the minus strand of NZ_AJQE01000291.1, from coordinate 12,918 downwards.
TCGTCAACAACGCGGCCCATCAGGCGACGTTCAAGGACATCCAGGACATCAGCGACGACGAATGGCAACGAACGTTCGAAGTGAACATCCACGCCATGTTCTATTTGACGAAGGCCGCCGTCCCGCACATGCGGCCGGGCGCGGCGATCGTGAATACGGCTTCCGTGAACTCGGACATGCCGAACCCGAGCCTGCTTGCCTATGCCACGACCAAGGGGGCCATTCAGAACTTTACCGGAGGGCTTGCACAGATGCTGGCCAGCAAAGGCATTCGGGTCAATGCGGTCGCCCCGGGACCGATCTGGACGCCGCTCATTCCGTCGACCATGCCCGAGGAGTCTGTCAAGAATTTCGGCAAGCAGGTGCCGATGCAGCGTGCAGGCCAGCCGGCGGAGCTTGCGTCGGCCTACGTGATGCTGGCCGACCCACTCTCGAGCTACACTTCGGGAGCCACTCTCGCCGTTACCGGCGGCAAGCCATTCATCTGAGCCGGTTCGCCGCCTACGCCGCGTTCGACGCTGATCGTGCCCGCTCGGCGTCACAGCGTAATGACGTAGACGGCGAAGGCGATGATCATTGCCAGGCTCACGACGGCAATACTGATCAGCAGCTTTCCCATGGCCCTCCACGTTGTCCGGGGAACATCAATGGAATACCCGCGCTTCCGTTCCAAGGTGCCGGGACACAATCGTTTGCTCTGCACCCTTGGCAAGCTCGTGAGCGACTTTGCCCGGCGAGGCAGGACGCTGTCGGACGTCGCGGATGATGCCAATCTACAGGTGCTTTGCCCGACGGGTCAAATAAGGTTCGTAAAATCAGAAGTGATTGCCGGGGCGGTCCCAAGTCATTGATCTCATTGTCAGCGGCTACTGTGCATGGGGTTGTTTTCGCAAGATCGATTGGAACCGGGACGGGCAGGGAGCAGTTGCCAAAACCCGCCAACGAAAGATCTCCCATGGACCTGAGAGACGCCTCCGCAATGACCGAAGCATCCGGCCTTACCGAGCCCGACGTTGGCAGCGCCTCGCCGGAAATTGGCGGCGCGAGAACGGAGACGCCGCAGCATGAACACCCTGCGAAGGCCGCCACAACGCTCATAGCCGAGCAACTGCGGGAGGTCGCCATGGCGGCGCCGCTCCGATCGCTGGCTGCGGCGTTCGTGATCGGCGTCCTGGTCGCGCGGCGGCGCTAGGCGGGATAGCGGGTGGCGGCGAAAAGCACTTTGCGGAACGCGTGGCTTGCGGAACGCGTGGGGGTCGTCGCGCCGCAGCATTGCAAGCGGAATTAGGAACGTCTCCTCCGGCGACTGGTTGTCGAGCCGGTCACGGGAGAACAGCATGGATGAGAACGATCACACCACCGCACGGTCACCCCAGAACAGCGCTGTCGGCTGGGCGGTCGGCGCAATCTTCGTCATAGCGGTCGTCGCGGCCCTCTTTTTCTACAATGGGCGCGACGTCGGGCATCAAACCACCACCACGACTCCGACCAATGCTCCGAGCGTCACGACGGGGTCGAGCTCATCAAACAAGTGAGGCCGCTCATTCCATCTATCGCGAGCAAAAGCGACGAGCATCGCGTGAAGTGTGGGTGATGCGAAGCTGACGGGATCTCCCTCGGAGGCAGATCCCGCCAGCCAGAAGCAGGCGTAGCGTCTATTCCGTCCGCTCGACGGCCGCCGGCATTTTCGCAATAGACATCAGCGAACGAGCGACCTGGTTCAACAGCTGATCGGCATTCTCTTCCTCGGCGAGGGACATCGACAGCAGGCTGACGACGGCGCTATGGCGCAGTTGCTGAGCGAGATTGCGCGCGGTGGTGTAACCGGCGATCTCGTAATGCTCGACCCGCTGCGCCGCACCGATCAATGCGAGGTCGGCAGCAGCAGCTTCCTTCTCTTCGCCTTCGTCCATGATTTCCTGACCTTCCTCGACCAGGCCCATCATGCCCTTGCAAGGCTTGGCCCGCGCGGACTTGCCGAGCATCTCGAAACACTCGTTGATCCGCTCGATCTGTGCCTCGGTCTCGGCGAGATGCTGCTCGAACAGCTCCCGCAGCTGATCGAAGCGCGCGGCTTCCGCCATCTTTGGAAGTGCTTTCGTCAGTTGCTTCTCTGCGTGAAGGATGTCGCGGAGCTCGTCGATCAGGAGGTCGCCAAGACCGGCTTCGTCAACCGGCGGAGAGCTCTCGGTGACGATCGCGTTTGCCGGGCCAGGCTCGCCGGCCTGAATAGCAGGCGAGTCGGTGAAGACCCATTCGCCTCCTTCATTCCACGGTCCGCGCGTGTCGATCTCCCCGTGATCGCCGGTTCCCGTCGAATCATTGAAGAACTGATCGACGAGGCCGGGGGTCGGGGCGATCCGGCCGATGCTGAATGCCGGCTTTGACATGCTTTCGAGCGCCAGCGAGAACGCCTTCATATGCGTGATCTCGCGGGTCATCAGGAACTGAAGCGCATCCTTGGTGCCGGCATCGTCGGTGAAATTGATCAGCCGCTCGTAAACAATCTTGGCTCTCGCCTCTGCGGCAATGTTGCTCCGAAGGTCGACATCCAGCTCGCCGGTGATCTTGAGATAGTCGGCAGTCCAGGCATTGCCCTGCGAGTTGAACAGGTTCACGCCACCGCCCCCCGCAATCGCGATGAGCGGATCGGCTTCGGCGGCCTGGCGATCGAATTTCGATGGCTTGAGATGCATGCGAGCGAGCGTGCCGACGACTTCGAGATGGCTCAATTCCTCGGTACCGATGTCCATCAGGAGATCCTTGCGATCCGGATCCTCGCAATTGAGCCCCTGTATGGAGTATTGCATGGCGGCGGCAAGCTCGCCGTTGGCGCCGCCGAACTGCTCGAGAAGCATATTGCCGAAGCGGGGATCAGGTTCGTCGACACGGACGGTGAACATCAGCTTCTTGACGTGATGATACATGGATTGCCCTTTAGGTTGCGAGGAACATCCGTTCTCGAACCAGCGTGCATTGGGGTTGTTCCTATCTAGCTGGAGTGCGCCGGCGTCCGTCCGGCATGACGCGCTGGCCGCCAAGGCGAAGGGGATCGGTCCACTCCCGGAAATCCAGATGTCAACACCGTCACCGCTCGTCGGGTCCGGGACACCGGCGGCGGCCGCTAGGGATCGGCTGGGACAGTTTGCCGTCAATTATGGCTGCGCGCGCTGAACATGCGAGCGTTCGTTCTCGACGTCCTCGGCGTCTTGCTCGTCGATCTTCATGAGCGAGTTGTCAGCTGCCCCATGCACCTTCAGGAGCTCGTCGAGCTTGGCGTGCAGGGCCTGGGTATCGCGATGCTCGGCCCGCTGAATGAGAAGCGTCATTCCCCAAGTCGCCAGCGTCGCAAAGGAATGCCACTCGAGGCCGTTTCCCAAAGTGATCCAACAGACCGCATACACCAGATAGAGGACGAACGCGGCGGGCCTGGCCGTGGCCACGCCGATCTCCGTAAGCCAACCTTTGGGATCATAAAGGGACATGCGGGCAAACAGCACGAGAAGGGCAGATGTTCCCTTCGACGGTCGACCGCCGCAATCCAGCGCGAGCGCCGCCGTAACCCGTTTGGAGTCCCGATCTCGTCAGGAGGTGACACCGGCAGCCGCGTGCTGGGTCATCTCCTTCGCTCGATCTTTCGCCGCTTGCAGCCCCTTACGGAAACCGCTGCGGCTGGGATACAATTTGCGCCGCGCGTTCCGCGGGGGGCGACCCGGCTTGGTATCCTGTGCAACCCGGTAGTCGAGCATGGCGATCCCGCCGACCACGAGGAGCGCCAGCGCGATGTTGCCTTTCTTGGGATTGTCGGAGGTCAGGCCCGACAGAAGTGCAGCCGCATCCAGACCGTCCCCACCGACGCGGGCCCACAGCCCCGCGTTCTTGTCGACCGAGAGTGACATGACCCCGGCGAGGATTTCACGCACGCCGAAAGCACGGACCATCATCTCATGGCCCTCCATTCCCAGGGTTTCCGTGACACGCCGAGGCGCGACGAATTCCATGATGCCAAGACCGATACTGAACCAGCCGAGCGCGCGTGCAAGTTGATCCTGCGGCCGCTTCAGGCTCGGTCCGCCTTCTACGAGCTTGGGATCGCCCTTGGAGCGTACAATATTGGAGAGATGAAACATGGTTGCTCCTTCAGGGTTTCAGGACGACTTTGACGCAGGAATCGCGCTTGTCGCGGAACACCTGGTACATTTCGGGACCTTGCTCGAGCGGCACGGTGTGGGTGATGACGAATGAAGGATCGATCTCGCCTTGCTCGATGCGGCGAAGCAGATCGTCGGTCCAGCGATTGACGTGGGTCTGCCCGGTGCGCATCGTCAAACCCTTGTTCATGAACGCGCCCATCGGGAGCTTGTCAGAGAAGCCGCTATAGACGCCGGGCACCGAGATGATTCCGCCGGGCCGGCAGACATAGATCATTTCCCGCAGCACATGGGGCCGGTCGCTCTCGAGCATCATCATCTGCTTGGCACGATCGAGCAGGGTGTCCGGCCAGGACGCCATCACGTGGGATTCCATCCCGACGCAATCGATGCACTTTTCCGGACCTTTGCCGTCGGTCAGCTCCTTGAGCCGCTCGAGGACACTCTCGTTCTCGAAATTGATCGTTGTCGCGCCGGCGGCTTCCGCCATACTGAGCCGATCGGGCAGGCAGTCGATCGCGACCACTTGATTGGCGCCGAGCAGGATGGCGCTCCGGATCGCCATTTGTCCGACCGGACCACAGCCCCAGATCGCGACCGTATCGGTCGGTACGATGTCGCATTGGACGGCGGCCTGCCAGCCTGTCGGGAAGATGTCGCTGAGAAACAGCAGCTGTTCGTCCGGAATGCCTGCGGGAACCTTGATATGCGTGGCATCGGCAAAGGGCACGCGCAGATATTCTGCCTGCCCGCCAGGATAGCCGCCCGTCAAATGGGTGTAGCCGAACAGCCCTGCGGTCGAATGTCCGAACACCTTATCGGCCAGGTGCTTCTTGCGGTTGGTGGTCTCGCACACTGAGAAATTGCCGCGTTTGCATTGATCGCACTCGCCGCAAATGATCGTGAAGGGGACGACGATGCGGTCGCCCTTCCTCAATTTGCCGTCGACGCCGGTGCCGACTTCGACGACTTCGCCCATGGTCTCGTGGCCCATGATATCGCCGGGCATCATGCCGGGGATGAAGTTATGGAAGAGGTGAAGGTCCGAGCCGCAGATTGCGCAGCTCGTGACCCTGATGATCGCGTCGCGCGGGTCCTGAATTTCCGGATCGGTGACGGTATCACACCGGATATCCTCCTTGCCGTGCCAAACCAGCGCCTTCATTTTCGTTCTCCACCTGAACTACGAGCCATCTAAGTCCAGAATGCAACGATAGTTGCTATTGCTGCTGCAAATCTTCGCAGCCGATTGCGGACGTTTGGATAGGAACGAGCTGGACCCGGAGCGATTGGCCGTCATCAAGATCAGCCGCGAGGATACGCTCATGTCTGCCAGCCAAGCGCCCGCCAGCAAATTCGCCGTTGTAACCGGATCCTCTACCGGAATAGGTCTGGAACTCGCAAGGTGCTGTGCCGAGGATGGCTTTGATCTCGTCATCGTTGCGAACGAGGCTGCAATCGAGACGGCTGCGGCCGAGTTGCGCAGCCTTGGCGGAAGCGTAGAAGCCGTGCAGGCCGATCTCTCCACCATCGAGGGCGTCGACAAATTATGTGCGGCGATCGGCGACCGGTCGATTGATGCGCTGCTGGCCAATGCCGGCGTCGGGCTCGGCAATGCTTTCCTCGATCAGGAGTTCGGTCGGATCAGGCGCGTCGTCGACACCAATATCACCGGAACTCTCTATCTGATCCATCGCGCCGGGAATGAGATGCTCCGGCGGAACTCAGGTCGTATCCTGATCACGGGCTCGATCGCCGGTTCCACCCCTGGCAGCTTTCAAGCCGTCTACAACGGCACCAAGGCATTCCTCGATTCTTTCTCCTTCGCGCTGCGCGAGGAGCTGCGCGACAGCGGCGTGACCGTCACGTGCCTGATGCCAGGTGCGACCGAGACCGAGTTCTTCCGGCGCGCCGACATGATGGACACCAAAGTCGGTACCGACAAGAAGGACGACGCACGGGAGGTCGCGAGGGCCGGCTTCCATGCGATGCTGCGCGGAGAGTCAGACATCGTCACGGGAATGAGGAACAAAATTCAGACGACGGCGGCCAGCGTCACGCCGAACGAGGTGCTGGCCAGGCAGCACCGCAAGATGGCGGAGCCTGGCACCGCGAAATCGTGAGGCTAGGTGTCCATTCATCGGGCCGTGAGAGCGCCACGGCAATGATCAAGTTGCCAACATCAGAGGCTCTTCCGAATCGCCCAAGCTTGCCGTCGCGCCATTCCGACAAGAGGAAATCCAATCGCAGGCTTAATGCAGGTCTGCCAGTGCATTTGTCGGAATGGCGGTTGATTTTGCTGGCAAATCATACGCCTCTTAATCAGCGGGTCCCAGGTTCGAGCCCTGGTGCGCCCACCAATCAAAAATCCTTGGCTCCCAATACTTCGCCGGATGTCGGTGGAGAACAAAACGGGTCTCATGCGACGTTTATTGCGGTCGGTGTTGCGCGGCCAGATGCCGTGCGACTTTTCCTTGGTTTCTCGTCAGCGCGTTAGATCCGATCGTGCAGGCCGACTACGTGCTCGTCGTAGAATAGGATATTGCAGCGAACAACAGTCTCTTCTGGCCGTCGCAGCCATACTGCTTGCTGCAGAACTCAAGCCGGATCGTCCAACGCAGCAGCCCCTTCGGAGAGACAGGTGGGGTGTGGGCTTGGGATTCCCCCCTTTGTCCTGGCCTCGACCGGCTGACCAGTGGCAAGCTGTTCTTCCCCGATCTGAACTGACGGACCTGGAAGGATTGAGCCAGACAGGGGAATTGTGTGGTTAGATTGCCGAGCTCTCGTCCCTTGCGACGCAGGCTGGTTGACCAGATTCACGGACAAGCGAGTGGAGAAGACAGGCCGCCCTGGCGTCTCGCTGAAATCTATTTTTCCGGCAAAGCGTACGCCACCAAGGAGTCGCCGATGGGCGTCTCCATGAAATGGTGGCCACCTGCCATGATGACGATGTACTGGCGGCCGCCAGCCTCATAGGTGATCGGCGTGGCCTGGCCGCCGGCAGGAAGCACGTCGTCCCACACCGTCTTTCCGGTCTCGATGTCGATCGCCCGGATCAGATTGTCGGTCGTCGCTGCGATGAAGATCAGGCCGCCGGCGGTCACGACGGCACCGCCATTGTTTGGCGTCCCAATCCGGATCGGCAGCATCGACGGGATCCCGAATGGGCCGTTCGTCCGAGCTTCACCCAACGGGCGATCCCAGAGCGTTTTGCCGCTCTTCAGATCAATGGCTCGGATTCCGCCATAGGGCGGCTGCTTGCACAACAACCCGGTGCCGGGCAGCCGCCACCCGGCATTCACGTTGATGGCATAGGGCGAACCGAGCTGCGGATCGCCCGCGCCTTCTTGCCCTCCGATTTCGCCGCGCGCCTGGTCCCGCGGCGCCCAGCCTTTGCGATTGGCTTCGTCGCGCGGCACCAGCCGATTGTAGTTCGGCATGTCGTTGTAGTTGGCAACGATGATGTCGCGAACGGGATCGACGGCGATACCGCCCCAATCGGAGCCGCCATTGTAGCCCGGATATTCGATCCAGTGCGGGCTTGCGGTGGGTGGCGTGAAAATTCCCTTGTAGCTCGCCCGGCGGAACTGGATGCGGCAGATCATCTGATCGATCGGCGACATGCCCCACATGTCGCGCTCGGTGAGATCGGCCTTCCGCAGCGTATGATACAGCGAGAACGGCTGGGTCTTGGCGCGCTGCGCAGGCTCGACGCCGCCTTGCGGCACAGGTCTCTCCTCGACGCCGACGAGCGGCTTGCCGGTGCGCCGGTCGAGAACGAAGATGTCGCCGCGCTTGCTCGGCAGAACGAGCGCCGGCACCGGTGTGCCGCTGTCTGTGGGGAAGTCGACCAGCGTCGCTTGCGAGCCGAGATCGTAGTCCCAGACGTCGTTGTGCACGGTCTGGAAGTGCCAGGCAGGCTTGCCGGTCGTGACATCGAGCGCGACCAGGGACGTCGCGAACTGCTTTTCCCGGTTCGAGCGGCTGCTGCTCCAATAGTCGACGGCGGAAACGCCGAGCGGCAGATAGACGAGCCCCAGTTCCTCGTCGCCGGAGGCAGTCGTCCACATGTTCGGCGTGCCCCTGGTGTAGGTCTGTCCCATCGGCGGCAGGGCCCCTGCGTCAGGCTTGGCCATATCCCAGGCCCAGCGCAACGCGCCGGTCCGTGCGTCGTATCCCTGGATCACCCCGGAGGGAGCATCCCGCTTCTGCCCATCCAGCACTTCGTGCCCGACGACGACGATCCCGCGAACGATCGTCGGCGCCGACGTAATCGCAAACATGCCGGGATCGTGCCGGCCGACTCCCGTCGCGGTGTCGACCTGACCGTCATATCCGAATGCCTCGCAGCGCTTTCCGGTCGTCGCATCGATTGCGATCAGGCGCGCATCGAGCGTTCCTTCGATGATGCGGCGGGCGCAGGCGGCGCCCTGATCGGCATTGGGCAGCTCGTAATATGCCAGACCCCGGCAAGCTGCGGTGTACGGAATGAATTCGTCCGGGACACGCGGGTCGAATCGCCAGATCTGCTTGCCGCTCTGGGCGTCAATGGCAAGAACGAGGTTCTTGGGGGTACACACGTAGAGAGTATCATCTACCTTGAGCGGTGTGTTCTCCGCGCCGTAGGTGCCTTTCGTGTTCTTGGTCGGCAGGTCGCCGGTGTGGAACGTCCAGACCTTGGTGAGCTTGGCGACGTTCGTCGCATTGATCTCGTCGAGCGGCGAATAGCGGCGCGCGCTGTAGCTGCCACCGTAGGCGGGCCAGTTTGCGCCCGTTTTCAGAGGCGAAGGATCGGCCATCGCGTTCGTCTGCGGTGGCAGCGCGGGCACCGTCGCCCTTGCCGGATGGAAAGCCCCCGTCATCAAGGCAGTCGTGGCAGCCAACAACAGGAATCCAACGAGGATAGTAGCTATAGGCTCATATTGATGACGTATCGGGCGGAGCTTCGGGGTGAGCGCCAGAACGGCGACCAGCAACAAACTCGGGCCGACGGTGCGCGGGACCAGCGCCCAACCATTGACGCCAACTTCCCAGAACGCCCATGCGAGGGTAAGCAGGAACAGAAGCAGATAAAGCCACGCGCCTTCAACGCGCCGGCGGGCCAACAGAACACCCGAGACGATCAGGACAATTCCGCTGGGCAAGTAATAGAACGAGCCTCCCAACCAGAGCAGCCAAGCACCGCCGGCCCCGAGCACGAGGCCGATGAGAACCATGACGCCTCCGAGAACAAGTGCCGCCCAATCGGTTGCGCGATACGTCTGAGCCATTGCCGAACTACGCACGATGAACTGTTTGCTTCATGATCCAAGGAAGGCCCATCGCATTGGTTCCTCCACAAGGAGGTACGTTCGCGCACCATGACGGCGTCCTTGGTCAGTTGTTCAATAGCTTGGAACCTGTGCAGCGGCGGGAGGTTTTCGTCATTCATGCAGCTTGGCGAGCTCGCAACGGACGTGACCAGAAGCGCTACAAATGCTGAGCCGCTGAACGCGGGTAGCCGCGGGCCCCTGCGCAGGTTCATCTCCGTCGCAATGGCCGTTTGGGTCAGGCTAGGCGATCACAATATTTCGGTTCTGTCCGCCGCCGTTGCCTTCTATTCCTTTCTCTCGATCTTCCCCGCCATTGCCGCGCTTGTGTCACTCTATGGGCTAGTCGCGGACACCAATGACATCGTGCAGCAGCTCAACGCGCTCCAGGTCATCCTGCCGGGGGAAGCGACCGCGCTCATTTCAGAACGGTTGAAGGCGCTCGAGCAGGGCACGCGTCCACCTTTCGGCGTCGGGCTGATGGTGAGTGTCGGAATTTCGATCTGGAGCGCGCGCTACGCGACCGGGACACTAATGACTGCCTTGAACGTGACTTACGGGGTCTCCGAGGAGCGCGGGCTTGTTCTCTTCAATGCGGTCGCGCTGTCGCTGACCATGGCGTTGATCGTCCTTGCCGGTGGCGCCGTGATCCTGATCGCGGTGATGCCTCTCCTGCTTAGCTCCTTACCAATTCCGACTGGCTGGCAGGCTGCGGCCATGTGGATACGGTGGCCGCTCCTGGTGTGCACGATCATCGCCATTATCGCTCTGCTCTATCGGTACGCACCCAATCGACTCCACCCGAGATGGGACCTTGCTTCGGCCGGCGGGCTCCTCGCAACGACCGGATTGGTTGCGGGTTCATACGCATTCTCAACGTATGTGAACACGTTCGCCGCCTACCAGAAGACCTACGGTTCGCTCGGCGCAGTTGCGGTGTTGATGACATGGCTCTGGGTTGCGGCATATTCCATTCTGGCGGGCGCTGAGCTCAACGCCGAGATCGGGAGGCGCCTGATTCAGCGATAGCTGTTGGCGCATCATTGTCGCCAGGGGAGGACGGGACCTGTTCGGTGAATCGCCCCATCGGACCTGCTCGGACCATAAGGGTAAACGACTGATACTGGCGTCCGACATCATCCCTGTCACTGGGGGCGGCAATCGTTCGACAAGCGTCCGCGAGGACGAGGGCCGCGTGATGGGAGAGTGCCAGGAGCCGCGCAGGATCACGCTCGCAGCTTGCGACCTGGGTCAAAACCTCGATCAGCCGGATAGAGACCACGGGCTGAGCGCCGGCGCTTTGCCTGATCATATGGAACATCGTGCCGAGCAGCTCCTCGTATTGCACGAGCGGCACCACCAGGACCGGCTGGCCGCCTCTAATCGAGATTCCCGTCGGGAGGTGCAACGGCACGAGATCGCATAAAGCTGCTCCCAGCCGGTCCAGGACCGCGAGCGCAGTATGCGGGTCGTTGATGCCGGGAGAAAGTGCTCTGACCGCGACCTCGACGAGTTGGCGGACCGCAAAGCGCAAGTCGGAGGAAATGCTGCTGCTTGCACCCAGCGCCGTCGCATTCCGGATCGCGGCCTCGGCGCCGTCGATTGGAGGCGTGACCAGACCGACCGTCGCCCCCGGGAAGACATAGTCGCCGGGCCCGACGAGTAGCCGAATGGTCACTCTGTGCTTGGCCGCCCAGGTGGCCAGGCCCTCCTCGTCGAGATGCTGCAGATAGCCGCGCCGCGTGGCCTTGAGAGGCAGGGACCCGATCCAGAATTCCTCCGGGGGCGATTTCGGTTGCGGATCCATGACCGTAAGCTGCTGGATCGCGGCCCTGAGGTCCTGACTGACAAGCTCTACGACCGTTTCCACGTTTATCCGCCCGGCGACGTGACCGACGAAATAGACGAGCATGGCGACACATGCGAACGCGAGCACGATGCCAACGCTCAGCGCCAGATGGGGAACGAAGCCGCCCTCGGGCTCGGTCCGGATGCTTCTCAGCACGACGAGGGCGTAACAGAACGTGCCGAGCAACATCCCCAGCGTGAATTGATTGCCACGATCGCGCGTGAAATTGCGCAGCAGCCGGGGGCCCATCTGACCCGCGGCCAGGGACAGTGCGGCAATGGTGATCGAAAAGACGGTCCCGGCTACGCCGATTGTCGCGCCTGCCACGGCGCCGAGCAGGGTGCGGGCGCCGGTCGCGCCGCCATCGTAGAGCCAATCCTGCAGAGCAGGGATCGAGACGGAGTCGCTCTGGTCGAGATGAACGAGCGCGAAAGCAAGGAGCAAGCTGGAGAACACCATGAGCATGGGCACCAGCCAGAATGTCTCGGCCAGGTCGGCTAGCAGTTTCTCAAGGCGTGTGAACATTCAAGAGCGGGATCCCGAAGCAAATTAACGTCGAACTGAAGACCAACAGATGGAGATCGCAAGCCTGCGGGGCGGCCTGATGGGCCGCCCCGTCTGGACAAGTCTATCCGTTCGGATATTTGAATTCGGGCGCTGACTTCAGCTGGTCGGCGGTCGTGTCCATCGTTGCGGACCACTTCTTGGCTGCATGGTCGAACTTCAGATTGATCGCCGAAGGTCGCACTGCAACGTAATGGTCACCAATGCCCAGGAACCCGCCCACGGAAAGGATATAACCGTCGATCCCGTTCTCGTTGAGTGCCACATCCTTGATCGTTCCGATGTCCTGCTTGGCGTTGTTGTACACCTGCAGACCCATCAACTGCGAGCTCAGGCCGTCCTTGGAGGGCACCGCCGTAAAGGCGCCGCCAGGGCGCTCCGAAGTCGCATTGGCGCTGTTGCTGGAGACGCTTGCGTCGGAGGAGGTCTTCTGCGCGTTAGCGCCGACCGTTTTCACCTCGGCGAAATCGTTCGGGCCAACGAAGATTGTCACCGGATTCCCCGACCGATCCTTGGCCTCCACCAGAAACGACTGCGGCCGCACCTTGACCTGGGTGAAACCCGCCTGTTGCAGGTCATTGACCATCTGCTGCCGAACGTTCGTCTGGCTGCCGCCCGGCTGCATCGCGTCGGCCTTGTTGACCCCCTTGCTTGCGGCGCCTTCGGCGGAATGGTCCGACTGATTGCGGCTCGTGTTCTGCACGGTGCTATGGTCCGCCGGGGCGGCGGCTTGCGGAGCGCTTTGCGCCGCCGCGAGGGAAGATGCGCCGACGAGAAGGGCGGCGGCGGTGAATGACGCTGCTTTCATAGTTGCTTTCATAGATGGATCTCCGTTGCTTGGTTCTCTGAATTAGGTCTCATCCCAACGACCGATGGCGCCAGGACGCTATGCGGCCTAGGGACATGGATGTCTGTCGCCGTCGTAGCCCAGATAGGTACCGGAGCCCGGGTCGTAGGATTTGTATCGCTGCGAACAGTAAGCGTTGTTCTCGGCGGCTTGCGCTCGGCTGTTAGCCACTGCGCTTCCGATCGCTGCACCTGCCAC
>NZ_AJQE01000290.1 GCF_000261685.1 Bradyrhizobium genomosp. I (2014) | reverse complement strand
GGGGGCCCCCCAGCCGCGGCTGTAGCGGTGCCGGTATCCGTCCCGCCAATGGCGATGCCAACCATGGTGGCGGTCATGCCTCCACTGAATCTGCACCACATTGGCATCGCTGTTGATCAATCCGCTTGCGGCCGCCATTGGCGCGGCTTGCGCGGAAGTTCCGACCGGGATCGCGAGGGACACCACGGCGGCGGCGAGGTACCATCTGCTGGAACGGTTACAGGTTCTCATCAGCTCTTCTCCCTTGGCTCTTCACTGCATCAAGGAAATGCGCAAGCAGAGGTGCCGTTGCAGAAACAGTTGGTACAGATGTGTACTTGCCGTGTCTGGAGCTGCTTCTGATGACGAGATCAACTGTCCGGCCAACAGGGCAACATTGTCGCCCCATGTGCGGAAGCGGACAACGTGCGCCGTTCGATGCGGCTGTGGCTTGATCATCGCCTCGCCGTCGCTACGAATGGAAAAACTCTGGTTTACGTAAAAGCTCGTGGGTTCCCGTGCGAATAGCCGTTATCGATGACGAATACTTCATTGCCGATGATTTCGTCACCGGCCGATTAACCCGTACGTCGTCGAGAAGCCGACTTCGATTTCCGACGTGGTGGATCGGCTCTCCCGAAATGCGGTGGGGCGCTCCAATCAAAACGCTTTGACAAGCTGCAAAGGGGGGCGCCGCGTGCTCGGCTCTGCTGGCTTCCGACTGCCGGGACGATCAGAGGTACGTTGGCGCACCCACCGCTTGCTATCGAGAGCACCTGCCGGTCGGAACATCGACAGTTCGTGACGATTGTCGTCAAGGTCGGCGAGAGGGCGAAGCAGGAGCTTGGCATGCTGAAGTGGGCGTTGATATTCTTCATCATCTCTATCGTGGCCGGATTGCTCGGCTTCAGCGGAATCGCTGCTGGTGCGTCCACCATCGCCAAGTGGCTGTTTTTCGCAGCCGTGGCGATCTTCCTTGTGTTCGTGGTTCTGGCCTTCCTGGCAGGAGAGGTGATCCTGTAGCCGCGATCAGCGACCACGTTTTCTCGCCCTCAATGGTTGGGGGAGGCCGCTCGGCACCAGGTGCGACAATCTGGAGAGGCGCCCGGACCGATCGGGGGCGACGCGTTCTACTCCTTGCGCAACCGTTTTCCGGATGCGGCTGTTGAGATCAGCTCTCCGTTTCCAGTTCAAGAGAAGAAATATGCAAGCGCCAACACCACGTAAACACCGATGAGCAGTGCGCCTTCGAACCAGGTGGTCTCGGCGTCTCTGGTGATGGCATTTACGATGAACGCGGTGCCGGCAATAGAAAATAGGTCGACGGGATTCTGGAAGACGAGGGTCATGGGCTTCCCGATCGCCCAGGAAAAGATGACGAGAAGCGGAGCGACAACTAGAGCAATCTGGATCGCCGATCCGATGCAGAGCGTCATTACAAGGCCCATCCGGTCGCGCCGAGCAAACCAGACGGCTGCAAATATGTCCGAACTGGTGCCGACCAGCGCGAGCACCACAACGCCAAGAAAGAGGGGGGTGACGCCCGTGGATTTGGCTGCCTCCGTCAGGGCGCCGGAGACGAACTCGCTCTGCAGGGCCGCCGCGCCGGTACATGCCACCAACACGATCAAGCATTTGGAGGCCGACCAGGCCGATTTGACCGAAGCCTCCTCATTGGTTGCGAAGATGTTTCTGTGAGTGATGAGGGTGAAGACGAGATTTCCGGAGTAGAGAATGAGCAGCACGACAGACACGGCCAAGCTGAGCCGCTCATCGGAGGCCCCTACATCGTTGACATGACGAATGCTGCGGCCGGTGTAGTCGAAGACTGCGGGAAGCAGAAGAGCGATGACGGACAAGACCAGCATGCTTGACAGCAACCCGGCGCGCGCTTGGGTGAAGCTTTGGTGCTCGCGATTCAACCCGCCGGCGACGATGGCCATTCCCAACCCCAGCAAGCAGGTCGCTGCTATAGACCCGGTGATCTGGGCGTGAACAACCTCAACATGACCGCGCGCAAGAACGAACAGCGCGAGAATAAGTTCGGCGAGGCTTCCCAAGCTCACTGTCAAGAGACCGCCTACGGCAGGACCGGTGTGGGAGGAAAGCTGGTCGGTTGCCACGCGGATCCATTCGGCGAGCACGGCTATCGCGAGAACACCGGATCCGAAAATCCAGATCGGCGGAGGGTGAAGAAAGTACCCGGCGATCGGGGTAATCGGAACAAACACCAAAGGGACGACACGAGCGATGGTACCGTATTGCACGAGAGCATCCTTTGCTTGGAGACCTAGACTCGTCAAGATCGTAATCGGCGTCCCGGCTGGTGCGCATGTAGAGGTGGATGATTAACCGCCGTCAGGCCCGGAAATTTGCTCGGCATGAGACACGGGGGCGGGTGCACGCCGAGCCTCCAGATCAGCGCATGCGTCAACAAGGCGGGGGCCGGTCGCGTTCCGTGCGTCGGCTCACTCTCTGTACGTGACTGGACAACGCCGCCGTAACGCCGGCGCGCCGCACGCCGAGGGCCTGCGCCATGCATCGGTGCGTGAGCGGAATTTCGGGAGAGGCCAGTTTGTCCACGGCGACCAGCAGCCACCGAGCCAATCGCTGTTGCAAGCTGTGGCGCGAGTTGCACGCAGCCAGCTGTGAGCTCTGGATCAACGTCGCCTGCACATACCGCAGCAGTAGCTTCTCGATGGCGACGTCCTCCCTCATGAGCTCGATCAGCGAGTCGGCTTCTATCCGTCGCGCGCTGCCGGCAATTTGGACCATGCATCGGTGTTGGGGAAATCCGCATGCCAAGGATCAAAGGTATCCCGACGAAATCCTTTGCTCCAACCGTCTGAATTTCGACGGGAATTTCCGGCTCTGGCGGTGAGCGAAGCCGCGCCGTGTTCGATGAAGTGGGCATATTGCATGGGAAGATGACGCTCCTGCATCATCATCTGCGTCGGCTTCAGTCGGACATCGTCGCAGCGACCAACCAGCAGGCTGCGCGATCGAGGTAGCAGGCGGCGGATCAGATCATTGTTGGAGTTGGGCGCATGCGCCGATTTGCTGCGCTCTCGCGCCGGTCCGAACGGTGGCGCTATATGGGAGCAATCCGGAACGTAGTCATGGCGGACGACGGGCAGATCATGTCGCTGCTCGTCGAGGCTTCAGGACGAAGGATGAGCCGGAATTTATCTCCCGGATTCCATTCAAGCGGGTCCTGCGTCCGCTTCACGAAGGAGCAATCGTGGCCGATTTTTCCGACTTGAGGTCGCGGGAATACGGTCTCTTTGTCGATCCTGGCCAGGCCCAGGACGAGCCGCACGAGTTCTCGATCTCGAAAGTCATCGGGGACTATGCGCGGTTGCAGGCAGGACAGGGCTACGGTTATGTCTCCGATCTCGTTTTCGACGACGGCGGAAAGCTCGCGGCCGTCGTGATCTCCCGCGAAGCGTCTGCTGGCGGAGGGACCTATGCCGTCCCGTACCGGGCCAAACGGGGCGATGGAGCCCGAAGCTGAGCTATTATGGCTTGCCTTACGTTACAGCGGATCAAGCAAACAAGGCCGGCTTGCGGCTCGACATGAGGCAGTTTCAGAACTCGTGAGGAACCAAACGTCCGCCTGACGGCTTCCGGTGACGTGCGCGGATCCTGGACACTTGGCGTCGCAGCAAACTGATGCAGTCACGTCTTGGAGCGCAGCAAAAGTCTTCCCCTCCTGAAGCTGCATTCGAACGTGGCTGCATCAGAGCCTCTCATACAGCGCTCCCCCATGAATGGTGCGCCACCATTCTTGGCGCAAGTAGAGGCGTTGCAGCCATCGTCAGGGCCGCGCGAGGACGTCAACGAAGGTCAGTGCAAACATCGCGACCAGGAAAACAAGCCCTGAAATCGCGGCGATGCGGATTTGCGGCTTCGCCGAGGCAAGCTCCATGAAGAGCAAGACGACGAGGGTCGATTTTGCCGCAGCGACGACGATCCCGCTCGCGGTCGTCACTCGGCCCATGGGGATATAGGCGGCGACGAGGCTGAGCAGCAGGAGTACGAGGAGCGCGGCCCAGATCAAGAGGTTCCTCGCCCATAAGCGGCGGACACCATCGCTTGAGCGGGCATCCCCACCTGCTTCTTCGCGGTCGCTCATGATGCGCGCCCCGGCAAATAGATCAGCGGGTAGAGGAAGATCCAGACAATATCGACCAGATGCCAGTATAAGGCTGTCACCTCGATCTCGGGATTGTCTTTCGCAGGCAGTTCGCGACGGAGCAGCACCCAGAACAGGCGACTCACGAGCGCAATGCCGATCGACAGGTGGATCGCATGTACGCCCGTGACCAGCCAATAGAATCCGTAAAACAGCTCGGCCCCGCGCTGAGGCAATGCAAACTCGGCTCCCGGCACGAGATGCTTGTCGATGTCTTCCTTGTACTCGAAGCCCTTGATGGCGATGAACGCAAGGCCGAGCATCGCGGTGAGCAAGAGGCACGAAAGCACAAGGCGTCGCAGCCGCGCAGACTGTTCGGACGCCTGCGCAGCGACTGCCATGGTGAGGCTGCTGGTCAACAGAACGGCGGTATTGATCGTACCGTACCAGATATTTGTCTCCCGGCCGGCGGCAGCGAACGCTTCCGGATGTTCGATCCGACAGACCGTGTAGGTGAGCATCAGCGCCCCGAAGAACAGCGTCTCGCTGGCGAGAAATACCCAGATGCCGAATTTGCCTGCCTCGCGCTGCCGGCCGAAATCGAACCAGGGTTCCCTCAGCAGTGCACTCTCGTCGCTCATCGCGTGTCCCTCGCGCTCTGCATTTCCGGAGGATCGGTGCCGGCTGACATACCCTGGGCGTGGTAATCGTAGGGCCCACGGTCCACGCGCGGTTGCCGGTCGAAGTTCTTCGGCGGCGGCGGCGAAGTCGCGGTCCATTCGAGGCCGGTGGCGCCCCAGGGGTTCTTCGCCGCCTTCCCACCGTAGAATAGGGACCAGCCCAGGTAGCCGAGCGGCAGCAGGTATGCGACGGCGAGTACTGCTGCTCCAGCGGAGGACATCACATTGTAGATCTGGAATTCTGCTGGATAGGTATGATACCGCCGCGGCATACCGAGGTAGCCTGCGAAGAATTGCGGCAGGAACGTCATGTTGAAGCCGGCATACATGAGAATGGCGGCGAATTTCGCCCAGCTCTCGGGGTAGAGCTTGCCCGTAACCTTAGGCCACCAGAAGTGCAGGCCGGCGAAGAAGGCAGAGACCGAACCTCCCACCATGATGTAATGGAAGTGCGCGACGACAAAGTAGGTGTCGGTGACATGGATGTCCACCGGGATCGAAGCGAGGAATAGGCCGGAGAGCCCGCCGGTCGTAAACAGTCCGACGAAGCCGAGTGCATACAGCATCGGGGATTCGAAGCTGATCTGCCCGCGATAGAGGGATGCGGTCCAGTTGAAGACCTTGATGGCCGAAGGCACCGCGATGATGAACGACAGGAAGGAGAACACGAGGCTCGCTAGGGCCGATTGTCCGGACACGAACATGTGGTGTCCCCAGACGAAGAAACCGATGCCGGCAATCGCAAGCATGGCGTAGACCATGAAGTCGTATCCGAAAATCCGCCGCCTCGCGAAGCAAGGAATGATCTCCGAGACGACCCCCATGGCGGGCAGGACCATGATGTAAACGGCGGGGTGTGAGTAGAACCAAAACAAGTGTTGGAATAGGATCGGATCTCCGCCGCGCGCGGGATCGAAGATCGGCAGCCCCAAGACGCGTTCCGCGATCACAAGCAGCAGCGAGATCGCGAGCACCGGCGTTGCCAGCACCATGATCAGTGACGTCGCGTAGACGGCCCAGACGAAAAGGGGCAACCTGAACCACGTCATACCGGGTGCGCGAAGCATATGGGTGGTCGCGATGAAGTTCACGCCCGTGGCGATGCTGGCAAAGCCGACGACGAACACGCCAGCCGCCGCCGCGAACACATGAGTGTTGGAGAACATCGACGAGTAAGGCGTATAAAACGTCCAGCCGGTGTCGACGCCGCCGGCGACGAGCGCGTAAACGGTGAACGCGCCGGCTGCGATGGTCAGATACCAGCTGAACAGATTGAGCCGCGGAAATGCGACGTCGGGTGCCCCGATCATCAGTGGCAGCAGGAAATTGCCGAACGTGTTGGGGATCGATGGCACCAGGAAGAACCAGACCATGATGATCCCGTGGAACGAGAACAGCTTGTTGTAGGTGTCCGATGTCAACAGCCATCCGTTAGGCTCGAACAGTTCGAGCCGCACGGCCGTGATTGCGGCGCCGCCGAGAAAGAAGAAGACCGTGATGGTCACCGCGTAGAGGATCGCAATGCGCTTGTGATCGGTGGTGGCAAGCCAGGACCATACGGTCGAGCCGTCGCGCAGATAATCCGGGTGGGGCGGCAGCGGCAGCTCTCCGGCAAGCAGGGCGTCAGTCATCTGGCTGCTCCTTGCTGAGTGAGCGGATATAGGCCGTCAGGCTCTGGATTTCGCCGTCGTCGAGCAGCCCCTTGAAACTCGGCATGACCGGTTCATAACCAGCGACGACGTCGCGCTTCGGCTGCAAGATTGAATCCCGGATGTAGGCCTCGTCCGCGGAAACGGTGCGCCCATCCGCCAGCTGCACAGCGCGGCCATAGAGTCCCGCCAGCCGCGGCGCGTGGACGTTCGACGAGGCGGCGTGGCAGCCCGAGCATCCTTGCGACACAAACAGTTTCGCTCCCTCATGGGCAAGGTCGTCGCCTTCGGGCTGCTGGACCAGCCATCCGGCATAGTCGTCCTGGCGCATGACCACGATCTTGCCTCGCATCATCGAATGATTGGTGCCGCAATATTCGGCGCACAGAAGCGGGAAGGTGCCGCTCTTGCTCGCCTGAAACCAGATGTCGGTGTCGCGGCCGGGCACAACGTCCTTCTTGACCCGGAAGGCCGGCACGAAGAAGGAATGGATGACGTCCTGCGAACTCATCAGGAGATGGACCGGCCTATCCAGCGGTACATGCAAGGCGTTGATTTCGCGGGCACCGCTCGGGTGCTGCGTCTTCCACATCCATTGTTTCGCGACGACGTGGATTTCCAGTGCGCTCGGCGGAGCGGCCAGGCTGCCAAGGTCGGCGGAGGACGCCCACCAGAACAGGAAGGCGAAAGTCAGCAACGTCGCAACCGTCCAACCAATTTCGAATTCGCGGCTGAGGATCTCAGGCATCGGACCGCGCTTGGCGGACGAGCCGCGGCGATACCGGACGGCAAACAGCAGGATCAGTCCGAACACCAGGACCGCAGTCGCGCCGGACAAAAGCAGCAGAAGATAAAAGATGTGATCTACCGTGACGGCGTGCGTGCTTGCTTCGGGCAGCCTGAACGGCGAGTTCATGCTGAAGCTCCGCGACGTCTGCTGCGCACCAGCATCAACCCGATCAGCGCGCCCATTATGGCAACGGTCGAGATCCCGAGAATCTGCAGAATAACGGCGATTCTGCGGGTATAGATGCCGTGCACCGCATCAAATCCATAGCAAAGCAGCGCGATGCGTCCGGAAAGTCCCCCGATCGAGCCGTTGCCGGCTTCCAGCAGCGCGAGGCGCAGATCGCGCGGTTGCAGGGCCAGACTGGACAGCGTCCGGACGATTCGGCCGTCCGGCGCGACGGTGGCGAAGGCGGCCGGATGTGCGATCGCGTCGCGGCTGCTGTCGCGTTCGGTATGATAGCCGATGGCCCCGAGGAGCGCGGCGACGGCCTCTCGCGATCCGGTCAGGACCGATGTGCCCTCTTCCCCGATCTGTCCCCGCGTGAAACGACGCGCGTCATCGATGGTGTCGCGTGGATCTATGCCGATGACGATGAGTTTGTAGTCCCGTTCCGGAGCAAGGCCAGTCTGCTGCAACGCAGAGCTTGCGATGGTCAACGCGGGCCCGCAAATTTGTTGACAGGTGAAGTCCGCCGGAATCAGCAGGGTCGGACGTCCACCGATTGCTTGTCGGATGGACACCTGGTGGCCACCGAGATCCGTGAACTGCAAGGAGAGCGGGAGGTGCGCATCCGCAGGTGGGTCGAAGCCGACCTGTCCAATCTGCTGCTCCGTCAATCCGGCCTGCGCGAGTGTCGGCCAGAGCGCAAGCGCGAGGATAAAAACGGCCCGCCTCATGGCATTCCTCCGTTCACGCGGGGGGGCAAGGCCGGGCGAAGCTGGGGAGCATCATAGGCGTGCTCGCCGCGTCCCGCGACGAGTTGCATCGCCTCATCGATCGGGATGCGCGCAAGATCATGGTCGCGATCGACCCAGGCGTAGCTGGAGAGCTGCGCTTGTTGTGCGGCCTCGAGCCGTGCGAAGTCGACCTCAGGCGATGTCTGCAGCTCCGGCGAAGGGAATCGGCTCTCGACGCGCGGGCTGAATGCGCCTGGGGCCCGATTATTCAGGAATAGCAGCAGTCCGGCTATTGCGGCGCCCACGAAGAGCAGAAAGCAGCCGACAACGGCCAGCACGGCGCGGCTGTGGATATCGGCCGGTTGGGGCAGCGCGCGGTTGCCCATCTCCTCAGTCGGCATTGCACGCCTCCGCGGATGCAATGCCCCGCCCGAAGAGCATGGACGCGGCGGTCAGGATGACGAGCGAGCAAAGACCGGTCGCGGCCACGGCGGATTGCTCCGAGAATGCAGGCACGAGCAACCAGGCAAAGTGCATGCTGGTCCCGAGCAGCAGCAGAAGACCGACCGCGCGCAACCCGGCGCGGCTGCCGCGAACGCCGGCGAACAGCAGCATCGCGAACGGCAGGATTGCACCAAGCGCAAAGGTCGCAACCAGCGCCGCAGTCCATGCCGCCGTGCTGCGCTCAATGAACCACCCGGCCTTGTGAGGCAGATCGCCGTACCAGGCGACGACGAACGTCATGTATTCGAGGTAGACGACGCCCAGCAGCGTTGCCATCAAGAGCTTGCCGATATCGCTCCGCCCTTCGCCTGCGATGTTAGAGGTCCCCCAAACGGCCACGACGGCCAACGCGGCAAGCAGCTGTTGTATCGCGATCATGGAAGCGAAGGCGGTGGAGACGTAATGAGGTTCGACGGACAGGAACCAATCGACCGCAACCATGCTGATTGTGAAGCCGTAGAACGCGAGGCCTAAAGCGGCCGGCAGTCGCCTGCCGGCCCGGACCGCAAAGGTCAGCCCGAGCACGCACCATCCGATCAGCGCAATCAGGGCTCGCAAGATGAACGACGACTGGCCTAGATACCAGAAGGTGACATCCGGCTTGATCCGGCTCGGAGTTGCAGCCCAGGGATAGATGTCGGTCAGTCCGGCGAGAACGGGGACGAAGGCGATGGCCACGAGAGGCATCATGGCCGCGAGCGTCCGCAGCACCGGTGCGGCGACTACTCCCCATCGACCGCCGGTCAGGCGGTGAATGAGCAGCAATGCCATGCTGCCGATCGGGGCGCAGCTCCATATCGCGAATGCGACGAGCCAGCCCCGCAGTAGACTTGGATGAGTCCCGAGACGTGCCGCCGCGAGCACCAGCGCAGCCATGAGGGCCAGCAACGCGACGCCCGCCGCCGCCAGCGGGGTGCCGAGCGCGTTCAGCGTCTGGTTGCGGAGCGCGGCGATCATGGCAGCTTGCTCCTCAGCTGCGGCGCGGCGGCCATGTCGGTTTGCTGAGATTGCTGGAGCGCCCGGATATAGGCGATGATGGCCCAGCGGTCGCGCGGCTCGATCCGGGCGGCATAGGAATACATGGTACCGTAGCCATTGGTGATGACGTCGAAGATGTGCCGGGCATCGGCTGCGCGAAGCCGGGCGGAATGATAGGAGGGCGGGGCGGGAAACCCGCGCTGCACGATCATGCCGTCGCCATGTCCGGAGAGCCCATGACAGGGGGAGCAGTAGATGTCGTAACGCTCCCGCCCGCGCGATAGCAGGGCCATGTCGACGGCAGGCGGCGTCGTGATCTGCCGTGCGCGCGCAAGGTCGCCCTGCGCAACGGTACCTTTCGGCAGGGATTGGGCCTCGGTGCCATCCCTGAACAGAGGCGCCTTCGAGAACGTACCGTAACGATTCTGCTGAGACATGGAATGATCGCCGCAGCCTCCGAGCGCTGCCAACAGCATCGTCAAACATGCCAGCCGACGCATCGTCATGGCGAGCGCAGCTCCGTGACTGCAACCGCGCCTGCTCCAGTGAGGACCGCCCTCAAATCGTTTGGGCTGATTTCGGAAGCCGTCAACAGGAAGTAGCGGTCTTGCGTTGCGCGTTCGAAGCCCGGGATCTCGAACAGGGCATCGTGGAGTCTCGGCAGACGGCACGACCAAAGGAAGGCGAGCACTCCCGCAAGAGCGGCAGCGAAAATGCCGACCTCGAAAGGGACCAACAGGAACACTTGCCAAGAGTTCAGGGGGCGGCCGCCGCTGTTGATCGGATAGTCAATCACCGCGCTGTACCATTGCAGACCGTACGCGAATGCCGCGGACGCCAGCCCGCCGACCAGCATCGCGAGGCGGATTCGCGGGCGCTCCTGCCCAAGCCGTTCGTCCAGCCCTTCAATCGGATAGGGTGTGAATGCATCCAGCGCAGCATGGCCCGTGCTCCTCACGCGCACCAGTGCCGACCGAAGGGTTTCGCCATCGACGAATTCCGCCAAGAGCTTCACTGTCATGCAGCTGCCTCCTCGTGAGCGAGTTTGCGCATGTCGAACATCGACACGCTCGGTACCAGCCTCATGAAGACCAGGAACAGAAAGGCGAAGAGGCCGAGCGGCGCGATCAGGAAGCTCCAGTCCCAGAAAGTGAAGTGGAAGGCGCGCCAGAGGGACGGCATGTACCCGCGTGACAGCGTGTTCCAGACGATCAGAATTCGCTCGAGCCACATTCCGATGTTGATCGCGATCGCGATCGGTATCAGCATGAGCAGCGACCGTCGCGCGAATGGCCACCAGAGCAGCTGCGGGATGAGACAGTTGCAGGCCAGCAAGGCCCAATACAGCGGTGCGTAAGTCCCGGTAAATTCGAAGCGCACGACCTCGCGTTCGGCGTGTTCGCCGCCGTACCAGCCCATGAACCACTCGGTCGCATAGGAATAGAACATGACGATGGAGGCCATCAGCAGGATGCGGGCCATCACGTCGAAATGGCGCGAGGTGATGATGGCCTGAAGGCTGAGGCCCCATCGAATCGTGGCCGCGAGCACGACGACCATGGCAAAGCCCGAATACATCGCGCCGACCACGAAGTACGGCGGGAAGATGCTCTCCTGCCAGCCGGGCATCAGGCTGGCCGCGAAATCGAGTCCGACGATCGAGTGGACCGAGCAGACCAGCGGGACGCCCAAGGCGGCCATCGTCGTATGAAGGATCTTGAGGCGCGTCCATTCGCGCGCCGAGCCTCGCCAACCCAATGCGAAAGCGCCGTAGAGCAGCTGGCCCGCGCGGTGCGGTGTGCGGTCGCGCATGGTGGCGAGATCGGGGATCAGGCTGACATACCAGAATAGGATCGAGAAAAGCAGGTAGCTGACGATGGCCCAGAAGTCCCACACCAGGGCACTCCGCCATTGCGGCCAGAGCGCCATGGTGTTCGGATATGGGGCGAGCCAATAGGCATAGAGCGGCCTGCCGAGATGGATGATCGGCATCAGCCCGGCGATCGCAACGGCGAACAGCGTCATGGCTTCCGCGAAGCGGTTGATCGAGGCGCGCCATCGCTGTCGCGTGAGCAGCAACATTGCCGAAATGAGCGTGCCGGCGTTGCCGATGCCGATCCACCATACGTAGTTGGCGATCGCAACACCCCAGACGATCGTGGAATTGACGCCCCATATTCCGATGCCCCGATAGAACAGCCACACGACTGCTATGAACAGCCAAAGCACGAAAGGGAGGGTCACTAGGAGTGCGAGCCACCAGCGCTTGCCGAAACCGGTGAAGAGCGGATCAGCAACCGCTTGCGTGATGGCGAGGTCATCGGCACGTTCGGATGAGATCCAACGGTGCGCCGGAGGGGCCTTGGCCGCGAGAACCTCGCTCATGTCCGCTCCTCCGCGTCCGATTGGGCCGGATTGCGGACGTCGGCCAGATAGGTGGTGCGCGGGCGCGTGCCCAAATGGCCAAGCAGAGTGTAGTGGCGCGGATCAGTCTTCCGGCGGTTGATTTCTGCGTCGGGCTGGTTGAGGTCTCCAAAGCTGATGGCGCGGGTGGGACAGGCGTTCTGACAAGCGGTCCGTACTTCGTCGGGAGCGAGCGCCCGGCTCTCGCGTTCCGCGGCTCGTCTCGCTCCGCTGATCCTTTGAACACAGTAGGTGCATTTCTCCATCACGCCGCGGGCGCGAACGGTGACCTCCGGGTTCTTCTGCCCGCGGTAGGACTCCGCGCCGAGATTGCCGTATTCCTCGCCGTTCGCGTAGCCGAAGAAGTTGAAGCGCCGCACTTTGTAGGGGCAGTTCGCCTCGCAGAAGCGGGTGCCGATACAGCGATTGTAAACCTGCGCATTCAGGCCTTCGCTGTCGTGGACGGATGCTGCGACCGGGCAGACGGGCTCGCAGGGTGCATGCTCGCAATGCATGCAGGGCACCGGTTGAAAGCCGAGCTGCGGGCCGTTCGCCGAGCCGTGATCGTAGACGTCGACGCGCATCCAATGCATGTCCCGCCCCATGGCGACCTGCTCCGGTCCCACGACCGGAACGTTGTTCTCGGCCTGACAAGAGACGACACAGGCGTTGCAGCCGATACAAACGGACGTATCGATCACCATCGCCCAAGCATGGCCATCGCCCGACCTCGGCTTTTCGGGCATCAAACTCGGCGGATCGAAGGGCGTTATCGAGGGCGGCACGTGCCCACGCTGATACGACGGATAAAGCTCGCGCACGTCATCTGGCGTCCGCACGATGTTCTGGGTCGTGAGAATGGGCTCCTCGCGTCCCGTCCGCCTGATCGAGACTTGCGCCAAGCGCCAGGGCTTGTCATAGGTTCGGAGAATGTAGGCATTGGCCCCGATGCCGCTGCCTATGGCGCCGGCGTTTTGCCGGCCTCCGCCCAGGTTAAGCGCGCAGATCCCCACGGCTGATCCCGGTTCGAGCAGCACCGGGACCTCTATCGAGCGATCATGCGCGCTGATCTTGACAACGTCGCCCGGCTTGAGCCCGAGGTGGCTCGCATCGTCGGGATGCAGCGCGAGCGCATTACCCCAGACTTGCTTGCTGAGCGGCTTTGGACATTCCTGCAGCCAGGCGTTGTTGGCGAATGAGCCGTCCCACACACAGGGATCGGGACGTAGAACCAGGCTGAGATCGTCCTCGCGCTTGTCCTCAGCTTCGACGGCTATGGACGGGGGCATTGCGACAGCCTCGACAGCCTCTGAGCCGGTCCCTGCAATGATGCCGTCGTGCAGCGCCCGCTGCCACCATGCCTCGAAGTCTCCATGGGCTTCGCTTCGCCAGGTCTGCCGCACCAGCTCGTAAGGCTTTGCGTCGTGTTTCCCGGTGATCCAGGCGAGAAGCTCATGCGCGCCGAAGCTACCGTAGAGAGGCTTGATCAAGGGTTGGACGAGGCTCGCGGTCCCGTCGCTGGCACGCAAATCAGACCACGCCTCGAGTTGATGACTTTGCGGCACATGCCAATTGGCGTTGACCGCCGTCTCGTCGACATACTCGCCCATATGCAGGCGGAACGGCGCCTTCTGCGCTTTCGCCTCGAATTGCAAGTCAGCCGGCGCGTCGTAGAGGGGATTGGCGCCAACAATGAAGAGCTGGCGCACGCCCCCGGCCTCGAGATCGCCCGCGAGCTGGTCGAGCGTTCCGGCCTGCCGTCCAGACGGGGTGCGATCGATCTGATTAATCAGCCGAACTGGTGCATTCAGCTGGGCGTTGATCCAGTGAACCAATCCGTGAACTTCTTTCGACATCGATGGACCCGCGAGGACGAGCGCTTCGCCCTTGCTTGCGTTCAGGTCTGTCGAAATCTTTCGAAGCAGCAGGCGTTCGCGCTCAGGCAGCTCGATCACGCCGGTAGCTGCCCCGAGTTCCCGCGCGAGACTTGCCGCTAGCCGTTCGATCGCCTCGGGACGGAGAGCAAGACGTTCGTCCGCCTTTGCCCCCGTCAACGTGAGGGTACTTTCGAGGCAATAGAGACGCGAGAAAGCGCCGGCGTCGCTGCGCCGTTGTGCGAAGCCGCGGCCGATTCGCATCTGGTCGGGCCCATGTCCAAGCGGATCGGCATCGAGGGTGACGATCACGCGTGCCCTTGCGAAATCGGGAACGCTGCAAAGGGGTTGACCATAGGCAAGTTGCGCACCTTGGCGAGCATTCTCGTCGTCGGTCGGGTCGTACGCGTGCCACGACGCTGCCGGGAACGACTGAAGAAGCTTGTCGATTTGGCGTAGAAGGGTAGGTGACGTCGTACGGCTGGTCAAAAGGCGCAGACCATTGCCCTGATTGCCGCGGGCCTCGGAGAGCTCGGTCGTCAGTGCCCCAAGAAGAGCTTCGCGGGACGCTATGGCTCCGTTGTGCAGGATGGTGCGCGAGCGGTCCGGATCATAGAGCGAGAGAACGGCGGCTTCGGCGAAAACATCGGTGGCGCCCAGGCTGCCTGGATGACGCGGGTTGCCTTCTACCTTGATCGGTCGGCCGTCGATCGAGGTCACGATCACGCCGCGTCCGATCCCCGCGAGGCCGAGGGTCGTCGCGAATTTCAGGGGTTCGCCAGGAATGATCCGCTCCGGCATTCTGACATAGGGCAGGATCTGCTCGTCAGGTTTGCTGCAGGCCGCGAGGCTGCTGGCCATGCCGCTCGCGAGCAGGCCGAGTGCCTGGCGGCGGTTGAGCTTGCTTCGCCGCGCTGGATCTGGCCGCGTCGGCAATTCCTTCAGCGGTGACATATGGTGCAGTCCGTCAAGTGATCCGTTTTGATGTGGTAACCCGCAGCAAGCTTTGCCCCGATCTCGGCCCGATCCTTTGGCGGTCGCCATTTCGGATCGAAAACTGCCTCGCGGGGGCGCAGGTAGGGTGCGGGATTGCGATGGCAATCGAGGCACCATTGCATCGTCAGGGGAGCCGCTTGCCGCATCAGCCGCATCTGTCCGACGTCACCATGACAGGTGGTGCAGCCGACCCCTTTTGCGACGTGGACCGAATGATCGAAATAAACGTAGTCCGGAAGCCGGTGGACGCGCGTCCATGCCATCGGCTTGCTTCTGGCAAGGCTCTCCCGCACCGGCGCCAGCATCTGCGCATTGGTCCAGATCTGCGAATGGCAGGTCATGCAGGTCTCGGTCGGGGGCATGCCGGCAAAGCGCGCCTTCTCCACGGAGGTGTGGCAATAGCGGCAATCGAGACCGAGACCCGAAACATGATGTTCGTGACTGAACGGCACGGGTTGATTCCGGGTGATATTCTGGTTGGTGACGTAAGGGGACCGCATCACCTCGTAAGACAGTCCAACCGCAAGCACCGGAGCTGCTCCAATCGCCGCTATCGCCAAGGTCGCAATCGTGTTCGCGCCGGGACGAAAGAGCTGCATCACCGGCCCCCAGCCGCCCGGCCTTCAAACCCGAATTCGGACAGGCACTGATTTCGCGGCCGGCGTTTTCGAATGGATGTCGTGGTGCGACAGCGCAATCAGCGGGTTCATTTCCGGATAGTAAGCGCCGACGCAGCCATCCGGCAGTTTGAACGGGGTCACCTTGAGAGGACCGACCTCGCGTGCGATGCCGTCCCCAGCGTCGCTGACGAGGGAGACCATTTGGCCTTCCTGAAGTCCGGCGCGGGCGATCTCGTCCGGATTCATCAGCAATACGTCCCTTGTACCCTCGATGCCTCGCATCCGATCGCTGTAGCCGTAGATCGTGGTGTTGAACTGATCGTTGCTCCGCATGGTCAGGAGCCGGAAGCGACCGGGCGCATCCGGGAAGCCGGTGGAGGTGAGGGTCTCGGGCGCAGTAAACTCGGCCTTGCCGCTTTCCGTCTTCCAGATCCGTTCGCGGGCCGAGTTGCCGCGATAAAATCCGCCTGGGGTGAACATGCGCGCGTTGAACTCGTGGAATTCGTCCGGATAGGTCTCGGCGATCTCGTTGCGGATGAGATCGTAATTGCCGACCCAGTCATCCCATTTCAGCTTGGGATTCGGGTGCAAGGTTGCCTCGGCAAGACCCGCGACGATCGCCACCTCGGATTTCAGCTGTTCGCTGGCCGGCTTGCGCAGCCCGATCGAACCCTGGATGCAACTGAAAGTGTCCTCCATGGTGACGGCTTGCTGCCCGCTTGCCTGGATGTCTTCTTCGGTCCGGCCGAGGCATGGCAGCAGGTAGGCGGCCTTGCCATGGACGAGGTGGCTGCGGTTGAGCTTGGTCGCAATCTGAACCGTCAGCTCCAGGCCCCGCCAGGCCTCTTCCATCTTCGACCGTTCGGGAATGGCCCGCACGAAATTTCCGCCAAGCCCGACGAAAGCCTTGACCTTGCCGTCGAGTACGCCTTCGCATGTTTCGACGGTGTTCATGCCCTTCTCGCGCGGCGGCGCGAACCCGAACTGCTTGGCGTATTTGTCGAGCGGAACCAGTTCGGGCTTTTCCGAGATGCCGACGGTACGCTGACCCTGCACGTTCGAATGCCCGCGCACCGGCGAGATCCCGGTGCCGTCTCGACCGATGTTTCCTTTCAGGAGCAGCATGTTGACGAGCATGGCGACGTTCTGGAAGCCGTGCACGTGTTGGGTCAGCCCCATGCCATAGATGCCGATCACGCGGTCTGCCTCGACGTAAACCTGCGCAGCACCTTCGATGACCGATCGGCTGAGACCGGACGCGGCTTCAATGTCGTTCCAGGACGTCGCCCGAACCTCGGCTTCGAACTCTTCGAAGCCGTGCGTGTGCTGCTCGACGAAGAGAGCATCGATGACACGTTTGCCTTGCTGCTTGGCCGCATCGTCCGCGGCGAAGACATGCTTGCAGATCCCGACGATGACGGCGATGTCGCCGCCAACCTTCACCTGGTGGTACTGGCTGCTGATCTGCGTCGTCTTTCCTGTCAGCATCTCCGCAGGGTTCTGGGGATTGATGAAGACTTCCAGGCCCTTTTCGCGCACGGGATTGAAGGTGATGATCTGAACGCCTCGCTTGGCGGCGTCCTGGAGCGGATGCAGGAAGCGTGGGCTGTTCGATCCCGTGTTCTGGCCGAAAAAGAACATCGCATCACAGTTGCTGAGGTCGTCGAAGACCACAGTCCCAACGCCGGCACCAATCAGTTTTTTGAGCGCCACGGACGTCGTTTCGTGGCACATGTTCGAACTGTCGGGCAGGTTGTTGTTGCCATAAACCCGCGCGAACAGCGCATAAAGGTAGGAAGTCTCAAGGCTGGCCCGGCCGGACGAATAGAAAACGACTGACTTCGGATCGAGCGCCTTCAATCGCGAGCCGATGGCCCGAAATGCTTCATCCCAGGAGCACGCCACGTACTTGTCGGTTGCACTGTCATAGCGCAGCGGATGCGTCAGGCGTCCTTGCTGCTCGAGGTCGTAATCAGTCCAGGAGAGCAGCTCGGTCAGCGTGTGTTCGCCGAAGAATTCCGGCGTACAACGGAGCGAGGTCAACTCCCAAAGCGTCGCCTTGGCGCCGTTCTCGCAGAATTCAAAAGTGTGATAGTCGACTGGCTTGGCCCATGAGCAGGAAACGCACATGAAGCCTTTCGGCTTGTTTTGTCGGCGAAGGGTATTCAGTGCCGCCGGCGAATCCCACTCTTTGCCGAAGATCCTCGCAATCCCTTCGAGCGAGCCCCACCCGCCAGCTGGACCATCGTATTCAACCGTATCGGAAGCGTCGTCGCCAGCTTTGTTCGATTGCACCATGATCTTGTTTCTCTTCGGGAACCAGTCGGGCTGTGTCTCGCCAACGCATGTTGGCAACGGCGGTTCCTGGACGGGAGTTCCTGCAGCGTCGGGGGCGGACCGGACGTGGCGGGGAAAAGCGCAACAGGACCAGAGACTTCATTTGAGCAGCACGGTGCGTTGGGTGCTCGAAGCCGATTGTCTGCCCGCTGCCGTACAAGGAATCTCGCACTCGCGTGATGTTGATTCGAGGAGGCTGTGCCATGGAGCGACGGAACGCGTGCGCCCGGCAGCGGTTGCCAGACCTTAGATCGCGGAGCCTGCCATGGATGATCGCTGCACCCTCGACAAGCCAGAGCTGGTCTGGCGAGGGCGCGATCCGATAGCATCTTCGCGCAGGGTCGCGGAGGAGCGGCCCATAGCCATCACGTATAACGGCTCGACCTATGCGGTGATGATGGCCTCGCCCGCCGATCTCGTGGATTTCGGCTTCGGATTCAGCCTCAGCGAAGGTATTGTGGCGAACAGCGATGCTATCCTTAGCGTCGACGTCATCGAGCTCGAGCTCGGCTGCGAAGTCCGGATCTGGCTCGACGACTCATACGCCCATCTTTTGGCCAAAAGGCGGAGGGCGATGGTCGGGCCGGTGGGCTGCGGTCTGTGCGGAATCGAAAGTCTGGAGCAAGCCTGCCCACCGCCGGTGCATGTCGTCGGCCAGGGCGGGTTTCGTCCCTCGGACATTTTGGAAGCGATGCGCTCGCTGCGGCCGCTCCAGCATCACAATCAGGCGACGGGCGCGATGCATGCTGCCGCGTTCTGGGATGGCGACGACATCCGATTGGTCAGGGAAGACGTCGGTCGTCACAACGCGCTGGACAAACTCGCCGGCGCGGTGGCCAGAGCCGGTCTGGAGAGGTCACGGGGGGCACTCCTCATCACCAGCCGGGTCTCCGTCGAACTGGTGCAAAAGGCCGCACGGATGGGAGTACCGCTCCTCGTCGCCGTCTCGGCACCGACCTCACTGGCGATCGAGACCGCCGAGCGGGCCGGCGTCACGCTCGTCGCAGTCGCGCGTGACGATGGTTACGAGATATTCAGTCACCCCGGCCGACTGATCTTTGAAAGAGAACAATCTTCCTGCCGCAGCGGCCGTCCCTGAATCATCTTCCCGCTCATTTTGGTGCTGGCGCTGTCACAAAGAGCCGGCTTCGTCCGGCCTCGTACCGACTTTAAGTCGCCGCCGCTGTTTCAGACGGAACGTCTGAAGTCGCCCAGCGCTGTTGCGATACGCCATTCCCAAGTACTCAAGGAGACAGCAATGAAAACCACACTCTTGGCGGCCCTCTTGCTCGCAGCAACCGTTTCCGGTCCAGTGCTCGCACAAAGTGGCAAGACTTCCACGAGTCCGACGCAGTCCGCCACAAGCTCGGGCCAGAGCACGGCGGCCCAGAAGATTCAAGACGATCTCAAGAAGGCAGGCTTCACCGACATCAAGGTCGTGGCCGAATCCTTCGTCGTGCAGGCCAAGACGAAGGACGGCAATCCCATGGTGATGACGATTGGTCCACATGGCATGTCGGTGTTCGAAGCGATGAACACGTCGACGACTGGATCCGGCTCCTCAGCTAAATCCCAGGGCACGACCGGCTCCAGCTCTTCGAACAACAGCGCCACCTCAAAATAGTCGCCGCAGCTTTGGCGAACATCGCGGCCGACCTGGGCCGGCTCTGCGGTGTTCCTGGCGCGTCAACAAGCCCGGACGTACGCCAGCGTACGGAGATCGTCGTGAGGACCAGGAGAGTTCCGAAACGTTTCGACAGCCGTGGTCGTTGCTGAGTGTCGTTCGCATCAACAATCGAGAAGATCCAATGAACGTTAGCGAGTACGTCTGGCAGCGGCTGTCCGAATGGGGATTAACCAGGATCTACGGCTATCCCGGGGACGGTGTCGGCGGCCTGGATGTCGCTCTCGAGCAGGCGAAAGACAAGATCGAATACGTGCAGGTGCGGCACGAAGAGATGGCGGCCTTCATGGCATCCGCTCATGCCAAGTTTACGGGCCAGGTCGGCCTTTGTTATGCAACGTCAGGCCCAGGCGCCATCCATCTTCTCAATGGACTTTACGACGCCAAGATGGACCACGTCCCTGTGGTCGCTCTCGTCGGCCAGCAGGCGAGAAGCGCTATCGGGGCGAGCTATCAGCAGGAAGTCGATCTGCAGGTCCTGTTCCAGGACGTCGCCGAGTACGTCGGGCAGGCAAGCGTGCCCGAGCAGGTGCGCCACCTGATCGATCGAGCCATACGCATCGCCCACAACAAGCGCGGGGTCGCTTGTGTGATTCTTCCCAAAGACGTGCAGGAACTGGACTACCAGGATCCGCCTCTCGCCCACGGCGCGACCCACACCGGCGTTGGATATGCCGGGCCGGCGAAGCAACCGGACGATGGTCTTGTGCGCGCGGCCGCCGAGGTTCTGAACAGCGGCAGCAAAGTTGCAATGCTGGTTGGCGCAGGCGCTCTGGACGCCACCGATGAAGTCATCGCAGTGGCCGAGTGCCTCCAGGCCGGGGTGGCCAAGGCCCTGCTGGGAAAGGCGGTCGTCCCAGACGATCTACCCTTCGTGACAGGTTCTCTCGGATTGCTCGGCACAAAGCCCAGCTGGGACCTCATGAAGAACTGCGACACGTTCCTGATGATCGGATCCGCATTTCCCTACAGCGAATTCCTGCCGAAGCCCGGCTCGGCGCGCGGCGTCCAGATCGACATCGATGGCGCGCGGTTGAGCCTGCGCTATCCCATGGAGATCAACATCGTTGGAGACAGCTCTGCAACATTGAAGGCGCTGTTACCTCATCTGAAGCAGAAGCAGAAGTCCTCGTGGCGCCGCGAAATCGAGGAAGGTGTGCAACAATGGTGGCAGACGCTCGAGAAGCGCGCCATGGATACCGCAGAGCCCCTCAATCCGCAGCGCGTATTCTGGGAGTTGTCACCACGCTTGCCTGAGAGCGCGATCATCACGGCGGACTCGGGCTCCGTCGCCAACTGGTACGCTCGCGATTTGAAGATGCGCCGAGGCATGAAAGCTTCGCTTTCCGGAGGACTGGCTTCCCTTGGTGCCGGCACACCTTATGCTCTGGCCGGCAAGATGGCTTATCCGGACAGGACGGTGATCGCGTGCATGGGCGACGGCGCCATGCAAATGAACGGACTGAACGTCCTGATCACGATCTCGAAATATTGGAAGACCTGGTCAAATCCAGGCCTGATCGTCCTTGTTCTCAACAACCGCGATCTCAATCAGGTCACGTGGGAGGAGCGGATTCAGCTCGGCGCAGGAAAGACGCTGTCGACTCAGAGTATCCCGGACTTTCCGTATCATCGCTACGCCGAGCTCGTAGGCCTTAAAGGAATCTTTGTCGACGATCCGGAACGGGTGGGAGCCGCCTGGGACGAAGCGCTGTCGGCGGATCGTCCGGTCGTGCTCGAGGCGTACACGGATCCGAATGTGCCGCCGCTGCCTCCCCACATCACACTGAAGGATGCCAAGAACTTCGTCAGCATGATTCCGTCCGAACCGGAGCTTGGGAGCGTTTTGAAGAACAGCGCCAAGGAGCTGCTGACGAGCGTACTGCCAGGGAAGGAATGATGCTTGAGGTTCCCATCGAGTCGGTAAAAGCGCGCGCCTTCGAGGTCCCAACCGATCGCCCCGAAGCCGATGGGACCATGCACTGGAATTCCACGACACTGGTCCTGGTCGAGATCGCCGCCGGCGCCAAGTCAGGGATAGGGTACACGTATTCCGATCGCAGCATTGTGGCGCTGATCGTGGGCAAGCTCGGCTCGATCGTCCGTGGGAAGGATGCCATGGCGCCTGAAGCCGTCTGGATGGCGATGCAACGGGCCGTGCGCAATCTTGGGCGCGAAGGTCTTGCCGCAAATGCGATCTCAGCTGTGGACACGGCTCTCTACGACCTGAAGGCGCGGCTTTTGGATGTGCCGCTGGTGCGTCTTCTCGGAAGCTACCGTTTGAATGTGGCGATTTACGGCAGCGGAGGCTTCACGACCTACTCCGACGCCGAGCTGGCTGAGCAGCTTGGCAAGTGGGTTTCCGACGATGGCTGTGTGAACGTCAAGATGAAAGTGGGGTCCGAACCGGACCTCGATCCGCATCGCGTGCAAGTCGCACGCCGAGCGATCGGCGAGCGCGCAAGCCTCTTCGTCGATGCTAACGGCGCCTATTCGGTGAAGCAGGCGCTGGAGCTTGCGGAGTTGTTCGCATGCTGCGGTGTCGAATGGTTCGAGGAACCGGTGTCGTCGGACGATCTCGAAGGTTTACGTGCGGTTCGCGCCCGCGCCCCAGCGGGCATGGACGTGGCTGCGGGAGAGTATGCGTATACAACTGACTATGTGCGGACGATGCTTGAAGCGTCGGCGGTCGACGTACAGCAGGCGGATATCACGCGATGCGGCGGCGTGACGGGATTTCTGCAGATCGCCTCGCTTTGCGAAGCGCACCATATCGACTTGTCGGGTCATTGCGCCCCGGCTTTGCATCTTCACGCCGCTTGTGCCGCGCCGCGGTTGCGGCATCTGGAGTGGTTTCACGACCACGTTCGCATCGAGCACATGCTGTTCGAGGGGGCGCCGATGCCACGCAGCGGCGCGATCCAGCCCGACCTGTCGCGACCGGGCAATGGTTTGATCTTCAAGAACGCGGATGCTGCACGCTATGCGATTTGACCAATTGAGAACCAGGGATCGGAGCGGTGTCTCCCAAGCCGCGCTGGGTGAAGTGAGACGCGCACAGTCGCTGCAGCGTTCGACACCTCGTTCCGCCTTCCATCTGGGATGGCCCGAAGCCGAGACCGTTTTGGCCGCTCGGCGACTCAATCGCGCGGCGGGCATGTTGGCGGCGTCGGTCCTTGCCGACAGTGCCGTCGAGCATTACCGCGGTTCATTCAAGAACAAGGCGATGCTCACCCCGCTCATCGTTGCCGGGCTGACCCTGGCAATGAGCCTGCACGGCACCGCAGACAGGCGCCCGATGGCGCATCAAGCCCGTGACGCGTCCTACCTGTCAGCAGCTGTCACCGGCCTGCTCGGGACAGGCTTTCACATCTACAATGTCACGAAGAAAGTGGGCGGGTTGAGCTGGCAGAACGTGTTCTACGGTGCTCCCCTCGGGGCGCCCATGGCTATTCTGCTCTCGGGCTTGTTGGGCTTTTGCTCAGAACGTGTGCGCGCCAATGGAGGCCGGCGGCGTCATCGCGTCTTCAACCTTCCGGCGGGCGAGACGGTCGCGACCGTAACTGCACTGGGCCTGCTGGGTACTTCGGGAGAGGCGGGGCTGCTCCATTTTCGCGGGGCCTTTCACAACCCCTTGATGGCTCTTCCCGTCACTCTCCCGCCCATCGGAGCTGGTTTGCTCGCTGGGGCCGTGGTGAATGGCGGAGCACGGCCGCGCGGCCTCGCGCGATGGTGGATGCGGTTGCTTGTGGGAATGGGCTTTGCCGGCGTTGGCTTCCACGCGTACGGCGTCTCCCGAAACATGGGAGGTTGGCGCAATTGGAGCCAGAACATTCTCAATGGACCGCCTTTACCGGCGCCACCGAGTTTCGCCGGCCTCGCGCTGGCGGGTCTGGCAGCGCTAGAATTGATGAGAGAGGCACGAAATGCTTGACCGGAACGCGGAGCGGGGGGCTGGCGACGCCTACCCCGGTTATGACGTGCTTGCAAAGTGGCGAGGCCCATCCTGGAATGAAAAGACGCGGGAGGTGGTTGCGGCTCGCTTGCAGGTGGGAGACACACCGCAATTCCTGACCGCGGAGGAGTTCGAGATCCTCGCCGCTGTCGCCGATCGCGTCGTGCCGCAACCTTGTTCGAGGTCGCCTGTTCCTGTTGCGGGGCTGCTCGACCGCAAGCTGCGAGCCGGCGTTTTGGACGGTTACCGTGCAAAGGGCTTGCCGCGCGACGGAGAAGCTTGGCGAAGGGGGCTCAGGGCCCTCGATGCGGAAGCGAGAGCTCGCCACGACCGCGGCTTTGCAGCAATCACTGACGCTGACCAAGACGATCTGCTGAGGCGCTGCGAGGCAGGCGAATTGGATGCTCCGGAATGGGCCGGCATGCCCTCCCGGACGTTCTTCAAGCATCGTCTGCTACGCGACATCGCTCTTGCTTACTACTCCCACCCCACCGCGTGGAGCGAGGTCGGGTGGGGCGGGCCCGCCAGCCCGCGTGGCTACGTGCGCCTCGATTTCAACGATCGCGATCCGTGGGAGGCGGCCGAAGCCAAGCCAGGTCGCGAGGCCGACGCTCTCAGGACCAATCGCAATGTCCGATGATGGCCGGCATAGTCCCCGTGCACGCGACGGCCGCGCACCGGACGTCTTTCGGCCCGGCGGCTGGGTAAGCATGAAAGAATATTCGGATCATGAAGCGGTTGACTTCGTGATCGTCGGGACCGGTGCCGGCGGAGCGACACTCGCCTGCAAGCTGGCCGAATATGGATTCTCGGTGGTTGCGCTGGATGCCGGACCCTACTTCCGGCCGCTCGAGGATTTCGCCTCCGACGAGTCCGAGCAAACCAAGCTTTATTGGACTGACGATCGTATCGTCGATGGCGACAATCCCTTGCAGCTCGGCAGCAACAACAGCGGCAAGGCCGTCGGGGGCTCGACGGTGCATTTCGCAATGGTGTCGCTCCGTTTCCGGCCGGAATGGTTCAAAGCCAGGACCAAGCTTGGCTACGGTGCGGACTGGCCGATCGATTGGCGCGAAATGTGGGCGTACTACACGGAAGTCGAGCAGGCCCTCAAAATTTCCGGTCCTGTCAACTACCCCTGGGGGCCGCCGCGTCCGCGATATCCGTATCGTGCTCATCCGCTCAATGCAGCCGCCCGCGCGCTCGCCCGCGGCTGCGAGGCCCTCGGTATCGGTTGGACGGAGACGCCGCTCGCAACTCTTTCGGCACCGCGTGGCCTCGCGCATCCATGCGTCTATCGCGGCTTTTGCGTGACCGGTTGCTCGACCAACGCAAAGCAAAGTGCCCTGGTGACCTGGATACCGCGCGCTCTGTCCGCCGGCGCCGAAATTCGGGATCTCGCCATGGTCGGCCGGATCGAGACCGACGCGAATGGACTCGCTGTCGGTGTGCACTATCACCGCCAGGACAAGTGGCGCTTTCAAAGGGCACGTAACGTGGTAGTGGCCGGCTATGCGATCGAGACGCCGCGGCTCTTGCTGAATTCGGCGACCGACAAGTTTCCGAGCGGCCTGGCGAACAGCTCCGGACTCGTGGGCAAGAACCTCATGGCTCAGGCGAACCAGGCCGTGTGGGGCGAGATGGACGAGGAGGTTCGCTCATACAAGGGCCCGCCGTCCCTCGCAATCACGGAGCATTGGAATTACGAGGACGACGGCAAGGATTTCTTTGGCGGCTATGCGTACATGAGCCAGGGCCCTCTGCCGCAGCTGTGGGCCAATACCCAAGCGACGGCGCACGGTCTTTGGGGGGCGCGGCTCGTCCAGGAGATGAAGCGCTACAATCACGTCGTAGGACTGAAGATCGTTGGGGAGATGCTGCCTCAGGAAAACAACCGCGTCACGTTGGCAGACGAGCGCGATCAATACGGGCTCCGAATTCCGCGCGTGACCTACTCCTGGTGCGACAACGACAGGCGCCTGATCGATCACTCCATCGCGTTCATGAGCCGGGCTCTGAGCGCAATCCACGCCAAGAACATCTGGGTCCAGGAAGACGACACCTGTCACCTCAACGGAACGGCCCGGATGGGCGATCGGCCGGACAGCAGCGTCGTCAACGCAGATTGCCGCAGTTGGGACATTCCCAACCTGTGGATTTGCGACGGCTCCGTGTTTCCGACGGTGGGCGGCGCGAATCCGTCTCTGACGATCCAAGCGATCGCTTGCCGCACGGCGGACCGAATCCGGGCGCTGTCCCGACTGGGAGAGGTCAATTTGAACTAGGAGAATATCGATGAAGCACAAGCTTCTCAACGACGGTGCGCAGCGAACCTTTGCGGTCATCCTCGACAGCGGCGACGAGGCGATGGAAAGCCTGAAGTCGCTTGCAGCTCAGCAACGGATCTCCGCAGCCCAAGTCACCGGTATCGGAGCCTTCAGCGGGCTGGTGCTGAAATATTTCGATTGGGAGACAAAATCCTATCTCGAAAACCGCGTGGACGAACAGGTGGAAGTCGCTTCGCTCGTCGGCGATATCGCCGTTGCGCCTTCG
This sequence comes from Bradyrhizobium genomosp. I (2014), assembly GCF_000261685.1. Lineage (GTDB taxonomy): Bacteria > Pseudomonadota > Alphaproteobacteria > Rhizobiales > Xanthobacteraceae > Bradyrhizobium. Next base: position 3,100 of record NZ_AJQE01000290.1, on the reverse strand, counting down.
GGCGAGCCTTCCGTGCACATCCATCTGGTCGTCGGCCGGCGGGACGGCACCGCCCTTGCCGGTCACCTGGGATCCGGCCGGGTTCGTCCCACCCTCGAGGTGATCATCACCGAAAGCCCGGCACACCTTCAGAAAGCGCACGACCCCGTTACCGGGCTCGCGTTGATCAAGCTGGAGCGATGACGATGCAGAGTATCGGCCGGACGCTGTGGGCCATTCCCGAAGGCTACATCCCAAGCGACAGCGTCAGCGACGCGCACGACCTCGTGTCTCATGAGGCGGCCTGCTTCCTGAACACCGGCGATCGTGATGCAGACGTCCGGATTACACTCTTCTTTGAGAACAGGGCTCCGGTCGGTCCGTACCGGGTGAAGGTGCCGGCCAAGCGCACCTTGCACCTTCGGTTCAACGACCTGACCGACCCGGCGCCGGTTCCGCGCGACACGAGTTACGCTTCCGTCATCGAGGCGAGCGAGCCGCTGATCGTCCAGCACACCAGGCTCGACTCGCGCCAGCCGGCGATGGCGCTGCTGTCGACCATCGCGTATCCGGCCGCACCGTAGTGAGGAGTTGTCTCGATGCACGACGAAGGATATCAGGCGACGATCCGATCGCGCCCAGTTGTCGTAATCACAGGAGCATCTGCCGGGGTGGGGCGGGCGATCGCGCATCGTTTCGGCCGCGCGGGGTACGCGATCGGCCTGATTGCCCGGGATGCGGAGGCGCTCGAGGAGGTGCGGCGCGAGATCGAGGACGCCGGCGGACAGGCAGTCGTGACGGCTCTCGACGTTGCGGATGCCAGCGCCGTGTTTGCGGCCGCCGATCGCATCGCATCGACGCTCGGTCCGATCGACATATGGATCAACGATGCGATGGTGACCGTCTTCTCGCCGGTCTGGCGCATGACGCCCGATGAATTCCGCCGCGTCACAGACGTGACGTATCTGGGCTTCGTGCACGGAACGATGGCGGCTCTACGCCACATGCGCCCCTCCAACAGAGGCACCATTATCCAGATCGGATCTGCGCTGGCCTATCGCGGCATTCCGCTGCAGTCGGCCTATTGCGGCGCCAAGTACGCGATCCGCGGCTTTACAGATTCGCTGCGAAGTGAGCTGAGGCACGAGCAGAGCCGGATCAAGTTGATGATGCTTCAGCTGCCGGCGGTCAACACGCCGCAATTCGATTGGGCAAGGACGCATATGCCCCGGACGCCGAGGCCGGTGGCACCCGTTGTCGAGCCCGAAGTCATCGCGAATACGGTGTACGATGCGGCTCAAAGGCCGGCGAGGGAGTACTGGATCGGCTTCAGCACCCTCAAGGTCATTTTCGGTAACATGATCGTGCCGGGCCTGCTGGATCGCTATCTCGCTCAAACCTGTATCAGCGGTCAACAGACGGAGCGGCCAATTGATGGAATGCGGCCGGATAACCTCGAGCAACCGGTGCGCGGCCTTCATCGCACCAGAGGTAGCTTCGATTCGGAGGCGGTCGACAGCGCCTTTGCCGCGCCGGCAAGCATGCTGCGGCTTGCTCCGATAGCGGCGCTACTGGGAGCAGCTGCATTGGCCGTGGCAGCAGGGCGTGCGTCTGGAAGTACGAGGAGCAGACTTCGTCGACGTGAACGCAGTTTGCGATTTGGATGAGTGTTTCCGCGCCGATGAAGTTCATCGAGGATTACGGCCTGATCGGAGACGGCCAGACGGCTGCCCTTGTTCATCGCGACGGTTCGATCGATTGGCTATGTTGGCCGCGCTTCGATTCGGATGCCTGCTTTGCGGCCCTACTCGGCACGAACTCGCATGGATGCTGGAGGCTCGCGCCCGTCGAGGCCGGTACGTCATCGCGCCGTTATCGCGAGGACACGCTCGTGCTGGAGACGGACTTCGAGCTGACGACGGGCCATGTCCGGCTGATCGACTTCATGCCGGTCGAGGATGGGGCCTTCGCCGTCGTCCGGATTGTCCGAGGCCTCGAGGGGAAGGTCAGGTTGCGCAGCGAGCTGGATCTTCGGTTCGACTATGGATCCTTGAGACCCGCAATTGAGATCGATCGCGATCGCGCCGTCGGCTTCGTGGGACCGGACCTCGTCGTTCTGCATGCGCCGGGCCAGCTTTCACAGCGGGGCTCATGCATCGTAGCGGAAGCAGAGGTGAGCCAGGGCGAGGAGATCGCATTCTGCCTTCGGTACGGCAGTTCAACCGAGACGCCACCTCCGCAGATTGCGGCGAACGCCGCACTGCAGGCGACAGAAACGTATTGGCGCAATTGGATCGGGAAGTTTGCCATTGAAACGCGGTGGCCCGAGGCCGTCAGACGTTCTCTCCTGACGCTCAAGGCGATGATCTTCCGTTCTACAGGCGGCATCATTGCCGCTCCGACCACTTCGCTTCCCGAGGCGCCGGCCTCCGACCTGAACTGGGATTACCGCTATTGCTGGCTGCGTGATGCAGCGTTCACGACATCCGCTCTGATTGATGCCGGGTATCACGACGAAGCCAAGGCATTTCGCGACTGGCTTCTTCGAGCCGCCGGTGGCGAACCCGACAAGATCAGGATCATGTACCGGGTGGATGGCTCACGCCGTCTGGAGGAATGGATCGCATCCTGGTTACCGGGATTTAGAGGGACGAAGCCGGTGCGAATCGGGAACGCCGCCGCGGCCCAGCGACAGCTCGACGTCTACGGCGAGCTCCTGGATTCCGTGGCTGCCGCAGCGAAGGTCGGCATAGCCCCGACCGAACTTGAGGGCATTTTGATCGCCTCCGTGATCGGTCACGTCGAGCGGATCTGGGATCAGCCAGACCATGGTTTGTGGGAAGTGAGGGGTGATCCACAGCATTACACCTACTCCAAAGTCTCGGCTTGGGCCGCAGTCGACCGCTTCGTCCGCCGCGCTGATCTTCATCACGCGGCAGACGAGACTTTTGTCGAAGGGATGGTGGAGCTGCGGAACAGAATGCATCGCGAAATTTGCGAGAAGGGTGTCGACCGTCAGCGGGGGACTTTTGTGGCGTATTATGGTTCTGATGAAGTGGATCCAAGCTTGCTCAATCTCCCTCTGATGGGCTTCGAGCTATGCGGGATTTTGGGTGACGAG
>NZ_AJQE01000289.1 GCF_000261685.1 Bradyrhizobium genomosp. I (2014) | reverse complement strand
AGTTATCTTTTGCGTTCAGGGAGCCATAACGCCGCCCTGTGGCGTACCACTGTACGTGCGTCCGTAGACCCAATCTTCCATGTAACCTGCTTTGAGCATTCCTTCGATCAGGCCGATGAACCTATCGTCATCGATCCGTTTCCTCAGAAGCTCGAGCAGAATGTCATGGTCGATATTGTCGAAGAACCCACGCACATCCACTTCGACTAGCCACTTACAACCCGTCCAGGTCTTCTTGATAGTCTTAAGAGCGGTATGGCAGGATCGGTCCGGGCGGAACCCATGCGACTCATCGAGGAACACAGGTTCGTAGATCGCTTCGAGCAATATCCTGACCGCCTCCTGGACGAGCCGGTCTTCCACCGTGGGGATACCCAGCGGTCGTGTTTTGCCGTTGTCCTTCGGGATAAAAACCCGCCGGACTGGCCGGAAGCGATAAGTGCCGTCTGCTACGCGCTTGGCGATATCGGCGAGCTTCGCCAGCGACATGCCGTCGAAGGTCCTGCCGTCAACTCCCGGCGTCAGGGCTCCCTTGTTGAGGGAGACCTTTTCGTAAGCCCTCTCGAAAAGATACGGAGATCTCATCAAGCGGTGAAGGCCATTTATACGCTTACCCGACCGCGACAAAGTCGGCAGTGATTCAATTCTTCTCTGGATGATAGCGGCCTGCATCAGCAGCACCTCTCCGTCGAAGAATCTCTTCTACGCATACTGCAAATGCCGTTCTTAGCGACATCGTCCTTCCCCCGATCGGAGGCGCTTTCGGTCCGGTCACCCGGCCTTATACGCATGATCGTCCACCTCGCGGCGGCTGTCCCGGCCATTACGTCGGGCATTTGGGTACTATGACGGCTCCGTCGCCATACAGGTTCTCGAAAGAGCCTGCTATAGGCGATCCCGTAGTTACGTGTGTGGGGAGTTACGGCATGTTTAGGTGTCCCGTTCGTTTCCTTGACCCACTGACAGTGGTCGTCCCACACGGACCGGTGACAGTTCGCACTGGGAGGTGTGATCTGTCCCGTGTGGCATAGCGTGTCAGCCGCGTTCGCTACGGCCAGCCCTTTGGCAACTGGAAACTGGGATTCAGGCAATACAGCTTTCACCATGCATACCTTTACTTTGTGCTCTCCACCGGGCTGCGGCGCCCGACTTCGAGACGTTTCCCGGCATGCTCTGGTCCCGTTCCCCTTTCGAGGTTTCAGTCGTTTCCGACACCGGTAAGCCGGGCAAGTAAGAGCCATAACCAGCAGGCTCCATTCTTTCGAACACTCCCTTCTTCTCCACGCCTCTACGGCGCGCGCCTTGCGGCTTCGATCCCTCGCGCTAGAGCTTTGGTGCTCCTCGCCGGGGGCACTCGGGAAAGGGGCTCGCCTGCGGCGATCGCTATCACTGCCCCGTTCCCGGGTGCCGCTATTGAACCGGTCTCGTCGCTGCACTCGGAGCCGCGTGTCCCTTCGGGTCGCTATGCTCACGCTCTCCGGGTGCCATTTTGCGTTTAGGCGATGCGCCTTCGGCGCACGTCTGGTCGGGCCTGCGCCGCTCCTGGCAGGACATCTCGGCCCTAGTTGAGGTGCGAGAGGAGTGCAAGCGCACCATGAACGCCCTGGCAGGTGATCTTGACAGGAGTGTAGCGGGGAATCGTCGAGGCGGTTTCGTCGCAGGCCGCCGAACTCAATGTCGCCGCGCAGTCGCTTTCCGCTTTGGCGGAGCAGAATGAAAGCGAAGCAAGGGCGGTGGCCGACTGCTCCTATTGCCTCGGCGACGACGGAACTGTCCTCCGCCATTCAAGAAATCTGCCGCCAGGTCGAGACTCCGCGGCGGTGACGCGAGCCGCTGTCGCCGAAGCGAACAAGGTCAGCGGCATCATGATGAGCGAGCTCTCGACGGCGTCCCAAAAGATCGGTGACGTGGTCAACCTGATCAACGCCATCGCAAGCCAAACCAATTTGCTCGCCCTTAACGCAATCATCGAAGCCGCTCGGGCAGGCGAAACGGGGAACGGATTTGCGATGCTGGCGCAGGAGGTCAAGGCGCGCGCTAGCCAGACCGGCAAAGCAACAGAGGAAATCGACGCGCAGATTGGCTCGGTTCAGTTAGCGTCTCGCGAGGCGGTTGACGCAATCAAGGCGGATTTCAAACACAATCAACAGGATCAGCGAGATCGCTTCGGCCATTGCATCCGAGTGGAGGAGCAGGGGGCCGCAACGAACGAAATCGCTCGAAACGTTCAACAAGCATCTAGCAGCGTCGACTAAGCCAGTCGACGAATTGCAGCCGTCACTCGGGCTTCGACCGAGACCGAAGAAGCCTCGAGCCAAGTCCTTACTGCTGCGCATCAAGTCTCGGAGCAATCAGCGCGTTTGACGAACTAGGTTAGCAGCTTCGTCATCAAGATCAGGGCGTCGTAGAAGAATGCGTTCGTGTGCTAGGTTCGGCAGGGTCGCCCGCGAGAAAAAACATTGCTCGCTTCAACGAGACGATGTGCCGGAACCCCTTCGACGCCTGCTCGCTGACGTCGTCGGCGGAGGACAGGTCGTATCGCGTACAACGAGCTCGGTTGGTATGAGAATGGATTCGAATGGCGCGTCCCGGTTATTGATCCGTCGAAGGAGCAACTGAACTGCCTCGTTGCCGACATTTCGTCTCGGAATTGCGACCGTGGTTAAGGCCGGCCGCCACAAGGTAGCTTCCGCGATATCGTCAAATCCAACGACAGAGAAATCCTGACCTGGGGTCAAATTCCGGGATCGAAGGCCGAGCATGGCGCCGAATGCAACAATGTCGTTAAAGCACACGACGGCTGTTGGCGGCTCAGGCAAGTCCAATAGCTGAAGAACTTGCGCCATTCCCACATCGCGCGTTTCGGCTCCCGAGAGAACCAAACGAGGTTCCAGTGGTATCCCGTGTTTGGCGAGAGCTTGACGGTAGCCGGCAAACCGATCGCGGCCCGTCGAGATATTCTCGTTGGAGCCGATCATCCCGATCCGCGTGTGACCGAGGCCGATGAGATGATCCATTGCCTTCATCATGCCACCGCGATGATCCGGAGACACATAGTCGACATTCGCGCCCGGTACCGTACGAGAGACCAGCACGCAAGGCAGGTGCAGTGAGTGCAGGGAGTTTATGAAGGAAGCGTCCGTACCAACCGCAGGCACTATGAGTAGCCCATCGACATTGTATTCGCGTACCGTTTCGATGAAGGCGCCTTGTCTTGCGACCGACTCGCCCGTGTTGGACATCAAGACGATTCGGTTTGCTGTCGTGAGTGCATCCTCGATTGCCGCAACAATCTCAGCGAAGTAGGGATTTGTGAGATTGTTGACCGCCATTGCGATCATCCGTGTGTGGGGCAGGCGGAGGCTGGCGGCGCCCCGATTGTAGACGTAACCTAGCTTCTTGGCAGCTTCCAGCACCTTCTCACGTGTTCTCTCGGGAATGGTGGGGCTGTTGCGAAGGACGAGCGAGACCGTAGCCTTTGAAACGCCGCTGGCTTTGGCTATATCCACCAGCGTCGGGCGGGAGTCCTCTCTTCTCGTTTTTATATCCACTGGGTGAGAGCCCTCGTCTCGCAACATGAATGCCATCTGTTCGTCTCCAGGGTAGCATTCATGCTGCTTGGTGGTCGAGAGCCGGCTTCACGCAATGCCGTGGAGGGCCAAAATGGTCCGCATGCGGGCTGCCGCGCGGTCAGGATCTGGAAACAGTCCGATCGCTGCCGCATGCCGGAAGACGCGCGATAGATGCAAGATTGACCGCGCGCCTTGCTGAGCGCCCAGCATGGTGAAGTGATCCTGGTGGCCGTTCAGATAGGCAAGAAAGACAATTCCTGTCTTGTAATATTGCGTGGGCGCACGGAACAGCTCTCGCGACAGCGCAACTGTAGGGTCGAGAATTTCGCGGAAGGCTCTCTTGCCACTCGCTTGATCCTCGCTGCTCAGCGCCTGCAATGCCGCGGACGCAGCAGGCGCGATTGCGTCAAAGATGCCGAGAAGTGCGTGGCTGAACCCCTGTTCATCCCCAGCGATAAGTTCGGGATAATTGAAATCGTCTCCCGTGTACATTTTCACGTTTTGCGGAAGCCGCCGACGCATGGCGATCTCATGTTTTTCGTCGAGTAGTGAGATTTTGATTCCGTCAATCTTGTGGGCGTTGTCTTCGATGACACGGAGGCAAACGTCCATGGCTGGACCGACGTCGCTGTGTCCCCAATATCCCACGAGCGCGGGGTCGAACATGTCTCCCAGCCAATGAAGAATCACGGGCTGATCGGCCTCTTCAAGCACGCGCCGGTAGACCTCAGCATAATCTGCCGGGCCGCGCGCGGCTTTCACCAGGGCCCGGCTTGCCATCATGATAACGCGCCCGCCGATCGCTTGAACGAATGAGAGCTGGTCCGAATAAGCCTTCAACACGGTGTTGAGGGTTGCGCCGGCAGGATCGATATGATCGGTCCCGACGCCGGAGAACACCACGGCGCCCGGTCTTGCTCTTGCGCTCTCAACCGTATTACGGATCAGTGTCTGGGCGGACGTCCAATCGAGACCCATCCCTCGCTGAGCAGTATCCATCGCTTCCGCCACGCCGAGCCCAAGATCCCAAAGGTAGTCTCGGAAACGCTGAGTCGCTTCGAAATCGATGGCGACCTCGCGCATTGGCGAAATGTCCGCCCGTGGATCGCAAACGACGTGACCGGCGGATAAAGCGAGGCGGGAGAGGGGCTGACCGGGTTTCGCAGTGAGCCAGTTGGCCGGCGCACCCATGGCGAGTTCGTCGAATTGACCGTCTTCACGTGGCAATCGAATGTAAGTCATGGACTCTACCTTCTCAGTTGGGCGTGCGCTGCCGGACGAGCAGGGCGGTTTCACCGTCCTGGACAGTCGTTCCGTCCTGCTTTGTGACCTTGAATGCGAGAGTGACGATTGCCTGTCCCTTGCTCGACAAGCGCGTGCTCGCGACGCGAATGTTGGCTCCGATCCGATCGCCCGCGAAGATTGGCGCCCGAAAGTGCCAATTCCAGCCAAGTGAAGCGACGGCCATAATCCGAACTGCCGATCGATTCTTCAGGCCATCGATCAGGGCCAAACCGAGGAGTCCATGGGCGACTCTCGCTGGAAAACCCAAGGCCTTGGCAATTTCGTCATCCATGTGCAGATCGAAAAAGTCTCCTGAAAGACCGGCAAAGGCGACGATGTGAGCATCCGTCACAACAAGATGCCCTGTTTCATAGTGGTCGCATTCGGCTAAGTCTTCGAACCAATATTCGCCGGCGGCCAGATGGTTTCCCGATCGCGTCATCACAGGCTCCTAAGCGCAAGGCCCCCATCGACACGGATCACTTCGCCTGTCGAGTATTGGAGCTGACCAGTCGCCAACATCGCCGTGGCCCTACCGATGTCTTCAGGTTCACCCCAACGTTGGAATGCCGTCAGTCCTTCGGCGATGAGGCGGTCATATTTTTCGGTCGCAACCGCAGTCATCTGAGTCCGGATGATGCCGGGTCGGATCTCGTATGATCCAATGCGATGCGCGGCGAGACGTACGGCGAAAAGCTGGGCCAACATGGAAAGGCCCGTCTTGGAGATGCAGTATTCGCCGCGATCAACGGACGCGAACTCGGCATTGATCGAGGAAATCGTGATGATGCTGCGGAACAGGGATGATTCCGCGCCGACCATTCGCCGCGCGACCTCCTGGGTCAGGAAGAAGGGGCCGCGCAAGTTGATCGACATGACCCGGTCATAGCTCTCGGGAGTGGCCTTCAAGAGGTCGTCCCGAACGCCGACCGACACGCCGGCATTGTTCACGAGACAATCGATGCCACCAAATGCATTCCATGCTTCGTCGACGGCCCTTTGATGGTCGGCTACGTTCGACACGTCGAAGGGCAAGGCCTTCGCTTCCCCGCCTTTTTGACGAATGGCCGCTACGGTTTCGGCCAGATCAGTTGACCCTGGCAGGTCGTTGGCGACGACGGCGAAACCTGCATCCGAGAGGGCAAGGGCGATACCGCGGCCTATCCCGCGGCCGGCCCCGGTGACCAAAGCGCTTCGGCGTCCCGGATTGTTCATGTGAGTTTCCTCGTTTCGTTTTGCAAGATTGGCCCTTGCAAGAGGGCGGGAGTCCTGTTACTAGATCGATCTAGTAGAACGATCTAGTATATCGTTCTAGTAAAACAAGCAAGCAAATTCGAGCGCAACGCGGAGGAGGGTCCATTGATTCACGCTGTAAATCGCCGAACCGTCATTCTTGGCATGGGCGCGCTGGGGCTTGCAGCCACAAGTGCTAGGGGGCAGGGGCTTGGCCCCATGCCATCGTTGCCCGTCGCGCTGAACGTGATCGACGTCGCGGGCAATCTTGCCCTGAGCCAGAAGTCGATCGACGCGTACCGGCAGAAGAATCCGAAGCTCGTCTCGCGCATCACCTACACGAAGGCGCCCGCGCCGGAGCTGGCGAGCAAGCTCAAGGCGCAGCAATCGGCCAATCGCGTAGATATCGACATTGTGCTCACGGGGACGGATGGGCTCTTTGCCGGCATCGAGCAGCAATTGTGGCAGGAGTTGCTGCCCCAGTACGCCGGCATATTGCCCAAGCCAGAGGACATCTACGATGTCGGCCCCCTCAAGATGCAGGCCCTCGCAAAAGGGAAGGGCATGGAGATCGCGTATTCTCCGTCGGGCCCCCTGTTTGAATACATGCCGGGGCGCGTGAAGAAGACTCCGAAGACGGCAGACGAGTTGCTCGCATACGCTCGCGAGAACAAGAATCGCTTTCTCTACGCGAGGCCCGCCAACTCAGGGCCCGGGCGCACCTTCCTCATGGGCCTTCCCTACCTGCTCGGCGACAAGGATCCTGCCGATCCGGTGAATGGGTGGGAGAAGACCTGGGCCTATCTCAAGGCCCTCGGCGAGAACATCGAATACTACCCGACCGGAACTGGGCAGACGATGAAGGAGCTGGGCGACGGGACGCGAGACATGATCGTCTCCACGGTCGGCTGGTACATCAATCCGCGCGTACTCGGCATCGTGCCAAAAGAAGCGGGGCTGTTTGCCCTGGAAGGGTTCCACTGGGTCTCGGATGCGATGTTCTTTGCCGTGCCGCGCGGTGTCGCCCCGGAGAAGATGCCGGTCGTCATCGATCTACTCAAGCACATGCTCACGCCCGAGCAGCAGGCTTTTGCCTACGATGAGGGGTACTTCTATCCCGGTCCGTCCGTGAAAACGTCGACGCTCGCGATGGCGCCGAAGGAAAGCCAGGACGTCCTCAAGGAGTTTGGCTGGCCCGACTACGACCGAGCGATCGGCTCAGCTCCACTCGAACCGCAACTTCAGGCAGATCAACTCGTGGCAGCCTTCCGGCGCTGGGACGAGGAAATCGGAGCTGCCAAGCGGAAGTAGTCGGCGCGAAAAGCTCCCCAACTAGGCTGCCCGATCAGATTGGGTAGCCGCCTTTTCGCAATAGGAATCGAGAGATCAACGCCTCAGGCATACGGGATCAATATCCATGACCATCGCCCTTCAGAAGTTCGATGAGCTCCGTCTTGAGCACGTTCGCCGGGAGTTCGGGTCTTTGAATGCGCTAAAAGACGTGACGCTCACGGTCAAGCGCGGCGAATTCATTGCCCTGCTCGGACCGTCGGGTTGCGGAAAGTCGACGACGCTCAACTGCATTGCCGGGCTCTTACCGGTCACCGGAGGGGCGATCTGGCTCGATAAGCGTCGCATCGACACGCTCAGACCTGAAGAGCGCGGCTTCGGGATGGTGTTTCAGAGCTACGCGCTCTTCCCTCATCTCACCGTGAAGCAGAATGTGGGATTTGGCCTCAAGATGCGCGGTGTCTCCAAGGCCGAGATATCGCGCAAGGTGGACGACGCATTGGCTCTGGTCCGGCTCTCCGGGCAGGCTCAGAAGCTGCCTGGCCAGCTCTCCGGCGGCCAGCAGCAGCGTGTGGCAATCGCGCGCGCCATCGTCATCGAACCCCCGCTCGTTCTCATGGACGAACCCTTGTCGAACCTCGATGCCAAGCTTCGTCTTGAGATGCGGGCCGAGATTCGGCGGATACACAATACGCTCGGTGCGACCACGATCTACGTCACCCACGACCAGGACGAGGCTCTCTCGCTCGCCGACCGCATCGTCGTGCTTAAGGACGGCATCATTCGTCAGGTCGGGACTCCAAATGATCTCTATGAGAGGCCGGAGCATATTGATGTTGCCGACTTCATGGGCTTCCGCAATCGGATCAAGGGCAAAGTGATCCGCCAAACGAACGACGAGGCGACATTGGCCGTTGGCGACAGTGAAATCACTGGTCTGCTTCGAACCTCGGTGCAGAACGGCTCAGAGGCCTATGCCGCTATTCGAGCGGACGATTTGATAACCGGTGATCCTGGAATGAATGCGTTCGCTGCGCGCATAGACACCATCGAATACCGAGGCCGCGAGTTCGTTGGGACCGCGCGCACGATGGACGGGATCGATCTGGTCTTCAGATCCGACCACGCGGTGGATTTGGGGGCTACCATTCACCTCCGGGCTGCTCCGGAACGCGTCCTCGTCTTCAGCGAAACGATGTGAGGCGGCCATGACGATGACAGTCTCTGCCGAAAAGCATCATGTTGAGTCTGGACCTAGCTTGCGCCAGAGACTTGCCGCGCAGGGCTTCGATGCGGTGACGCTGCTGGTGATTCCGTCGTTCGTCTTGCTGGCATTGCTGTTTATCTACCCATTCGCGTACGGGCTCGTCCTTTCATTCGAGCCAAAAGCCGGGTCCGCTTGGTCCAATTATGTGCGTTTCTTCACCGATCCGTACTTCTACAGCACGATCTGGAAGACGTTGCTGCTGTCAGTCCCGGTGACGGTGCTCAATCTCGTCTTCTCCCTGCCGGTCGCCTTCCGCGTCCGCCTGCTATACCGGCAGCGATTGCTGACGACCATCCTCGTCATTCCCATCACCCTCGGAACGGTTCTGATCGCCGAGGGACTTTTGAACTATCTGGGTCCGCAGGGATGGTTTAATCGTGCGTTATTGGCGATCGGTCTTATCGATCATCCGCTGCGTCTCGTGCACAACTATTGGGGTGTGTTTGCTTCGCTGGTGATCAACGGCTTTCCATTCACATTCCTGCTTGTCTTGTCCTACGTCACCGGGATCGATCCTGCCCTCGAGCAGGCCGCGGCGACCTTAGGCGCAAGTGCGCGCCAACGGTTTACCCACGTCTATTTGCCGATCCTGATGCCTGGGCTCGCGATCACGTTCTGCCTCAGCTTCGTTCAGGCTTTCTCGGTGTTTCCCTCGGCCGTCCTGCTCGGCGAGCCTGCCGGAGAAACTCGTGTGATGTCAATCGCAGCCTATCAGGCGGCATTTGAGGAGTACGACTACTCGTTGGCATCTGCGATTGCGATGATCATGGGTTTTGTCCAGCTCGCGATCGTCATTGGCATGATGGCGTCCCGCGGCCTGTTCTATCGCGGTCCTGCAACCGGAGCGAAGGGGTAAGGCCATGATCCGTGACACGTCGCTCAGATCGAAACTCTGGATCACTGCGGTTTGGGCTCTCGTCGGATTCTTCATTCTGAACCTGTTCGCCATGATCGCGTCGGTCGTCACTAGCTCGTTTGCCACGCGATGGCTTGGCACGTGGTTTCCTGCGGGCTGGACAGCGCGCTGGTATTCGTCCGCCTGGAGCGAATTTCAGCTAGGGGACGTGTTGCTCGTCACGTTTGAGGTGGTCGGTGCAGTCGTCGTGATATCCGGCCTTCTGGGCGTCACAGCCGCATACGCTCTCGCGCGCCGCGAATTCACGGGCAAGAAGATAATCATGCTTGTCATTCTTCTCCCGCTGATCGTGCCTCCGATCACCTTCGGCATCCCGCTCGCGACCGTCCTCTATCAGACCGGGCTCGCTGGTACATTCTGGGGCGTGGTCGCTGCGAATTTGGTCCCCACGGTACCGTTCGTCATTCTGGTGATGATTCCGTTCATCGAGCAAATCGATCCCAGGATCGAGGCCGCCGCGCGTGTGTTCGGCGCCAACACGTTCAAACTGTTCGCTCACGTCCTGATGCCCTTGCTGCTTCCCGGAATCCTGGCGGCGCTCCTTTTGGTGCTTGTTCGGACGATTGCGATGTTCGAGCTCACCTTCCTGGTGGCGGGTCCCACCAGCCAGACGTTAGTCGTCGCTCTCTATTATGCCGTCTTCGCTGCCGGCGTGCGAGCAGTCCAGTCGATCGACGCGATGGCGGTGGTCTACATGGTCACGACCCTTATCTGGCTGATCGTCGCACTCAGGTTCGTCAATCCAACCCAGATTGTCACGCGAGCCAAGCAGCAGCCGGCGCACTAGAGGCGGACATTTTTTGGCGGTCGTATAGGAGAACCAAGGTGAAAAAGAAGATCATCAGTGCCGCTGAAGCAGCCGCTCTGATCCGCGACAACGATATCGTTTGCGTCGGATCGTCGGCGGGCTTGAATTGCCCCGATCATGTGCTTTCGGCCATCGGGCAACGTTTCCAATCGGAGGGACGTCCACGCAATCTTACGGTCTTCTCGCCGATCGCCGCTGGCGACATGTATGGCATCAAGGGCGTCGATCATCTGGCTCAGAAAGGCTTGCTGTCGACTATTTTGGCAGGTTCATATCCGAGCGGACCTTCTTCTCTCCCGTCTCCGGCAATCTGGGAGATGATCGGCAGAAACGAAGTCGCTGCGTACAACATTCCCTCCGGGATCATGTACGATATGGCCCGCGATGTGGCGGCAAAGCGGGCGGGCGTGCTGACCAAGGTCGGTCTCGATACCTTCGTCGATCCGCGGCTGAACGGCTGCAAGATGAACGAGGCCGCGGCCAAGCGTGGAGAAATTGTCCACTTGGTCGAATTCGGCGGCGACTCCTGGCTGCATTTCCCAAATCATACTCCGCGCGTCGCGATCATTCGTGGCACCACGGCTGACGAGCGCGGTAACATTTCGATGGAGCACGAAGGTGCGGTCCTCGGAATGGTCGATCTTGCACTTGCTGCGCATAATTCGGGAGGCATTGTTATCTGCCAGGTCAAGCGAACGACGGCGGCAGGATCGATCCCGACGCAGCGTGTTCATGTGCCCTCGACACTCGTGGACTACATCGTCGTCGATCCGCTGCAGGCGCAAGCCACTGAGATTACGTACGACCCTGCCATCAGTGGGGAGACGCGCCGGCCTCTTTCATCCTTCGAATCCGAGCCGTGGAGCGTTGACAAGGTCATAGCCCGTCGTGCCGCCGTGGAGTTGGCAGAGGACAGCGCAGTAAACCTGGGCTTTGGAATTTCGGCGATCGTCCCGCAGATCCTGCTTGAAGAGGGCCAAGCCGAGGCGGTTACCTGGGCGATCGAGCAGGGCGCTGTCGGCGGCGTGCCGCTTACCGGGTTTGCCTTTGGCTGTGCAGCCAATGCCCAGGCGATCTTTCCAACCCCGCAGCAGTTCACATATTTTCAGGGCGCAGGCTTCGACACCTCCTTGCTCTCGTTCCTCGAGGTGGACGCGTTCGGCAACGTCAACGTCTCTCGCCTCGCCGCGAGACCGTATCTGACAGCCGGATGTGGTGGATTTGTCGATATCACGGCCAACGCCAAAAAGATCGTGTTCAGCGGCTATTTCACTGCGGGTGGCCTCAAGGTGACGGCCGGCGACGGCAAGCTTCGCATTGAGCAGGACGGCAAGATCGCGAAGTTCATTCCCGAGGTCAGTCATGTCACGTTCAGTGGTCGCCGTGCGCTCGCCCGCGGATGTGATGTGACCTACATCACCGAACGGTGTGTGTTGAAGCTCAGGCCAAGTGGGTTGACCGTGGTGGAAATCGCACCCGCCGTCGACCTCGAACGCGATGTGATCGCGAAAGCAGGCACGCCTCTGGCAGTGGCCGCCGAGCTCAAAATCATGGATGAGCGGCTGTTTTGTCCAGAGCCGTTTGGCCTGGAGTTAGCAGCGCACACCGCACCAAACAACCCGACCAAGCAGCACGCCGCCTGAGGCCTCGATATGTCGAACCAGCTTGCCAAGAACGCCACATTTGAAGCGACCATGCCGCATCCCGGCGTGCTGCTCATTCAAATCGTTTCCCGCCCGCTCGGCGTCTTTACGATTCAAGCCCGGCGGGATCTGAAAGCGTTCCTGGAGCGCGCGCATCAGGATCATTCGGCGCGGTGCATCGTATTGACCGGAACGGGGCCCGCCTTTTCGGTCGGCTCCAACATCCGAGAATTCGAAGCAACACCGGAGTGGATCGAAGACGCCCGGCTTGCCGAAACCGGGCTCAATGAAGCCATCGAGCTTGGACCGGTACCGGTCATTGCCGCCTGCAACGGGCATGCGCTCGGCGGGGGCGCGGTGATGGCGCTGGCTTGTGATCTCCGGATCGCAGGGCGCAGCGCCAGTTTTGGCGTGCCCGAGGCCAAGTTGGGTGCCATGCCCACTGCCACCGGAACCATGCGACTGCCGCTGCTCGTTGGTCGCGGCCAAGCGCTGCGCTTGATGTTGACTGCGCAACCGATCGCTGCGGAGGAGGCATTCCGCATCGGGATCTTCGATGAATTGGTGGACGACGACAAGCTTCTTGATCGAGCACTGGAGGTGGCTCGTCAGATCGCAAGCGTATCTCCCAAGGCGGTAAGGGCATCGCGCCGCTGCGTCGCAGCAGCGCTGCGGCTCGGCTATCACGCCGGCCTGGCGATGGAGGCGGAGATCACCGTGCCGCTCGGACTCTCCGACGACGCAATCGAAGGCAAGGCAGCTTTCGTCGAGAAACGTTCGCCACAGTTCAAGTAGGACGCCTCATGACCATCCTTTCGGCTCAGCCTCTACCGATGTCTCGATGCTCCATCAACACGGCGACGCTTGGACATCGTTCGCCGATCGGCGAAGTCATAGAACGCGTGGCGCGTCACGGCTTTGGTGGCATCTCGCCTTGGCGCCGGGATCTGGAGGGACAAGACCATCGTCTCGTCGGCAAGCACATTCGAGATGCCGGGCTTTCCTTGAGCGGCTACTGCCGCGGAGCGTACTTTCCGGGAGCCAGCCGGCAAGCGTTCGAGGCAAACGTTACGGATAACTTTCGCGCAATCGATGAAGCCGCCGCATTGGGCGCGCCTTGCTTCGTGCTGGTTGTCGGAAGCCTGCCGGAAGGAAGCAAGGACATCGCAGCTGCGCGGGCGCAGGTCGCCGAAGGTCTTGCAATGCTGTTGCCGCATGCGCGAGAGGCAGGAGTTGGGCTCGCCGTTGAACCGCTTCATCCCATGTATGCCGGCGATCGCTCCTGTATCACAAGCCTGGGTGAGGCCCTGGCGCTCTGCGACCGACTGGATCCATCGCGCGAAGGTGGGGTCGGCGTGGCCATCGATGTCTATCATGTCTGGTGGGACTGGCGTTTGAGCGAGGACATCGCCGCCGCAGGCCATTCTGGACGCATCATGGCGTTCCATGTTTGCGATTGGCTGGTTCCGACCAACGATCTGCTTCTCGATCGGGGGATGACGGGCGACGGGGTTATCGACGTCGGCAGTATCCGTCGTGAGGTCGAACAGACTGGCTATCAGGGCTTCGCCGAGGTGGAAGTGTTTTCACCGCGGTGGTGGTCCACTCCCGAGGACGACGTGCTGGCTGCTTGTGCCAGGGGTTTTGCAGCGATCTGAGGTCGAGGGATTCGCGAGACGTCAGAGGGGGCAGATGGTGACCAGGACCGGGAGCGATCACGCAATCCTTGATGCGCTCATGCAGGACGCGCTCGACGCCGCGCGTCCAATGGGCCAGTTCGCTGGCCGGCTGCCCAATCGGCCAAGAGGCCGCACGATCGTTGTCGGGGCTGGCAAGGCTGCCGCGAGCATGGCCCAGGCGTTCGAAAGTGCATGGCCACACCCGATCGAAGGTCTTGTCATCACCCGCTACGGTCATTCCGCCAGGACGCGATCGATCGAGGTCGTGGAGGCGTCTCACCCCGTGCCGGACACCGCCGGACTCCAGGCGGCACAGAGAATATTTGACCTGGTAAAAACGGCCGGTCGCGACGATCTCGTCGTGGCCTTGATTTCGGGAGGGGCGTCATCGCTGCTGAGCCTGCCCGCGCCAGGCCTCAGTTTGGATGAGAAGCGCGCGATCACGTCGGCGCTACTCCGCTCCGGTGCACCTATCAGTGCCATGAACGAGGTCAGGAAGGCGCTCTCTGCCATCAAAGGCGGTCGTCTCGCTGCCGTCAGTCGTGCACCTGTGGTGACATACGTCATCTCTGACGTGCCCGGAGACGATCCCGCAACGGTTGGGTCGGGTCCGACCATTCCAGCATCATCCAGATCAACGGGGCCGCGCGCGATCCTTGACCGGTACGGCATAGAGGTGCCGCCCCATGTCATGAAAATTGTCGAGACAAACCGTGCTCCGGAGATAGCTCCGGGCGCCGTGCACGTCATCACAACCGCCAAATCGGCTCTCGATGCTGCTGCGTCGACCGCGCGCCGTTTGGGAATTGAGCCGCTCGTCCTGGGGGACGCCATCGAAGGTGAAGCACGTGAGGCCGGCATCGTCATGGCCGGGATCGCGCGTGCCGTGCTCAGGCATGGGATGCCCGTCAGTCGTCCATGCGTGATCCTGTCGGGAGGCGAAACCACCGTGACGGTGCGGCAGGCGGGGCGCGGAGGACGAAACACCGAATTCCTGCTCTCGCTGGCTCTGGCTCTGGATGGCGCGGGCGTATCTGCAATTGCTGTGGATACGGACGGCATCGATGGGTCCGAGGACAATGCGGGTGCCTGGTTCGATGCCACGCTCGTTCCAACCGCGCGAGACCTCGGAATTGATCTCCAAGCCCACCTCGACGGCAACGACGCCTATGGCGCGTTTGCGCGGATGAATCGCCTCGTCGTGACCGGACCGACACTTACCAACGTCAACGACTTTCGAGCCATTCTCATTCGCTGACCCGCCCACGGAACGCGAAACGGAAGCAGGAAAGGGTTGGTAGATCTCAACCGAGTTGCCGCTCGGACAATCGAGGCAAGAACGCCCGGCGAGTCCTCGACCACTACTTCTCGCTTTCGAAGCGTGTCGGATCAGACAACAAAGGCCGTCTCATGTCAGCCATCTTCCGCAATCTGCGTCTGTCGCTCAAGTTAGGTGTCGCTATCGGTCTTCTGGCGCTAACAATCGTTGCCGTCATCGTCTTTTCGCTCAAGCAGCTCGCCGCTCAGAACGCCAGGCTCGAGGTGCTGGCAGCGGGCCCAATTCGCCAGACTGGTCTGGCGCAAGATGCAATTGTCACCTTGGTCAAGATATCCCGTGCCGCGCGCGACCTCGTGATCGAGCGTACAGATGCCGGGAAGACGGCGGCCATCGCCGAGATCGAGGCCAGAAAGGCCGAACTTGCCGATATAAAAACGGCGCTGCAGCAGACGCCGACGGCAGGTCAGTCTCAACGCTTGGACAAATTCCTCGAGCTGACCGTGGCCTATATCGGCGTCGCTGACGAAATGAGCCAATTGGCAAAGCTCAACTCGAAATCAAGAGCGTTCCAGCTGTCGGCGACCGAAGGTGGCGAAAGCTTCGACAAACTCGAAAAGCTGGTCACCAGCATGGTTGCGGACATCACCAAGGTAGCCGAGGCTGAGCGTAACGCCTTCGCGCAGCGCATGGTCCGAGCCGGCCAGCAACTCCTGACTGAACTGAATCGCTTTTATGCGCTCGAGAAGGACACGGTTGCCGAGATCGACGACAACCGTCTTGAAAGACTAAGCAAAGCATTGGACGAAGTCTCAGAGCGGATCACCGGCTTGCGGAACTCGATCCGTCAGTTCGCAAGCTCTCAACTCGCTCCTCCGCAACTTGTAGACCAACTCAATGATGTCGACGACGGCTTCGAGCATTGGTTGAGTGTCGACAAGGAGATTCAGCGTCTGGCCCGTGAAAATGGCGATGGACGCGCACAGCAGATGGGCAACACGCGAGGCAAGGTCGCCCTCGATGCGGCTGAAGCAGCCGCTCGTTCCTGGTTGGATGAGACCAGGGAGGCGATGCATGCCGACCTTGCTCAAGCCCAGGTGGACTACGCGTCCAATCGCCGGATGCTAATACTGCTGGCTTGCGGTGGCGCGCTTCTGGGGCTGTTGCTGACTTGGCTGATTGTTCGAAACGAAATTACCCGTCCCCTCGAAGGCCTGCGTCGGGTCATGGTGCGTTTGGTGGATGGCGATCTGAACAGTGAGGTTACGGGAACCGATCGCGGAGACGAGATCGGCGATATGGCGCGCACAGTTCAGGTCTTCAAAAAAAGCCTAAACGAGACCAAGACGCTGCGACAGGAGCAGGACCGAATTCGCGACGAAGCCGAAGGAACTCGACGTGCGACTCTGATGGCGCTCGCGCAACAATTTGAGGAAACAGTGGGGAGTGTCGTTTCTGCGGTTTCACAGTCCGCGGCGCAAATGACCAGAGCCGCCGACACTCTTATGAACCGAACATCCGTTGCGCGAGAGCGCGCAACCAACGTTGGGGCCGAGGCGACGGGTGCATCAGAACGCGTCTCGGCGGTTGCCGCTGCGACCGAGCAAATGGCAAATTCGGTTTCCGAAATTGGACGCCAAGTTACAGCGGCCAGTCACGAGACCGGGAAGGCCGTAGAAGAAGCCGAGCGTGTGAATGTCGAGATGCGCGCATTGGCGAAAACCGCCGAGAAGATCGGCCAAGTGGTCGCTCTTATTGATCAGATCGCAAACCAGACCAATCTCTTGGCACTGAACGCCACCATCGAGGCGTCTCGTGCGGGAGATGCCGGCAAAGGTTTTAGCATTGTGGCCTCGGAAGTGAAGGCACTTGCGGAGCAAACTGCGCAGGCAACCGAAGAAATCGGTGGCCAGGTCACCGCCATTCAAGGCGCAACGAGCCGCGCCGAAGTGGCAATCAGCGGGGTAGGTTCGATGATTGCCAAGATCGATGACATCACGACCAACGTTTCGGCCTCCGTCAAACAGCAAGAAGCAGCGACTCGTGAAATTGCTGGCAACGTTGACGGTGCAGCCCGCCGAACGCAGGCCGTCTCGGAAACTATTTCTGAAGTTAGTGACGCGGCTGTAGAGGCGGGCCTCGAAGCGTCCTCCATGGCTGAAGCTGCCGCTGTTCTAGCGCGCCATTCCGCGTCACTGGAAAGCCAGGTTGCCGCATTCCTCGCCCATATCCGAGCTGGGTGAGAGCCTATGACGAAAAACTCGAAGGAGCATATCATCGACGACTCACTTCGCCTCATTGCGATCTTCATGAAGCTCAAGGACGAAAAGGCACGTGCTGAGATACTCGCGTTAGCGGAGCGGTGTGCTTGCTTTGACTCCAGGCCTAGTCTTTGCGACTTCTCGGTGCCGCCACCATCGAACTAAGGCTAGATTGGATAGGCCAAGTCATAAAGAGCGACGGCGTTCGGACGGTCTATGAGTTTACCTGGCAGATGGATGCCATCCTGTTGTGGGACCGCTTCCAGGAAGGGGCTGGCTGCGTGGCGCTGAGCTTCACTATCCCGAGCGGCCGGAGAGCCTGCCGGTGCTGAAGGCGCTCGAAAACTGGTCGAGATTCAATCCCCGCAATCTGCGCTAATAGCTGGTACCCAACGCCATGATCAAACGCCGTGTCCTTGCATTGATGCTCCTGCTGTTATCGAACATGGCGCTTGCTGACAGTTTTGTCGGTCAGGCCAGCGTCATTGACGGCGACACGATGGAGATTCACGGAAGACGGGTCCGCCTTTGGGGTGTGGATGCTCCGGAAAGCACTCAGCTATGTCGCGGTGAGGATAGTTTACAGTACCGCTGTGGTTCAAAGGCCGCGAACGACCTCGACGCTTACATTGCCCGACACCCCGTCAACTGTGTCCCCCTCAGCCTCGACCGGTATGGCCGCACGGTCGCGACCTGTTCGGTTGCGGGCAAGGATCTCGGGGAATGGCTTGTGCGCAACGGTCTCGCGCTGGATTGGCCTCAATATTTAAAGGGCAGATATCACGAAGCTCAGCGCGAAGCGGAGCGGGCGGGCGAAGGGCTCTGGAAGGGCAGCTACGTCGAGCCGTGGCTCTATCGTGCATGCATCCGCGCCAGCGGAAACCCGACTTCCTGTTCGGACGATGAAAATGCCCATCCTTGATGGGATCCAATGCGAGACGGCAATCTACCGCGTGCGATGACCGTCACCGCTTTTTTGCGGGTGACTCCGGTCTAGCGTGGCTCAGCCGACTCACGCTACCCATCATTTCGAGCCACCTTACTACACAATGGGAATGAAATGGTTGCAGCTACCCGTGAACTGCCGGCCTCTGGTTACGCGCTTGAAGTAGATGGCCGATTCAAAGCCGAATTTGCAACCAGAGACGGCGCCAGGGCAGGTGGAGTAGAACTAAAGAAGCGTTTTCCCATGCTTCAGATCAGGATCTATGACGCGCAGACGCATGCGCGTGAGGAAATCTAGATCCTCGGACTGGCGGATTTTTCCAGTTTCGCGCGTGCGGCTCCCGCCGCACCGGGCTCTCGTGAACCGAGCCGCTTTGCGTCTCGGCCGCCGTGCGGCTTCGATCCCTCGCGCAAAGAGATGCGGAGCTCCTCGCCGGGGGCACTCGGGAAAGGGGCTCGCCTGCGGCGATCGCTATCACTGCCCCGTTCCCGGGTGCCCTTTTAACCGGTCTCGTCGCTGCACTCGGACCCGCGGTGCCCCTTCGGGTCGCTATGCTCACGCTCTCCGGGTGCCATTTTCCGTTGAGGCGATGCGCCCTTGGGCGCACGCCTGCTCGGCCTGGGCCCCAAGTAGATGGCGCTAGTGGCTGAGAGTAAGAGTGCAGGCTGGGTTTTTCCGTGACGGGTTACAAGCTGCGAGAGAGGCTCGTGGCTCCCGTCGCGGAGACCCGCGATGTCAAACCCTACTGCTTGCGCGCGCGCCGGCCAGGACCGGGCGAACCTCTATACCGAAATCACCGACAAGATCATTGCCGAGCTCGAGGCCGGCCGCATGCCCTGGGTCCAGCCTTGGGGTACGGCCGCGGCGAAAGCGCCGCTAGCCATGCCGAAAAATGCCTCGACCAATCGGCAATACAGTGGCGTGAACATCCTCATTCTCTGGGGAGCCGTGATCGAACGCGGATTCACCGGGCAAAGCTGGCTCACTTTCCGCCAGGCGCTCTCGCTTGGCGGTCACGTTCGCAAAGGAGAGCGCGGTACCACGGTTGTCTACGCTGATCGTTTCGTGCCGAATGACGCAAAGCGACGCGCCGCTGAGACCGGCGAAGACGCCCAGGCAATTCCATTCCTCAAACGATTTACCGTTTTCAACGTCGATCAGTGCGCAGATCTGCCTGACGCGATTGCCACCGCTGCACCGCCACCGTCGGCTGGCCTCATCGGACCCACGGTGGACGCCCTGATCAAGGCCAGCGGAATTCCATTTCGGATCGGTGGAGATCGCGCATTCTACGCAACAGCCGAAGACTATGTTCAGGTCCCACCGCCGCAGGCCTACTTCGAACCCATCAACTGGCACCGCACGGCGTTGCATGAGCTCGGTCATGCGACCGGGCATCCCTCGCGCCTCAACCGCGACCAGAGCGGATCCTACGGTACGAAGAAATATGCCTTCGAAGAATTGGTCGCCGAGTTGAGTTCCGCGTTCAGTTGCGCATCACTCGGGATCGTCCCGACTGTGCGACATGCCGACTATATCGGCTACTGGCTTGAGGTTCTGCGCGAAGACAATCGAGCTCTCGTGCGTGCCGCCTCGCAGGCGAGCAAGGCCGCGGACTATCTGCTCGGCTTCGTTCCCGGGTCCATCGAGCCCGCTTGGCTGGAGACGGTTGTCGCCGATCACGAGGCGGCGTGATGCTCGGCCTCGCGCGAGAGCGAGAGGAGGGAAGGCTGTTCGCGACGGGTTGGAAGCCGAGAGAGAGTCTCACGGCCGCCCGTCGTGGAGAGCCGAAATGACGAAAGCCGTACAAAAGATCACGCTGTCGCCTTCCCGGGACATTCCGTTCAACAAGCTGGTGCTCAGCCAGTCGAACGTTCGCCGGGTCAAGGCCGGTGTCTCGATCGAGCAGCTAGCCGAGAGCATCGCACAGCGTACCCTCCTGCAAAGTCTAAGTGTCCGGGCCGTCGTTGATGCGGATGGCAACGAGACCGGTATGTTCGAGGTGCCGGCGGGCGGCAGGCGCTATCGCGCCCTCGAGCTCTTGGTGAAACAAAAACGGATGTCAAAGACGCAGGCGGTGCCGTGCGTTGTGCGTGAAGGGGGCATCGCCGCGGACGATTCGGTGGCGGAGAACGATGAGCGGGTCGGTTTGCACCCGCTCGATCAGTTTCGGGCCTTCCAGACCCTCCGCGATCTCGGCATGACTGAGGAAGACATCGCCGCGCGGCACTTCGTGAACCCTGCGATCGTGAAGCAGCGGCTGCGGCTGGCGTCGGTGTCGCCGAAGCTGCATGAGGTCTACGCCGAAGACGGCATGACGCTCGAGCAGCTCATGGCGTTCTCGGTCACAGCCGATCACGCCCGTCAGGAGCAAGTCTGGGAGAACGTCAGCCGTTCCGGTTATGACGAGCCTTACCAGATCCGTCGGCTGCTCACTGAGAACACCGTGCGCGGGTCCGATCGCCGGGCGCAGTTTGTGGGCCTCGATACTTATCAGCACGCGGGTGGCGGCGTTCTGCGGGATTTGTTCGAGCACGACGACGGCGGCTGGCTTCAGGACGTCGTTTTGCTCGACCGCCTCGTAACCGAAAAGCTCAAAGCTGAAGCTGAGACGATTGCTGCCGAAGGCTGGAAGTGGATCTCAGTCGCCGTAGACTTCTCCTACGGTCACACGCAAGGCCTACGAGAAATCGAAGGCAGACCTGTCGATCTCTCACCTGAGGAGCAGGCCACCATCGATGCGCTGAATGCCGAGCGGGCCAAGCTGGAAACCGACTACCAGGATGCCGACGAATTGCCCGAGGAGGTCGATCAGCGTCTTGGCGAAATCGAGTCGGCACTGGCGGCATTCGAAGACCGGCCGATGCTTTACGAACCGACCGAGATCGCCCGAGCTGGTGTCTTCATCAGCATCGATTCCGAAGGACGCCTCTCCGTGGACCGGGGTTACGTCCGGCCGGAGGACGATGTGCAGGAAACTGATCCTGATGTCGGGCAGGACGCCGACGTGTCGTCGACTGAAGGGCAGGAGCCTGGCACTTCAGTTCAGCGCGCGATCATCGCAGTCGCAGGTGGCGCTTCTGATACCGAAGAGGATGATGAGGACACGGCGAAACCTCTGCCGGATCGGCTGATCACCGAGCTGACGGCGCATCGTACGCTGGCATTGCGGGATGCGCTGGCAGAAAATCCAGCGGTCGCGTTCCAGGCAGTGCTGCATAACTTCGTGCTGACGGCTTTTTATCGGTTCGCGTCATCCGGAAGCTGTCTCGAGATCGGCCTTCGCACGCCGAACTTTCCAACTCAAGCTCCGGGGCTGAGAGAAAGCGTCTCCGCCAAGGCTGTCGAGGCGCGGCATGAGGCCTGGAAGGCGCGGTTGCCGAAGAGCGAGAACGATCTTTGGGATGCGCTGACGGCTCTCGATGGTGGTGCACAGGCGTCGCTGTTCGCCCATTGTGCATCATTTGCCGTCAACGCCGTCTATGAGCCCGCCAATCGCTACAATCAGGGGCGCGTCTCCGCTCACGGTGTCCGCACGCGACTCGACCAGGCTGATGTGCTGGCCCGCTCGGTCGGGCTCGACATGGTGCAGGCTGGCTGGCGACCGACCGTCGACAACTATCTCGGCCGGGTCACCAAGCCGCGAATTCTGGAGGCGGTGCGGGAAGCCAAGAGCGAGTCGTCGGCACAACTGATCGACCATCTGAAGAAGGCTGAGATGGCAAAGGAGGCCGAGCGTCTACTCGATGGCTCGGGCTGGCTGCCGGAGCCGCTGCGCCTCGTCGATTCCGATGCGGCGCCAGTGGCGCAGGAGAGCGAAGCGGGAATGCTGCCCGAATTCCTGGCCGACGATGAGGATCGGGAGAACGCGGGCGACGACGATCCGCAACAGCTTGACGCGGCTGAGTGACATGGAGCGGAACGGCTCCGGCCGTCCTACAGTTGCTTGGGGACCGGTGTGCGGCGCCGGTCCCCATTTTTGTGGGCGAGCGCTCAGAGGGAGAGTCGGGCCGGGAAGGGTTTGAGCCGTTGGGTCAAAGGAGAGCGCCTGATGGTTCGACCCGTTCCTGCTCTCCCGAGAAATCCTGTCATGACCGAATCTCTCGCGGGCGGCGCTGCCGCCGCGCCGCTCTCGATGCGTGCCGCTGCCACTCTCACCTCTGCTGCCATTGAGGCCGCCCGACAGATCTTGACTGATCTCGAACGCGGACGTCCCATCGATGCCGCCGTTCTGCGTAGCGCCATGGAGGCTGCCTTCGGTGCCTCGGACGCGGCCGGCGCCTGGAACTGGAAGACCGCCTATGACGTCTGCGAGGCGGCAACCGTTCTCTTCCTGCGCAAGTTCGGTCCGGCCATGCGCACCAAGGCTGGCTCGGCGGCCTCAATGCTGCCAATGCTCGCGCAAATCGCGAGCTGTCTGCCGACCCATACGCGGCGTTCCGAGGACAGTCAGGTGTTCCAGCAATTCTCGACGCCGATCCCGCTTGGGCTGGCCGCATGCACGGCAGCCGGCATTACGCCTGCCGACCGCGTTCTGGAGCCATCCGCTGGGACGGGCTTGCTCGCCATCCTGGCCGAGCTCGCCGGCGGCTCTCTGATGTTGAACGAGTTGGCCGTAGGCCGCGCGGCGCTGCTCGATCATCTGTTCGCCAACGTTAAGGTCACGCGGTTCGACGCCGCACAAATTGATGATCATCTCGACGCGGGGGTCGTACCGAGCGTCGTTCTGATGAACCCGCCGTTCTCCGCGGTGGCGAATGTCGATCGACGGATGGCGGACGCGGCTTTCCGGCACATCGCTTCGGCGCTCGCGCGCCTTTGCGACGGTGGACGCCTCGTGGCCATCGCTGGCGCGGGCCTTGCGCCGGATAACCCGGCGTGGACTGGCTCCTTTGTTCGCCTCCAGGAGCGCGGACGGGTCGTATTTTCCGCCGCGATCGACGGCGCCGTCTACGCCAAGCACGGCACCCAGACGGACACGCGGCTGCTCGTCATCGATAAGTTGCCCGCCGCCGATCCGAAGGCTTTTCCTGCCTCGCCAGGCATGGCCGGCGATGTCGCTAAGTTGCTTGGCTGGGTGAACCAGCATGTGCCTCCAAGGCTGCCCCTCGCCGCGCCGGTCGTAGCCGACGTCGTCGGGCGGCGTGCAATGTCTCGATCAGCGGGCGCTTCCGCATCACGTCCGTCGTCTACTTCGGAAAGTGCAGCGCCAAAGGGCGTCGAACTAACTTACGAGACGGTCGAATGGTCGCCGCCGGAAGGCGCCCGGCTAACCGACGCGCTCTATGAGGAGTACGGATTGCAGTCGATCCGTATTCCTGGATCGTGCGCGCATCCGACCAAGCTCGTGCAGTCTGCTGCGATGGCTATCTCATCGGGAACTGGAACAGCCTGGCGCGCATCGTCTTCGAGAGCTTTGCCGGTCTCGGGCTGAAAGCATCCGGCGCAAGCCTGTCTGCATCGGATTTCCTGCGGCCGGGAAAGATCGCTCAGGTAGGACTTGATGCCGGCCGACCATTGCTTGAGTCGATCTCCAACCTGATGGGCTACATCAGCTTTTTCGAGAATTTCGTCCAAATCGTCGTTCTCCTGTTCGCTTGGGTCGTGGTGCTGCTCGCCTTCTTCATTCTGGCGATCCAGCTCTTCGTCACCCTGATCGAGTTCAAGCTTACGACGCTGGCCGGCTTCGTGCTCATTCCCTTTGGCTTGTTTGGCAAGACGGCTTTCGCGGCAGAGCGGGTCTTGGGCAATGTCATATCCTCTGGAATCAAAGTTCTCGTTCTGGCCGTTATCGTCGGCATCGGATCGACCTTGTTCTCGCAGTTCACCGCTGGCTTCGGCGGCAACCAGCCGACCATCGAAGACGCGATGACGCTGGTGCTCGCGGCGCTTTCCTTGCTGGGTCTCGGGATCTTCGGTCCAGGTATCGCAAACGGCCTGGTGTCGGGCGGACCTCAACTCGGCGCCGGAGCCGCGATTGGAACAGGCCTTGCTGCCGGCGGCATTGTTGCGGCTGGCGCGGGACTTGCCGCTGGCGGTGCCGGTCTCGCTGGTGGTGGGATTACAGGCGCCGCGCGCGGTGGCGGCGCTGTCATAAGCGGAGCATCAGCCGCCTATCGAAGCGGCGGCCTAGCTGGCGTCGCGGAGGCGGGCGCTTCGGCTGCGACCAGTCCATTGCGTCGAGCTGCGGCTGCCAACGGACGTAGCTCAGCGGGCGATCAGGGCGCGAGTGCGGCGGCCGAAGGGCAGCCTGATTGGGCTCGCCGCATGAAGCGCGCCGAGACCATTCGGCATGGTGCCTCGGCTGCTGGCCAGGCCGTCCGCTCGGGCGATCATGGTGGTAGCGGTTCCTCCGTTGATTTGTCCGAAGGAGAGCGCTGAGACGGACCGGTCCACCTCTGCGGCACAGCGTGCCTCAAATCTTTCCATCCCACGACTTGAAAGCGATCACTCGATACCAGGGGCAACCATCGATGTTTAGACGAACTTCCGTTCATTACGGGCGCATGCCCGAACCGGTCACACCGTATCAGAAAGCAGCGCAGGTTTGGGACGAACGCATTGGATCTGCACGCGTGCAGGCCAAAAACTGGCGCCTGATGGCGTTCGGCTGCTTGATGCTATCGGCTGGACTCGCAGGCAGCCTTGTCTGGCAATCGAGCCAAGGATCGATCACGCCCTGGGTTGTCGAAGTCGATCATCTTGGCCAGGCCCAAAGAGTTGCACCGGCCAACATCGACTATCAGCCGACAGATGCGCAGATCGCCTACCATCTGGCACGCTTTATCGAAGATGTCAGGGGTCTACCCGCTGACGGCATCATTCTGCGCCAGAATTGGCTCCGGGCCTATGACTTTACTACTGATCGCGGCGCAGCCGCGCTCAACGATTATGCGCGCAACAACGACCCGTTCGCCAAGTTGGGCAAGCTCCAAATCTCCGTCGATGTCTCGAGCGTCATTCGCGCGTCGTCGGAAAGCTTTCGGGTCGCGTGGACCGAGCGTGTCTACGACAACGGTTCGTTGAACTCGACCGAGCGCTGGACGGCCATTCTCACCATCGTGATCGAAACGCCGCGAGATGCCGAGCGTCTGCGCAAGAATCCTCTTGGCGTCTACGTTCGCGCCATCAACTGGTCAAAGGAGTTGAGTCAGTGACCAAGACGAAGTCTGGCGTTCATTCGATGAATCACTTCGCAGAATCCAGGCTCAATTCGGCTTGGCCCGAGTTCGTGACCTCGAAGCGTGCATTCCTGTCTGCTCTTCTGCTTTGTTCTTCTGCGCTCGGTGGCTGCGCGACCTACCTTCCGCCGGAGATCAGCTATGACGCGGAAGTGCCTCCGTTGGCGCGCCCAGTGGCTCCCGACGACAAACCGAGACCGCTGCACGTTCCACCTCTCTGGAAACCCGCGCTCGGGGGCAAGTCGGGAGGGAAAGAAGACGCTGAACCCGTGAGCCGTGTTGAGACGGCAAACAGCGCGGCTCGGGTCGAACCACGCAAGCGGGGGTATTTCAACGCGGCGCAAATCTACGCCTACAGTCCCGGAGCGCTCTATCAGATTTACGCAGCACCAGGGCAGATCACGGATATCGCGCTCGAGGAGGGAGAACAGTTGACGGGATCGGGGCCGATCGCGGCCGGAGATACCGTACGCTGGGTTGTGGGCGATACCGAGAGCGGGAGCGGCGACACACGGCGGGTCCATATCCTGGTCAAGCCGACCCGAGCGTCGATCGAGACCAACCTGGTGGTCAATACTGACCGGCGCACCTACCTGATCGAGCTCCGCTCCCGCGAGCGGCCATACATGCCCTCTGTTGC
Source organism: Bradyrhizobium genomosp. I (2014) (assembly GCF_000261685.1). Lineage (GTDB taxonomy): Bacteria > Pseudomonadota > Alphaproteobacteria > Rhizobiales > Xanthobacteraceae > Bradyrhizobium. The sequence goes on along the minus strand of NZ_AJQE01000289.1, from coordinate 51,014 downwards.
CTGGTACTATCCAGAAACCGTGCGCGAACGATCGCGCTCGGTCGCCCTGAAGCCCGTTATTCCGGAGCCGGCGCAACGCATCTCCCGCTATGCCATCGAAGGGGACAGTCCTCCCTGGCGGCCGCTCGCCGCATATGACGATGGCCGCAAGGTCTACATCGAATTCCCGGCGGGGATTGTGCAAGGCGAGATGCCTCCGCTCTTCGTCATTGGTCCAGACGGCAAGACCGAACTCGTCAACTATCGTGCTTACGCCAACGTATTGATCGTCGATCGGCTGTTTGCTGCCGCGGAACTGCGGCTTGGCGGCGAACATCAACAGAAGGTCAGGATTGTCAGGACTGACGGGAGACCGTCGTCATGAACACGCGGAATGCAAACAATGACGAGCAAGCGGCTCCCTCGGAGACACAAGGGGAAAAGTCCGAAAGTTTCCGCTTGAGAGCAGAGCATCCGCGCGTGACAAGATTGTCACGGAAGGTCTTGGCGGGCGGGAGCGCGGTCGCATTGCTCGTCATCGGTGGGGCGGTGCTGTGGTCGCTGCAGAGCAATCGCCCCCGAAATCAGGCGGCCGATGAGCTTTACAGCACCGACCATCACAATGTTGCTGACGGCATCACGATGCTGCCAAAGGACTATTCTGGCGTTCCCCATCAGCCGATCCCGCAGCTTGGTCCGCCGCTGCCCGGTGACCTCGGTCGCCCCATCCTCGCGGCCCAGGGCCAGCCGCCGGCGATCGGCGGAGATCCGGAACAGCAGCGTCGAGAACAAGAAACCGAAGCTGCACGCATCAGCCATTTGTTCGCTTCGACCAATGGAAAGGAAGTGCGTCCGCCCGCGGCCGCGGCTGTTGAAAGCGACCGTCTTATGTCGCCGAACGCAACAAGTCCGGGCGACGATGGAGCGGCGCAAAACGGTCAAGACCGCAAGCTTGCCTTCGTCAACGCTTCTGTGGACCGCCGCACGGTCAGTTCTGACCGCATCACCACGCCGGCTTCACCCTATGTCGTGCAGGCTGGTACCGTGATTCCTGGAGCTCTGATCACAGGGATTAGATCCGATCTGCCCGGGCAAATCACCGCGCAGGTGACTGAAAACGTATACGACACGCCCTCCGGCCGGTTCTTGTTAGTGCCCCAAGGAGCGCGTCTGATCGGGGTTTACGATAGCCAGGTCACTTTCGGTCAGTCGCGCGTTCTGCTCGTCTGGACCCGCCTGATTATGCCGAATGGACGTTCCATCGTTCTCGAGCGGCAGCCAGGCGCGGACGCTGCCGGATATGCAGGCCTCGAAGACCAAGTCGACAACCACTGGGGCGAACTCTTCAAGGCCGCGGCATTATCGACGTTTCTCGCCGTCGGGACCGAACTGGGTGCGGGTTCGGACACCAACAGCAACGATAGCGCAATCATCCAGGCACTGCGACACGGCGCCTCGGATTCACTGAACCAGACCGGGCAGCAGATAGTTCGGCGCAGCCTTAACATCCAGCCCACTCTCACCGTGCGACCAGGTTTCCCGGTTCGCGTACTTGTCAATCGAGACCTCATCCTTGCGCCTTACGGAGGATAACGAGATGCCTAAGCTTAGAATAGGAGAATTGCTTGACGACAAGCCGGTCAAGATTACCGCCGAGCTTCCAGCATCCGTTCATAGGGATCTCATCGCCTACGCAGAGGCCCTGGCTCGCGAAAATGGACAGCGCGTTGATCCGGGGAAGCTAGTCGCCCCAATGCTAGCGCGCTTTATGGCCACAGACCGCGGGTTTGCAAAGGCGAGACGAACCAATCATTCTCCAAGAGCCGGCGTGGGTGAGGGATAGCGTTCTGCTAACAGGCTGAGGAATCGCTTCAGAGCCGGATTTTCATTGTCGTCGCGCCAATGCGCATGGAAGTCCACCCGGCTTGGTCCCGCTCCGTCCTGCAACTCCCGGTACACAAGGCCAGCGAAGCTTGCACCAATATCCGATTCCATCACCAGACTGAGCCCCATGCCCATACTCGTCAGACTCTTGATGATGCCACGGCTTACATCGTGGCGCTCTACCCTTGGGCGGTCGTCAGGTAGCACGAGCTTCGAAATCAAGAGATCCTCAAGCTCTGGCCCCGGATCATACTTGCTCAGAAGAATGTTTTCGTTACGCAAATCTGTCCAATAGACGATCTCACGTGACGCCAGGCAGTGATCCTGAGGCAGCGAGATCAGGATGCGTTCGCTCCAGAGCAGCAGTGATTTGATGTCCTTCGAAGGTATGCGTCCAGGACTAACGACCACGTCAGCTGTTCCGTTACGGAGAGCGGTAATCAGACGGAAGCGAGAGCGTTCCATCGTTACTAGTTCGAGCCGTGGGAGCAGCTTTTTGAGTTCTGCTATCGTAGCTCGCAAATTGCCGGTAGACATAGATGTGAAGAAGCCGATAACGAGATGGCCAGTATCGCCGCGACTACCGGACCTCCCTGCGTCAACAAGCATGTCAACTTGTTCTAGGATCAACCGTGCGATTCGCAAAACCGCTCGGCCAGCCAGAGTAGGCTTGATTCCACCGCTTGACCGCTCGAACAGCGAGGTCCCTACCAAGTACTCGAGCTGACCTATAGCACGGCTGAAGGCCGTGTGCTTGATCGAAAGCGCTTCTGCCGCTCGTCGAAAGCTTCCGTAGTCAGAAGCGGCAACCGTAAGTCGAAGCTGCTGCAGGTCAACAGCCTTTGCCGCGTGGCGATGATCGTATCTATTGCTAATTTCGGCCACGTTCGTTACTCGGTAGCAAGCCGCAAGACATGGCCTCCCGCTTTTCGCGGGACGCCATCTCGTCTGTTGGTGTTGATCGTTCTAGGCGGCCGCGAAAATTACTGGCGTCCAAAGAGCCGGCATCGAAAGGCCGCCAGCCTTGCGAAGGTTGGAGAGAATCTCACTCGAAATTGCAAGGTAACCCGCCACGGCCAAAGTATTGCCAACCGTGGAAGGATTGCCAATGCGTCGCAGGGGCCAGCCGGCGCGTCGAAGGATTCTTTCCATTCGGACATCGGTGACGGTAACGATATCGGTGAGCTGCCGTGAAAGCCCGAACTCGACCATTCCCGCAAACAGCTCGTAAGCGGCACGAGTGATGCGGTGATCCCCTTTTGGAGCGTCGGCAGCAACATCGATTGCGAATCTACTACTTTCCCAAACCTGAGGAGTTGACGGCGCGGGTTGGCCTTCAAGAAGCGCGGGAAAGGTGTCGCGAAGCATGGTCGGGCCAAGCGTGGGAAGCAGGCGAACGGAACCTTGCACTTGGCCGCTTTCACATAGTTGCGCTAGGTAGGCGGGGTGCAGTGCATCGAAATCGTCGATCTCCATGTCGCCGCTAGTTTGAACGTCCCATCCCATGCGGAGCTTGAAAACACGATGCCGCAGGCGATACATCTCAACGAGAGTGTCGGAAAATTCCCCATAAGAAGATTGTGTGATGAGCTGAATCATGGTCCCTCCAGGAAAGTGGTGCCACCTCCTTTGATCGGGATTTTTGATCTAATTCATCACCTGTAGTTGTAGGGGGTGCGTGTCCTAATTTCGCTCTTCTTTATTTGCAGCGGCTAGGCGCGTCACCGCTTGCACAACAGTCCGAACTCCAAGCTTTTCTTTTGCGTTCTCTAAATAGTATGCAACGGTGTTGCGCGAAATGCCGAGGATGCATCCAATCTCCCAAGCGCTTTTCCCTCGCGAAGCCCATTCCAAGCATTCAAGCTCGCGAGGAGACATGCGTACTCCACCGACACTTCGCTCGTTCGCGAACTTGCGGCGGACGTGGGCATGGAAGTACATTGCCATAAGCTGAAGAACGCGCGCGTGCGAATCAATGAACTGTTCGAATTGCGGCCGTCTCTCGTCAGCGGCAAACGTTAGTGCGGCGACTGGACCGTGCCCATCGTGAATGGGAACAGTAAAGCCAAATCGGATTCCGAATTGGGCGGCTTCATCGAGAAGTTGTCGCTCCGCCATCGAGGCGGATCTCGATGACAAATCAATTCCCCATCGGAACGGCTCGGGACTCTGAAGCGCCTCTCCAATAACGGGGTCGACAGTTTGGTATTTATTGCGCAAGTAATGTGTCGTCCATCGCGAAGGATATGTTGAGATTAGACGCGGCTTGTCATCCCTTGAGGGTTGGAGAGCGAGATAGGCGAAACAGGATAGATCCAAAGCGGTCGCGGTGTCCGCGATGACTCTAGAAAAATCCCCAAGATCGTCTGCCGCCGACAAGCGGTCGATAAAGTTCTGAAATACGCGATGCAATCCGCGATCTACCGTATGTCCCAGAATCGGCATGTAATATTGGGCTCGTGCCTATTTTGAGTTTGGCGAGAGATCCAGCACCCGCATCTAAATCTCTCTGAATACGCAATTATTTTGCTCCCTTAGCCCGTCGGAAGCAACATGGCGTGGCAAGCGAAACGAGGAATTAAATTCAACTGACTGATGAAGATTCGGCGAGGAGTTGGTCGGGCTTGCTTCACTCCAATTGAATGATCCTTGCTAGCGCGTCACTAGGCGGCGACGATAGGTGATCCGAGGCAAATCGAGATGCGCTATTCGAGGAGCTCAATCGCGCAGGCAATGTCAGCAACGAAAACGATAGTGTCGCATTCTATAAATTCAATTGACGGCTATTTCGACGGACGACAAGTTGCCTGCGGGCCGATCGAATTTGCAGATGTCGGCCGCAGGGATGGAAATGATCGATAATCCAGGCGACGTTAAGAAACGTTTCTCGCTTCGGCTGACTGACGTCAGCAAATGGTTTGGAACTCTCCAGGTATTGCGTAAAGTGGATCTGTGCGTCTCGGAAGGCGAGCGAGTCGCAATCGCCGGTCCGTCAGGTTCGGGAAAATCAACACTTATTCGTTGCATTAACGGGCTCGAGAGACATCAGCAGGGAAAAATTATCGTTGAGGGAATCGAACTTACCGACGAACAAGGCCAAGTGGATAAAGTGCGTCGTGAAGTCGGAATGGTGTTCCAGCAGTTCAATCTGTTCCCACATCTGACTGTTCTTCAGAACTGCACCCTTCCTTTGTTGAAAGTTCGCCGGATATCGAAGTCAGACGCGGACGATTTAGCAATGTCTTATCTCGAAAAAGTGCGTATCTCGGAGCAAGCGGGCAAATACCCGGGGTCGCTGTCTGGAGGACAGCAGCAGCGGGCTGCGATAGCGCGATCTCTCGTTATGAAACCCAAGGTTCTGCTATTCGATGAACCCACATCTGCGCTTGATCCGGAAATGACCAAGGAGGTGCTCGACGTGATGGTCTCTTTAGCGAAATCCGGGGGCGTAACAATGCTCTGTGTGACCCACGAAATGAGCTTCGCGCGTGAGGTTGCAGATCGCATTGTTTTCATGGAGTCGGGCGAAATCATTGAGGTCAATCCTCCGGCGGAGTTCTTCAGCAATCCCAGGCACAGCCGGGTCCGGGCATTTGTCGGCCAGGTGAACAAGGAGAAGGACGAAGCGCGCAGGCGGCTGCTCGAGACAACGTTGCATCGCTTCCGCAAAACCGTGGGGCGCGTAACGGAGGAGGCTTCTGATGCCGCCACGCAGATATTGAAGCGCATTGAGACGATGAAAAGCCAGATGGACGATGTGGATCAGCAACGACAGCAGATGGTGAATAGAACCGATGAAACCGTCGAAAGTGTCGAGGTTGTTTCATCTGCGACCGCGGAACTGTCGGCTTCGATTGCATCTATCTCTCTGCACGCAAATGAAACGGCCCAATTTGCCGCGGCCGCAAATAGGACGTGTCAGCAAACGAATGCGGCGATCAATACGTTAGACTCTCGGATAAGGAGTATCGGAGATATTCTGTCCCTCATTCATAAGATCGCTGCTCAAACAGATTTGCTTGCGCTAAACGCGACAATTGAGGCATCGCGAGCCGGCAACCTCGGGAAAGGCTTTGGGGTAGTTGCCTCCGAGGTCAAGGAACTCGCTAAGCAGACCGCCGCCGCAATCGAAGCAATCAAGCAACAAACCGACGGTATCCAGGAAGCTGCGAAACGCGCTATTGAAAAGATGCAGTCGGTGTCAGACTTGACGCAGCATACCGAAGAGAGCGTCGGGGCCATAGCGACAGCAGTTGAGCAACAAAGCGCCACAACAAGAGTGATCGCAGAGAGGGCCACCGCTGCAGTTAATGCAACCAGATCAGTCACTAAAAGCCTCGCCAACGTCGCTGCACATACCGCTGACGCCGGTCGCACAACTGGTGAGGTCCTGTCGGATGGTCTTGCCTTGGACAAGCTGTTCGCCAGTCTCAATGGGCAGATCGACGCCTTCATCCAAACTCTAACGGAAGACCGCCCGAACGCGGTCGACTCCCTTGAATGGCCGCGTTGAGCCCCGTACGCGAAGACGCGCCGTTACGCTTCGACAAGTCAGTTAGCGAACTCAACCGCCAAAAGATCAGCTAAATCCCGCTCCGCATAGTCGATGGGCCAACAACGAGTCATCAGGTTGATGGGTCGCGATGAGGCTGTCCAATAAAAGCAACGGTTCATCGCTCAACAAGATAAATCGCCCGTTCCTCCCTGACTGGCTGCGATTCAGCGACGCCGCGCTCTGGGCGGCGGTTTTTTTCCGCCAATGGTGGCGGTATTCAACCTCGTGAACGCAGATCAACACGTAGCGACAGGGCAGTCGTCCAACAACCATTCGATACTGCTCCGCTGCCCGTATCCAGCCAGTTACATCGATGACCGTCTGGCCTTGGAGCCCGGGGCGTGTCGTCTTCCGTCGGTCAAAAGAGGACGCACCCAGCCGCGAAATCGGCTGTCTCGCTGACGAGCGACATGACGGATGCTTGGATGTCGTCGTCGCGAACTCGTTTTCCGAGTACGACATACGGTACTCGAGGGAGTCGCGGCTTGGTATCAATAACGCATAGCCGTCCGGTCGCAATCATCGGCTCGAACATGTGTCTCGGTAGATAGCTGACGCCGTGTCCTGCCACCGTAAGAGCCGCAATTGCTGACAGGCTGCTGCTTGGCAGGGAATTCGTGATCTCAATTCGCCGCTCGGAAAGCCAGCGACGAATGATGTCGCCGAGTCCTGAAGCGTGCGCCTGGTCGATGATCGTATAGTTCATAAGTTCTTTAAGCGAGAGTGTGCGGGCCACTTCGACGTAACCCGGCCGACACATCCATGCGTAGTCGACGGCACCCAGCGACTGAACCTGGAGCGTCGGATTGTGGAAGGCATCAGGAACGACCGCCATATCTAACCGGTCATGCTCCACGGCGGCCACGAGCTCCGCGCTCGCGCCAACGACAGGTTCGATAACAACGGACGTCGAGAGCGTTTTTGCCCGCTCAGTGAGTGCGTGTAGCCAAGTCATGGCCGTGAGTTCGGTCACACCAACGCGAAGTACCTTCGGAGCGACGACTGATGTCTTCCCCAGGTCGATGACGCGCGTTCGTAGTACGAGCATTTCGCGCGCGAGCAGTAGCAAGCGTTCTCCGGTTTGCGTGAGGCGCATCCGTCGTCCGTTGCGCTCAAACAACTTCACTCCTAACGCTTCCTCGAGTTCTTGGATCCGTTTGGATATCGCGGACTGCGTGGTGTTGAGATGACGCGCTGCTCGCTCGAGCCCGGACAATTCGGCAGACCAGTAGAACCCTTCGATTTGTCTTAGCGAGAACATTCTGACCTCCCGACGATTGGACCCTTGGCCTGGCGTCACATGCCGAAATGGAAACTCTCATGATCGGTAAATTCCTTTTACGAATACAACGAAATGAGTCAGTTTCAAACCCGCTCGCATCAATGTCCCGTTTCAAGAGAGAAGGGAGGAATCCTCGTGTTACTCGCCGATAGGTTGAACCTCATCCAGCCATCGCCCAGCATCGGCGCGCTGAGCCGCGCGCGCGACCTCATTTCGAGCGGCCGCGACGTTTGCAATATGGCTGGCGGCGAGCCCGAGTTCGCAACCCCTCCTCATATTGTTGAAGCTGCGCACCGCGCCATGTTGGACGGCCAGACGCGCTACACGGCCGTAGATGGCACCCGGGCCCTCAAGGAGGCCATCTGCGCGAAGTTCTGGCGTGAGAACGGCCTGCGCGTCGATCCCTCTGAGGTCTCCGTCGGGGCGGGAGCCAAGCAGGTCATCTTCAACGCGCTCACTTGCTCAGTGCAGCCCGGCGACGAAGTCATCGTGCCAGCTCCGTACTGGGTCTCCTATCCGGACATCGTGCGCCTAAACGGCGCAAAGCCGGTATTCATCGAGACAAACTATCGGGCAGGCTTCAAGGTTACGCCTACACAATTGCAGGAAGCCATCACGCCACGAACCAAATGGCTAATCCTGAACTCGCCCAATAATCCAACCGGCGCCACCTACGACGAGGACGAGTTGCAGGCGATTGGCGCGGTCATCGAAGCCAACCCGCAGATCCACGTCCTCACAGACGATATCTACGAGCATCTGCGCTATGACGAGGCGCCCTTCACAACTTTCGCCAAAGCCAACCCCGATCTTGCCGATCGCACGCTGACCATCAACGGTGTCTCGAAGACATACGCCATGACTGGCTGGCGCATCGGCTATTGCGCGGGTCCCAAGTCCTTGATCAGGGCAATGGAGAAGATGCAATCACAAAACAGCGGCAATCCTGCCTCGGTCAGCCAGGCAGCGGCTCTGGCCGCGTTGAACGGTCCGCTCGACTTTCTTCCGAATTGGATCGCTGAGTACCGAATAAGGCGCGACCTGTTGGTGTCTCGCCTCGACGGACGACACGGGCTGCGTTGCCCATCCCCGCAGGGTGCATTCTACGTGTACGTCTCTTGCGAAGCACAGATGGGAAAGAGAACGCCGCACGGATCCACCATCCAAACCGATAGTGACTTCGTCATCCATCTGCTCGAATACGGAGTCGCTGGCGTGCAGGGGGCAGCCTACGGCTCGCCGCCGGCATTCCGACTCTCCTTCACCCCCAAAACCGAGACCGTTGAGAAGGCGATCGACCGGGTTCTGCAAGCTTGCGCGGTTCTGCGCTGACCGCATTCCCAATAATGTCACAGAGGAGATGCACGATGAAAGCCGTATTCGCAGGACTGATCATCGCCGTCGGCTGCATAGAAGTCGCTCACGCCGCACGCCTTGATGATATAAGGGCACGCGGCACGCTCGTGTGCGGGGTGTTCGGGGATCTTGTGCCGCTCGGGTTTGAGGATCCAAAGACGCGCACACTCGTCGGTTTTGATGTCGATGTCTGCAAAGGCGTGGCCGACAGCCTGCACGTCAAACTTGAACTGAACACGCTGTCCGTTGCCGCGCGCGTTCCTTCACTGCAAACAGACCGCGTTGATGTTGTAGCTGCTGCTATGGGCTATACCTCGGAACGTGCGAAGCAGATAGCTTTTTCCGCCGCCTATATTCAGGTGCCGATACCCGTCCTTGTACTATCCGATTCCGGTATCGAGGGCTTCAACGATCTCCGCGGCAAGAAGGTTAGCGCGATCCGCGGGTCTACGCCGGAGCTTTTCGCTCGTCAGAAACTGCCAGAGTCCGAGATCGTCACCTTCGACGATGGCCCTCTCGCTTATCTGGCCCTGCAGCAGCATAAGGTGCAAGCAATGGCGATTTCACAAGGCGCCGGCATCGGGTTCCGAAATCGCTCGGAACGCAAGGTCCGCTTTCTCGCTGAAGTGCTGCACTGGGAGCCGGATTGCATCGGCATCAAGCTGGGGGAAACAGCGCTTCTTGATGCCGTGAATGCCGGATTGGGCGAAATGGAAAAATCTGGCCAGTTGCAGACGATCTGGGACAAGTGGTTCGGCGACGGCACGGAGTACAAATTGACGCGTGAGAAGAAGCTGACGCCGCTCGCTGAATTCGAGAACCAGCCCTAAGCCTGCGCAGGGATTAGCCTAATGACGTTCGCGATCCTCGAGCAGGCGGATATTTGGCGCCTCTTCGCCACCGGCTTGCGCTTGACGGCAGAGCTCTTTGTGTTCGCGGCGATCCTCGGGTTCGGGTTCGGCGCGGCGCTCACAGCCTTGCGCCAATCGAATCGCTGGGCCGCGCCTCTAGTCATCGGCTTTGTCGAATATCACCGTAACGTGCCCAGCCTGGTCCAGTTGCTGGTTTGGTATTTCGCGGTCCCGCAGGTCCTACCTGCAATATTGCGGGGTTGGATCGAGCAGAATCTGGATGGATTCGTGTTCGCCATTGTGGCGCTCAGCCTGAACGCGGCAGCTTACATTTCCGAGGATCTTCGCAGCGGCTTCCGCACCTTGCCGAAGGGACAGTTCGAAGCCACCGAAGCTCTCGGCCTATCCCGGTTCCAAGCGCTTCGACTTGTCCTGCTACCGCAGGCTGTTCGGGCTTGCTTTCCCGCGCTCGTCAGCCAGACCTTAAGTCTCTTCAAGGCGACCACACTGGCGATGGCAATCGGTGTGGGAGAACTGATGTACGTCGCTCGGCGCATCGACGGCCAAACATACGCGACTTTTGCCGCATTCCTCGTGCCGACCATTATGTATCTTTGCTGCACCCTTGCGATCATGTTCGGAGGTGAGCGGATGCAGCGGCGCCTCGTTGCAACGGGAGCCGATAGCAGATGATCGACATTCTCTCCCGCTTCGGCACCTCGCTCCTCATAGGCCAGTTTCCGCACGGACCGCTTGGCGGAATCGCCCTTACGGTCGTGATGTCCGCGGTGGCGCTGCTGTGCGCCTTCCCCTTCGCAGTCGGGGTAGCAATGGCGCGGACATCACCGATCGCGGCCGTTCGCCGTCTGGCTGCCGTATATGTCTATTTCGTCCGGGGCGTGCCCCTTTTGCTGTTGATCTTCTGGGCTTATTTTGTGGTGCCTCTCGTCACTGGAGTCGGAACGTCGGCGACCGTTACGGTCATCTGCGCCCTGGTTGCTTATGAAGGCGCTTATCTCGGTGAAGCTATCCGTGGGGCGCTTGAGGCGCTGCCTCGAGGGCAGGTCGAGGCCTCCCGTTCGCTCGGCCTCGGATACTGGAGCACCTCGACCTATGTCGTACTCCCGCAGGTGCTGGTGAGCTGCCTGCCCAGTATGGTCAACCAATTCATCATTTTGGTGAAGGACACTTCCTTAGCTTCGCTTGTTGGTGTCCACGAACTGACGTTTTCAGCAAACCAGATCAACGCCCAACTGCTTACCCAGCCACTGGAAGTATATGCACTGCTGGCGGCCGCCTATTTTGTTCTCTGTTTCGCGCTCAGCCGACTATCGCAGTTTCTCGAAAGCAAAATCGCTCGGATCCGGTCCGGGTCGACGGGCAGTGCGGCGGTCGTGGCAATCGCGGAGGCTATTTGATGATCCAGTTCAGCGGCGTTGAGAAGCGCTATGGGGGTTACCTGGCTCTACGCGGGATCGATGGTGAAGTCGCGCGCAGTGAAGTCGTGGTTCTGTGCGGCCCTTCCGGCTCAGGCAAGTCGACACTGATCCGCACGGTGAATCGCCTTGAAGCGATCGACAAGGGCACGATTAAGGTAGAAGGTGTCGATGTCCGCGATGAATGTCAAAACCGGTTGCGCGCGAGGATCGGCTTCGTTTTCCAGCAGTTCAACTTATTCCCGCACATCTCGGCGCTCCGCAATGTGACACTCGCGCCCGTATTGCTTGGAAAATGGCCTAAGCGCGAGGCGCGAGAGAGAGCTCTCCACCTTTTGAATAGAGTCGGGCTAGGGTCGTTGGCAGACCGGTACCCCTCCCAACTGTCTGGTGGCCAGCAGCAACGCGTCGCGATCGCCCGTGCGCTCGCTATGGAGCCGCCCGTCATGTTGTTCGACGAACCGACGAGCGCGCTAGATCCCGAGATGGTCGGCGAGGTTCTGGCTGTGATGAAAGGCTTGGCTCGGGACGGTATGACCATGGTCTGCGTCACTCACGAGATGGGTTTTGCCCGCGAGGTTGCGGACAAGGTTTGGTTCATGGCTGAAGGAAAAGTTCTCGAGCGAGCGTCGCCGACAGAGTTCTTCACCGCTCCATCACACCCGCGAACGCGGAACTTCCTCGCCGCCATCCGTGCGGCGTGACTTAACACAACCTGGATGCGACATGACCGACACTCGAACCGATCTCGTCTCGCGGCTGCGGGACGTCACAACGGCAACGCTAACTACCGTGCTTTTGAAGCGCGGCCATCGAAACGTATGGATGCGTGGGACGCGCCCACTACGGTCCAATCAAAAGCGAATCGTCGGTCCCGCATTTACGCTTCGGTTCATCCCGTTCCGGGAAGATCTCGCGACCCCTGAGGCTTGGTCCGCGCCGATCTCGACGCGCACTGCCGTTGAGGCAATGCCGAACGGCTGTGTCGCGGTCGTGGACGCCATGGGCTGTACGGATGCGGGAATTTTCGGCGACATCCTCTGTGCCCGTATGGTCCAGCGCGGTGTAGCCGCGCTCGTCTCTGACGGAGTGATGAGGGATGCGGAAGGCGTCGGCAAGACGGCGCTTCAGGTGTGGTGCCAAGGTGTCGCTGCGCCGCCCGCCGTATCGTCCCTGACCTTCGTGCATTGGGACCAGCCTATCGGTTGTGGCGGCGTCGCGGTATTTCCGGGCGATCTCATTGTAGCGGATGGAGACGGCGCCATCGTGATTCCTTCCGCTCTTGCCGCCGATATCGTGGACGAAGCAGTCGAGCAAGAACGGGCGGAAGAATGGATCCTGGCAGAGGTGAATCGGGGCACTCCACTGAGTGGGCTCTATCCGATGAACGAGCAGACGAGGGCGCGCTACCTCAAGTTCGCTGGCAAGGCCTGAATCCATGGCTGCCAACAAACGTGCCGACAACCACTGCAGCGCCGGCTCTGACGCAGATGGCGGCTTGTTCCGATTCTGGTGATTGAGCACCTGCGCTGAGGCACCTGGGTAGTTGCGTGAACTTATCTGAACCGCCGAGGCGGACATTCGCCTTGACAAGGAGCGGCCTCAACCTGAGTGCCGACGGAGAGAAACGGAAATGACGATCTACACAGGGCCCGTATTCGAAATGGCCCGAACCCAGTTCGAGGCCACTGCCGATCACTTGGAAATACCGATCGAAGATCGGAAACGACTTCTCTATCCTAAGCGAGCGATTTCGGTATCTATTCCTGTCCACATGGATGATGGACTCACCGAGGTTTTTCAAGGCTACCGGGTTCAGCATCACCTCACCCTTGGTCCCACGAAAGGTGGGACGCGCTTTTCCCCAACCTTGGATGTGGGTGAAGTTGCGGCGCTCGCTGTCTGGATGAGTTGGAAATGTGCTCTTGCAGGCCTTCCCTATGGTGGTGCCAAGGGCGGCGTGGCATGCAATCCGGCGTCTCTCTCACGAAGGGAACTGGAGGCCATCTCTCGTCGCTATATGCAGGAGATGATTCCCTTCGTCAGTCCGCAGACGGACGTCATGGCACCAGATATGGGCACCAACGAGCAGGTTATGGCCTGGTTCATGGACACCTATTCCATGCACCAAGGCCACGCCGTTAACGAGATCGTCACCGGTAAACCCGTTGCCCTCGGCGGCACGGAGGGACGGCGCGAAGCTACCGGTCGCGGGGTCTCCTTCCTGGTAAACGAGGCATGCAAGGTCGTTGGCATCCAACCTTCGAAAGCCACGGCCATCGTGCAGGGCTTCGGTAATGTCGGAAGCGTTTCCGCATACACACTGGCGCGACGCTATGGCATGAGCATTGCGGGCGTGAGCGATCACACCGCGGCTTACTACGATCCGGCCGGCCTGCCATTGGACGGCATTGAGCAGCACCTCGCTCGACACGGTGTGCTAGCCGGCTGGAGCAACGAGGCGGTCATCGACCCCGCGAGTTTGTTGGAACAGCCGTGCGACGTTCTGGTCCCTGCCGCTACCGAGCAGGTGATCACCGGGGCTAACGCTGGCCGCCTCCGCTGCCGCATTCTGGCAGAAGGAGCTAACGGTCCGACCACACCTGAGGCGGATACCGTGCTCAGCGATCGTGGCGATGTGTTTGTGATTCCCGACATCTTGTGCAACGCGGGCGGCGTGATCGTCAGCTACTTTGAATGGGTACAAGATCTCCAGCGCCTGTTCTGGACGGAATCGGAAGTCAATGATCGGTTGGAGCAGCTTCTGCTGCACGCCTTCCATCTAGTCACGCGACGGGCCGCGGCAGATCGCGTTTCCATGCGAATGGCTGCCATGGCCATCGGTGTGGGAAGACTGCGCGCTGGCAAACAGATGCGCGGACTGTTTCCGTAGTCGAGCCAACTGCATCAAAGGAAGTTTTCAATGGACCTAGGTCTAACTGGCAAAACGGCGCTCGTGCTAGGCGCTGGCGGCGGTCTCGGCTCCGCGATAGCGGCGAGCCTCGCACGAGAAGGCGTGCATGTAGCTGCGGCCGACTTGGACATTAGCGCGGCGGAGCTTACCGCAAGAACTGTCCAGCAGGCGGGGCGCGGCGGGTTGGCTCTCGCCTGGGATCTGGCCGACCTCGACGTTATTGATCGTTATATCGGTCGGATCGAGCGCGACTTGGGCGATATTGATATCCTTATCAACAATACCGGCGGTCCGGCGCCGTCGCCCGCGGCAGGGCAGGATTCCGCGACCTGGAGTACGAGCTTTAAGTCGATGGTGCTGTCTGTCATTGCAGTTACCGATCGCGTGCTGCCCGGGATGCGCAAGCGTGGTTGGGGCCGGATCATCACTTCGGCATCATCTGGAGTGGTGGCGCCCATTCCCAACTTGGCAGTGTCAAATGCCTTGAGACTTTCGCTTGTTGGCTGGTCCAAGACCCTGGCAAGGGAAGTGGGCCGAGATGGAGTGACGGTCAATGTCACCGTGCCGGGCAGGATCGCGACGCCTCGGATCACCTTCCTAGATGAACAGCGAGCGAAGCGGGAAGGCCGCGAACCAATCGAGGTGGCGACCGAGAGTACAGCTTCCATACCGTTGGGCCGCTACGGCGACCCGCGAGAGTACGCAGACGTTGTAACATTTCTGTCGAGCCCGCTTGCATCTTACGTCACGGGATCGCTCATTCGGATCGACGGTGGTCTTATCCAGAGCCTCTAGCCCGATATAGGCTCAAGAACATTTCGCAAAAACTAGAATCTCGGAAAACACAGAGGGGATTAGCAAGTGACGCCCGTCGAACCG
This sequence comes from Bradyrhizobium genomosp. I (2014), assembly GCF_000261685.1. GTDB lineage: Bacteria > Pseudomonadota > Alphaproteobacteria > Rhizobiales > Xanthobacteraceae > Bradyrhizobium. The sequence continues at coordinate 35,878 of NZ_AJQE01000289.1, read as the reverse complement.
CTTGCGCCCCGCAATTGTGGAACACCACATAATGGGTTCTTAGAAGCCCCATTCATCGGCCATACTTAAACGGTGGGTTTTGGCTAGGAGGGCCGAGATTGCTTTGAATAAGGGTTGACCGACACTCTCTCCGCCGCTGCCCTTCTGTATTGTATCTAACGTCTGCCAGCCGACACCGATATTCTTGGCGGCCTTCGCAGCCGTCAGTGTTAAGCGGCCGGATTGAGGTGACGGCTAGGCGCCTCCTGCGGCGTGGCGGGGCGCGGCGGAACGGCCAAAGCCGCCGTGCCGCCCTTGTTCAGCCGGTCACCGTCCGGATCATCATCCCATCACCACATGAGGTTCGCTCAATGGATACCATCTCGCAGGCGCCGCTCATTCTGATAACAGGTGGAAGTCGTGGCGTCGGCGCGGCGACTGCACGGCTCGCGGCCGCGCAGGGGTACGATGTCGCGATCAGCTTCGTCTCCAAAGAAGCTGCCGCCCATGCAGTGGCGGCTGATGTGCAAGCCGCGGGGCGTCGGGCGCTGCCCGTGCGTGCAGATAGCGCGGATCCCGAGCAGGTGGCACAGCTCTTCGCGGCTATCGACCGGGAGTTCGGCCGTATCGATGTCCTGGTGAACAACGCTGCGGTTCTTGCGCAGCAGTCCCGAGTGGAGGATCTCGGTTTCGCGCGGATGCAGCGGATCTTCGCCGTCAACGCGATCGGCCCCATTCTCTGCGCTCAACAGGCCGCAAAGCGGATGTCCTATCGTCACAACGGGCGGGGCGGCTCAGTGATCAACGTCTCATCGGCGTCGGCCCGGCTCGGCAGCCCGGGCGAGTATGTCGACTACGCCGCGTCGAAGGGCGCGTTGGAGACATTCACGACTGGTTTCGCCAAAGAAGTCGCCCGCGATGGAATCCGCGTCAATTGCATTCGTCCCGGCCACATCTACACCGAGATGCATGCAAGCGGCGGGGAGCCGGGGCGGGTAGATCGCGTCAAGGACTCGATCCCGATGGGACGAGGCGGTCAGCCTGAAGAGGTCGCGCGGGCAATCCTGTGGTTGGCCGGCACCGAGGCTTCGTTCGTCACGGGAACGTTCCTCGATGTCACCGGCGGCAAGTGACTAAATGGATTTCTAGCCGCTGACGAGCCCGGACATTCGGCGGCAGCCCTTAATGAGTACTGTGCCAGCTCGTTTGTCGCGCTTTACTCCCGACGGCCGTCCAGTAAGTTGGCTGCATGCCCTTTCCTCGACCACACTTGCACACCGGCCGCTGCCACACCTTCATCTGCCACGGCGTCGGATTTGTTGAATCGCATCAGTCGATTTTTCGGAAAGCGTTGGCGGTTTTTCGTCAACCCATACTCTTTTGGGGCAAGTGTATGCAGCGATATGGGATCGGCAGAATTGTCTAATATCGGGCTCGGTCAGTCTAGCGCCCGGTTCGCACGACCGACCTGATGCTGTCCTCGGGCGAGGCGCTGGGCAGTTCCAGATGGCGTTTGACACGTAGGCGAAATGCAACCCCCATACGGCCAGTGAACTGGACCACTGGCCCATTTCTCCGCGGTGCACCAGTTAACCTACCACGTCTGTCGCCGACCGGATCAACCTTCGGCCACAGCTGTCGCGCCTGCCTTCCCCCGCAACTCCGTCATTAGATTGCTTCGGGACGCGATGAGATGCGCCCGCATCGCGGATTCGGCTGCATCGGCATCGCGGCGTTCGATCGCGACGATTATCGCTTCATGTTCGCGGTGCACAGCCTCGACGCGCCGCTTGGTTCGCGCGGTCACCACGGTGCTCTGAAACCTGCAGATCCGGAGCAGCGGATAAAGCTCGTTGCAGATGATGTCGGTGAGCCAGCGGTTTCGGCTGCCGCGCACGATCAGCATGTGCAGATCGTTGTGGACGGTGCCGGCACGGAACACGCCGCCGATGCCTTCGCGGCGAAAGCTGTCTTCGAACGCGGAAAGACAGGCGCGCAGCCGCCGTGTCTCATGCAAGGTCATGTTCTCGGCGGCCTGCCGGCTCGCCATGCCCTCGAGCGCTTCACGCGTCGTCAGCAGTTGCTCCATATCGTCGAGCGACAGCTGCACGACGCGGACGCCGGAGAACGGCGTGCGTTCGACCAGATGGCGCCCCTCGAGGGTGCGGATCGCTTCGCGCAGCGGCCCCCGGCTGACGCCGAACCGATCGGACAGCGCCTGCTCCGAAAGCTTCTGCCCCTGCGCCAACTCGCCGGTGAGGATCGCCTGTTCCAGCTGAGCGACGATCTGGTCCACGAGAGGGCCGCTGGCTGCCGGTAACGTCATGATTCTGATCCGGAATTGTCTTCCTCCCAGACTAGCAGAATTGCGTTCTCGGGCAAGGATTTGTTGTCAATCTAAAGGATTGTTGACAATCATAGCCATTGTATTCAATCTGGCTGGAAGAAAAGTCGTTCTTTAGGGGAGGTCCAAGGTGAACATCACGGCTCTCGCCGCTCGGCCAGCCGATCCGTTGCCGCATGCGCAGGCCGCTGCGATCACCGCGCGCATCGATCGGCTGCCCGAGAACAGGCACATATGGCGGCTGGCGGCCCTGATCTCGCTGGCGGGGATGTTCGAAGTGTACGACCTCTATCAGACCGCCTATGTCCCGGCCGGACTCGTGCGCGCCGGCATCTTCTCAGCCGGAGCGGCGGGGCTGTTCGGCCTGCCGGACCAGGCGGCGTTTGCGTCCTCCACCTTCCTTGGACTGTTCATCGGGGCGATCGCGTTTGCCTCGGTCGCCGATCGCTTCGGCCGCAAGAAGATCTTCCTGTGGGCGCTGGTCGGCTACAGCCTCGCAACGCTCGTGATGGCGCTGCAATCGACCGTGAACGGCATACTCACCTGCCGACTGGTCGCCGGAATCGGACTTGGCGTCGAGCTCGTCACCATCGACGCCTACCTGGTCGAGATCGTGCCGAAGCACATGCGCGGCAAGGCGGCGGCGATCATGCACGCGATCGCCTATCTGGCGATTCCGCTGGTCGCGTTCGTGTCCTATTTTCTGATTCCGATCGATCCCTTTGGCGTTGCGGGCTGGCGTTGGGTCGTGCTGATCGGCGCGGGCGGAGCGCTCGCGGTGTGGTGGTTGCGCGTCAACCTGCCGGAGTCGCCGCGCTGGCTTGCGCAGCACGGCAACATCGAGGCCGCCGAGCGGATCCTCCGCGAGATGGAGCAGCGCCTCGAGCACGATCTCGGCCACAAGCTGCCGCCGCCTGCGCCTGACATCGTCGAAGTCTCCCGTCGCGCAAGCTTTGCGGAAATCTGGCAAGCGCCCTATCGGCGACGCACAATCATGCTGATGGCGTTCAATTTCTTTCAGACCATCGGCTTCTTCGGCTTCACCAACTGGCTTCCGACATTGCTCGCGGCGCAAGGGCACTCCATCACCAAGAGCCTGCTCTACTCGGCCGTGATTGCGGTGGCCTATCCGCTCTGGCCGCTGCTGTGGGGCTTCACTGTCGCCGAACGCTACGAGCGCAAATGGCAGATCGTCGTCGCGTCAGGCGCGACCGCCGTGCTCGGCCTGGTGTTTGCCATGCTGACGATTCCCTCGCTGCTGATGGTGTGCGGCACGCTGATCGTCGGCACCAATACGCTGATGTCGTATGCCTACCATCCCTACCAGGCCGAGCTCTATCCAACCGAGATGCGCGCCCGCGCGGTCGGCTTCGTCTACTCGTTCGGCCGCCTGTCGACGGTGTTCACGAGCTTCATGATCGCATTCCTGCTAAAGGAGTTCGGCGCATCCGGGGTCTTCGTGTTCATCTCGTTCAGCATGATCGTGGTGATGGGATCGATCGGGATCTATGGTCCGCTGACACGCGGACGTTCGCTTGAAGACATCGCGCGCTAGCGCACCATCGTTCGCAGCTAAGGGGTAACCAGGTTCATGACCGAGAGTGCAGAGATCTCCGACAGGATCAGCATCATCGTCCCGACGGGAATGCTGGGCGGCGGCGTCAGCCGCGCGCAGATCCAGTACGGCCTCCGCCGCGGCGCCAGCGCCATCGCGGTCGATTCCGGATCGACCGACAGCGGACCCGCCTATCTCGCGCGCGGCATCTCGAAGATGAACCGCGAGTCGGTCAAGCGCGACCTCCAGATCCTGATGGCGGAAGCAGATGGCGCGAAAATTCCGTTGCTGGTCGGCACCTGCGGCACCAGCGGCACCGATTCCGGCGTCGACTGGACGCGCGACATTGCGCTCGAAGTGGCCACCGAACTCGGCATCAGCCCGAAGATCGTTTGCCTTTACAGCGAGCAGAAGGCCGACGAGCTGATCCGCAGGAACGGCGAGGGAAAGATCACGCCGCTGCCGCCGCTCGGGCCTGTCAGCGATGCCGACCTGAAATCCTGCGAGCATATCGTCGCATTGATGGGACCCGAGCCCTACATCGCGGCGCTGGAGGCCGGCGCAGACATCGTGCTCGGCGGACGCACGACCGACACGGCGGTGCTTGCCGCGGTACCCCTGATGCGCGGCGCCGGCGTCGCGCAAGCCTGGCACGCCGCCAAGATCGCCGAATGCGGCGGCCTGTGCACGGTCAACCCGAGCCTCGGTGGCGTCTTGATGCATGTCGGCCGCGACGCGTTCGAGATCGAACCGCTCGACATCGACAATCAATGCTCGCCGGAAACAGTGTCCGCGCACCTGTTGTACGAGAACAGCGACCCGTTCACGCTGACGGAGCCCGGCGGCGTGCTCGATGCCAGGGATGCGGACTATCGCTGGGTCGACAACCGCATCACCCGCGTCACCGGCTCACGCTGGACGCCGAAGCCCTACACCATGAAGCTCGAAGGGGCCCGCGGCGGCGATTTCCAGACCATCATGTTCATCGGCATCGAGGATCCTGATGTACTTGCCAACCTCGACGAGTTCCACGATCTCATGCAGAAGACGCTGACGGGGCGCATCAGGAAGACATTCGGCGAGGAAGCCGTTCGATTCGACGTGTCGCTGCGCATCTATGGGTGGAACGGCACGTCCGGCCGGCCCGTGCCGCGGGGCACGGTGCCGCCGCGCGATGTCGGCGTGATGTTCGTGGTCACCGCGCCGACGCAGGATCTCGCGAACCGGATGGCGAAGGCGTGCAACCCCTATTTCTTCCACACCCCTCTGCGCCCGGGCATCGAGATGCCGAGCTATGCATTCCCGTTCACGCCGGCCGAAATTCCGCGCGGCCAGCTCTATGAATTCGTTCTCAACCACGTCGTGCACACAAGCGACGCCTTCGAGCTCGTGCGCAGCGTGAGCATCGAGCCGCGCATGCGAACAAGGTAGCTCTCGATGCCTAAGCTCAGCGACATCTGCCGTCACGTCCGCTCCAAGAACGCCGGACCGTTCTGGGTGACCGTCGATCTGTTCTTCGATGGCGAGGAGAATTTCAGGCGCTATCGCGATACGCCTGCACTTTCACCGCAGGTTTTTGCGCGCCTGTTCGGCACCAACCCCGATCTGGTCAGACGCATCCCCGTCGACAATCTGCACGTGGTCAAGATTTCCTATCCGCGCCCGCATCCGCAAGGCTGGATGCAGGAACGCGACATGCATGCCGGGCAGCAATTCGCGCGATTGCTGGATCTGGAGATAGATTGATGCGCCCGGATCGACGTTGAGCAACAGAGGTCTCCCTCTCGGCAGTCGACATCGGTTTTAATCAGGAGGCGGCGCGCGCACCACCATTCTTGCGGGCCATTTGCTCAATTCCCTCGTTCGGAATCGCGAAAGCCAGCGTGAACGTTTGTTCTTCCGATACCAACACGATACCAACAAAAATACCAACACATCGGCCGGCTGAGATCGGATGAGAACTGACGGCGGTGAACGCCCGTGTACGCGGAACCTACTACGTTTCAAGGGCGTCCGAGCGCCGTGCGAACGGTTGCGGACGCTTTAGAACGGGCTTGAACAGCCTAGTTGGATCGAACCAACGAAAGAAAGGTCCATTTCCAGGGGCTTGACTTTAGGGCCCGCCAGCTTGCGAGGCAGAGTCCCGACGGCCCCGCTTGGTAGCCGGGCTTACTCCGACGGCCAAACGGATTGGGGCTCCCAACGCCTCAGCGAACCTTGTTCTCGTAGAATTGGGCGCAACGAAATCGCAACGAATTGGGTGAAACGAGCGTGAACAAAACAGAACGGAAGGGCCGTCACAGGGAGAAAAATCAATAGCTTAAAAGATGCTCACTGCGTTCGGGACGCAGGGAGCGCCTCGTCAGATCGCCACCTGAACGGAATGTCGGTATCGGTGGTTGCGCCTCCGCGATTTGACCTACAACTTGAATTCTGACGAGGCGCATCGCGCGCCTTACGGTACGATTGAGGCATCCGGTTCTCGATCTTCCGCAATAGAGGTTGTTTTTGCAGATCCGGCAGCGCGGGCCTTTCAACATTCCCCAAGGCTGCACTCGAGCCGAGAGGCACAACCAAGCTTGAAGACAGTGATTCAGGTTTGCCTGTCGCGCTTTATCGGCGTCACCTTCTTGGGATCGAGCCAGTCGTCGATCCGATCAGCCCAATGCTGCATCAGCTTCGTGCGCGAGCCGATCAGCGCGAGCGGTCCGTGCCTTTTGTACAGACCTTCCACAGTGGAGTTATCTAGATGCGCAAGCTGCAACTCGACGACATCACCATCCCATGCCTTCGCGTCCTTGATCTCTTCGTGGTGAGACAAAGTCGAGAAGGTGGTCCGAAATCCGTGGGCACAATGATCAGTCTTGGTGTCGATGCCAAGCAGCCGCAAGCGTTTGTTGAGCGTGTTGTTTGATAGAGGCGCATCCTTCGAGCAGGAAAACGCGTAGCGGCGATGGCCGGTCAGCTTATGAACGCTGCGCAAGATTGCAAGTGCCTGCCGTGACAGGGGCACGACATGGTCCCAACCGGTCTTCATCTTGGCGGCTGGAACAGTCCAGCGTTGTGTATTCCAATCGACCTCGCTCCACTCCATTTCATTGACCATGCCAGGGCGGGGAATGGTCAGTGCGTCGAAGCGCAAGGCAAGGCCAACAACGTCTCCAAACCTCGCTCTGGTCCACGGTGCGCTAATGAGTTTGAAGACGCGCGTCACATCACGTGGTTCGGTGACACCGGGACGCGGGGTCGAAATGTTGGCAATCATCTGCCCATTCAGGTTACGGAATGGATTGTAGCCGTCGCCTTCAACATCAGCATAATCACAGATTTGCTCACCGATGCTGCGCACGCGGTCGCGGGTTTCCAGCTTTCCGTCGGCTTCATATGAACGCATGAAAGCGAGCACGTCTGGACGCTTGATGTCCTGTCTGCTGAGTTTACCGAAGCGCGCCTTGACGTAGCCAACGCGCAGTTCGAGCACCTCGATGGTCTTGGGGTCTCGCACCGCGACAATCCTGCCGCGTTTGACTTTCTCGACCTTCTTCTTCGCCAGCCACTCATCGGCCCATTGCCCGAAAGGTCGGGCGGCGGCCTGCCTGTGCTTGTCCAGCTGCTTCTCGATGCTCGGGTCTTTGCCATCCTTGAGCAAGTCTTTGGCCTTGTCGCGCTCGCGCCGCGCGTCTGCGAGCGAGAACGTGCCATCCTTGCCATTGCCGTAGGGGCCGATGGAGTAGGTTTTCTGCCGGCCGTGCAAACGGTAGTCCATCCGCCAGAGCTTGGAGGCAGCGTTGCCAGGCCTGCTCACGTCCGGCGTGACAAAGAGATAGAGCCAGCCGCCGGTCACGTCGGAAATCTTGGCGGGTCTCCACGCGCCATTGTCGAATTTAGGTCGGGCGGCGCGGCAATCGATGTCGGTCTTGATCTGCTTGGGGTTGGCGTACGCGCCGTAGTTCTTGCCGGCCATCTGCTCAATTCCTTCGTTCGGAAAAGCGAAGGTCACCGTGAACGTTTGTTCTCCGATACCAGCAAAAATACCAGCAAATCCGGCGGCTGAGATCGGACGAGAACAAACGGTGACGGACACCGATGTACGCGGAAGAGCCTATTTTTCAAGGGCTTCCGAGCACTGCGCGGACGGTTGCGGAGGCTTTAGAACGGGCGTGAACAGCCTAGTTGGTGCCCCTGGCCGGAATCGAACCAGCACTCCTTGCGGAACTCGATTTTGAGTCGAGCGCGTCTACCAGTTCCGCCACAGGGGCCCTCGGTCGGCCTTGAGGCGGCGTCGCGAAGCCGGCGGACTATAGCCATGGACAGGACGGGGTCAACCCGCGCCAAAGTGATCCCGGCCGTTCTCGACAGCCGCATGGGCCGGGGCTACGGCTAAAGCTGCGACCCACCGGAAAGAGGCTGCCGTGACCACCCAGAGTGCCGCGATACCTGCGTTCAAGCAGGCCAGTGCGAGCCCCGCGCTGACTGCCTCGCTGCTGGTCACGCTGATCGCCGCGGTCACGATCGCTGGCGCCTGGTTCTTCCAGCTCGTGCTGGAGATCCTGCCCTGTCCGCTCTGCCTGGAGCAGCGCTATGCCTATTACCTCGCGATTCCGCTCGGTGCGCTGACGGCGATTGCGGCTCGAAGCGGCGCACCGCGGCCGCTGCTGCTGGCGGGGCTCGCGATCCTGGCGCTGGCGACGCTCGCCAATGCCGGACTCGGCGCCTACCATTCCGGCGTCGAATGGGGTTTCTGGAAAGGGCCGACCGATTGCTCCGGTCCCGTCGTCAATCTCGGCAGCGCCGCTGATCTGCTGTCGAAGCTCGACACCGTGAAGGTGGTGCGCTGCGACGAGGTGCAGTGGCGCTTCCTCGGCCTGTCGCTTGCCGGCTACAATTTGCTGATCTCGCTGCTGATGGCCGCGATCGCCGCGTGGGGATTTGTGCGGACGGCGAAGCGCTAAGGCCTAATCATCCACATCGTCCTGCGTGCGTCCGAACAGATGCACGATGCCCGGCGTCGCGATCGTCACGAAGACGAAACGCGATAGGTGATGGGCGCCGACGAAGATCGGGTCGATGTGCAGCGTCAAGGCCAGCGCCAGCATCGCATCCATCGCGCCCGGCGCGAAGGCGACGACGACGTCGGAGAATTTCACCTGCGTGGTCAGCGCCACGATGCCGACGAAGATGGCGGAGACGGCGATGGCCACGGCAAACGAGCCCAGGGCCGCGCTGAGGTGGCCGGCGAGCGTCTTGATTCGCATCCGCGCGAAACGGCTGCCGATCAGGGCGCCGATACCGACCAGCGCCACGCCGCGCACCCAGTCCGGCAGGCCGCCCTCGACCCAGCCGGCGCCATGCAGCACGCTGGATGCGATCATGGCACCGAACATCCAGCTCGCCGGAAACTTGATCAGCCGCAGGAACAGCGCCATGGCCAGCGAGGCCGCGACCAGCTCCACGAGATCGAGCGGCGAGGCAATCGTCGTCGTCAGCGACGGCGCGGCAGAGGGGGCGACGCCCGCGATGGCCAGCACCATCGGCAGCGCGGCGGTCAGGATGATGACGCGCATGGTCTGCACCACCGCGATGCCCGGCAGGTCGGCGCCGCGCTCGACCGCCAGGATGGTGATCTGCGACAGCGCGCCGGGGCTGCCGGCGAGGAAAGCCGAGGTGCGGTCCCAGCCATGAATGCGCTGGAGGTAGTAGCTCGAGCCGAACGTCGAGCAGAAGGTGGCGAGCGCGAGCAGCCCGATGGTGAGCGGATAGGCGCCGACCTGCTGGAGCAAATGGCGCGAGACGACCGAGCCGAGCGAAATGCCGAGCAGCACCAGCACGGTCTGGGTCAGGACCGGCGGCAGCGACAACTGGCGGCCGGCGATTGCGGCGATCCCGACCGCGATCATCGCGCCCGAGATCAGTCCGCCGGGAAGGCCGGCGACGAGAAACACGAGGCCGCCGGCGGTGCCAATGACGAGCGTCTCCACCGTGCTCAAGATCTTGGCACGGCTCGGCCATTCGAACGGCAGGGAGGCGGTGATTTGCTTCACACCACCTTATCGCAAATCGGCGGGAGGCGCACAATTGCAGGCTGGTCATGCCGCAATGCGCGCGCCTCTCACGCGGATCGTGAGGGACTTACTTCTTGTCGGCGGCGGGAGCGGCGCTGCCGGCCTTCGCCGTCTTGATGCATTCGGAGCGGAATTTCTTGCGCTCCTTGCCATGCAAGCCCTTGGCGTCGGCCTGCTTGGAGCATTCGAGCGACTCGGCCGAACGCTCCTTCGGTGCTTTCCTGTCGGTGGTGGCAGCCGCATCGGCCTTGGTATCGCCCTTGGCCGCCGGCGCGGCGGTCTGCGCGAAGGCGGTGCCGGTAGCGAGCAGGGAGGCGAGGGCGACGACAGCGAGGCGAGACGTGAAGGTCATGTGTTGCACTCTGCTTGGGAGAATGGCGAAGGGCTGGGAAGGTCGGCTCGCGTTGCTGAACGCGACATGAATGAGTTGAGCCGTGGGATCACTATATTTTCGCGCCGATAGTCATCGCATCCTTGTGGCAGGCGGCCGACACGCTACGATAGCAATCCTCGTTTCACTTCCGTCGGGGAAGACCAAGGAGGAGACCAAGGGATGACCATTCAGACAAGATTGTTGTGCGCGATTGCAGCGTCCGGTGTCGCGGCATTGCTGGCGAGCGCGCCGGCGCAGGCACTGACCGCGCAGGAGTGCAGCGCGAAATATCAGGCCGCCAAGAAGGACGGCTCGCTCGGGACCATGAAGTGGAACGACTTCCGCAAGGCCCAGTGCGGTGCCGATGCGACGCCCGCCGCCGCGGCTGCTCCGGCTGCGCCCGCCGCTCCTGCCGAGCCGAAGCAGGCGAAAAAGGAGGCTGCCCCCGCTGCGGCGCCGACGCTGCCGGCCGGACCCGCGATCTATCCGAACGCGGTCGATCCGAAATACGCCAAGGAGACCCCCGGCAAGGCGCGCCTCCACACCTGCGTCGACCAGTACAATGCCAACAAGGCCACCAACGGCAATGGCGGCTTGAAGTGGATTCAGAAGGGCGGCGGCTATTACAGCGAATGCACCAAGAAGCTGAAGGGCGCGGCCTGAGCTTCGAATCGATGCGATGGCCGGAGCAGCGCTCCGGCCATTTCGCTTGAATTGTTCGAGCATGATCTTCCGGAAATCCGCTGCATACTTTGCGCTCACGCGGCCCTTCGGGTCCGGATCATGCTCAGTCGAGCAGCTTCTCGGCCGATTTCGCCACGAGTTGCGCCCGCTTGCGCGGACCGCTCTCGACGAACAACAGGCTCTGGCCGAAGATGAAGCAGTAGAACAGGAAGGCCTGCGCCTCGGCCTGCTCGGCCGCAAGGCCGGTCGCGCGATAGAGCTCGGCGACGTGCTTGAGCCGCGCCGCGTCCACGCTCGCCACCGCCGCCGCGGCGTTCTCGTCCGAGCGAGCCCATTGCCGGATCGCGAGCTCGATTGCCATGCCTTCCGGATTGAGGCGTTCGGAATAGAGCTGGATCACCGCTCTCAGCCGCTCGCGGGGCTCTCGTCCGTCGAGACTTGTCTGCTGCACGATTGCGGCGACGCGTCCCTCGCGCCAGCCTTCCAGCATGGCAACGAGCAGCGCGGCTCGGTCGGCAAAGCGGCGGTAGAAGCCGCCCTTGGTGACGCCGAGGTTCTTGGCGAGCACCTCGACCCGCACCCCCTCCACCCCCGCGCGGGCGAGCTCGGCAAATCCCGCCTCGACCCAGACATCGCCCTTGCGGTTGTTCATGAAGGAAGCCTCACCCGTTCTTGATACGGTGCCGTATTGCTAGCGCGACACGGATTTGATACGCTACCGTATCGAGCATCAAAGATGAAAAATGCGGGAGGAAAGGCGATGGCGCAGGAGGTGACCTATCGCGGCACGGTCTATCCGTGGCAATGCGACCATGTCGGGCACATGAACATCATGTGGTATGTCGGCAAGTTCGACGAGGCCAACTGGAATCTGTTCGCCCGCCTCGGCCTGACGCCGAGTTACCTGCGCAGCTCGGGTCGCGGCATGGCCGCCGTGCAGCAGAACATTGCCTACAGGCGCGAGCTGCTGGCCGGCGACATCGTCGAGATCCGCAGCCATCTGCTCGAGATCGGCGACAGCTCGATCCGCTTCCGCCACGACATGACGAATGCCGAGACCGGCGAACTCGCAGCGACGTGCGAGATCACCGGCGTGCACATGGACCGCCAATTGCGGAAGTCCACACCGTTCGCCGATGCAATCAGAGAGATCGTCGTGAAGCACCTTTTCGAGCCGGCGGAGGCATGAGCGATGGCCCCGTTCGAGCCGAAAAACCCCGAGTACCGCACGGCGGCGACCGCGATGTTCGCCGCCCAACCGGCGATGCGCACGCTGGGCCTGTCGATCGTCGATCTGGCGCCGGGCCAGGTCGAACTGGCGATGCCGTATGCGGCCGCCTTCACGCAGCAGAACGGCTTCGTCCACGCCGGCATCGTTACCGCAGGCCTGGACAATGCCTGCGGCGTCGCCGCCTTTACCTTGATGCCGCGTGAGGCCGACATCCTCACCGTCGAGTTCAAGACCACGCTGCTTGCGCCGGCCAGGGGCGAGCGCTTCGTCTTCAGGGCCGAAGTCGTCAAGCCCGGCCGCACGTTGACCTTTTGCGAGGCAAAGGCGTTTGCCGAGCACGACGGCACGACCTCGCTCATCGCGACCATGACCGGGACCTTGATGGCGATGCTGCCACGCATTGCGGCCGCGCACGTGCTCCGCGCGTCCGACGCATAGCAGCGATTGACAAGCGTGCCGGTGCATCTCTTGATGCTATGGTCATGCCTGCAAGTCTCGGCCTCATCCTGCTCTGCCAATTGATCGGCGAAGCCGTCGTGCGCGGTCTCGGCCTGCCGTTGCCGGGACCGGTGCTAGGCCTCCTGCTGCTCTTGGTCCTGCTGTTGATGCGCGACCGCTTTGCGCCGATCGCGCGCGGGCCGCTGCGCAATGATGGTGTCGAGACGGCGAGCAGGGGCTTGCTGGCCCATCTCTCATTGCTATTCGTGCCGGCCGGCGTTGGCGTCGTGCAGAAGCTCGATCTGCTCGCATCTCACGGCATCGCCATCATCCTCGTGCTCGCGTTGTCGGTGGTCGTCACGCTGCTCGCGACCGTGCTGACCTTTCGCCTCGTCAGCCGCCTGTTGAAGCAACAGGACGCGCGATGAAGGACAATCCGTTCTCGCTCTGGGTCTATCTCTCGCAGTCGCCGCTGCTCTGGCTGACCGTGACGCTGCTAGTCTATGCAACCACGGATGCGGTCTCCCTGGCGATGCGGCGTCATCCGCTGGCCAATCCCGTACTGCATGCGATGTGGATCATCGGCGCGTTCCTGCTGTTGACCGGAACGTCCTACACGACCTACTTCGCCGGCGCGCAGTTCGTGCACTTCCTGCTGGGGCCGGCGACCGTCGCGCTCGCCGTGCCGCTCTATGAGAACCGCAAGCGCGTCGTCTCATCGATCGTGCCGATGCTGGTGGCGCTGGTCGCGGGCTCGGTCACGGCCGTGGTGTCGGTGGTGGTGCTGGCCGAGCTCGCCGGGCTGCCGCGGGACGTGGTGCTGTCGCTGGCCCCGAAATCGGTCACGGCCGGCGTTGCCATGGGCATCGCCGAATCCCTGCACGCCGACCCCTCGCTGACGGCGGTCGCGGTGATCCTCACCGGTATCATGGGCGCCATCATCGTGACGCCGCTGATGAACCGCACCGGCGTCACCGATTACCGCGCTCGCGGCTTTGCCGCCGGCCTTGCCGCGCACGGCATCGGCACCGCGCGCGCGTTCCAGGTCGACGAGATTGCCGGCGTCTTCTCCGGCATCGCCATGAGCCTGAACGCCTTGGTGACCTCGTTCCTGGTCCCCTTGGCGGTCACGCTGCTGGTGCGATGACATCGCCGCCGCGACACTCTATATGAGTTGTAACTATTCCTGGTCTCGAACCGTATCGATGGAGATGGGACCGAAACGGGACGAGATATGGCTGGATCTGGATTCAGGAACAAAGGCCTTGTGCCGACGCGACGTGCGGCGCTGACGCTGATCGGAGCGGGCGCTCTCGCGGTGGGCGGGGGCGCCTCGGCGTGCGCGGCGACCGACGACGAGGTGCTGACCGAAGCCAAGGTGCTGCGTGACCCCGACACGCCCGTCGCAGGCAATCCCGACGGCAATATCACGATCGTCGAATGGTCCGACTACAATTGCCCCTATTGCCGAAAGCTCGAGCCTGAGCTGCGCCAAGTCGTCCAAGACGACGGCAAGGTGCGGCTGGTGATGAAGGACTGGCCGATCCTCGGGCCGGTTTCGGTCACGGCGGCGCGGACCGCGCTGGCGGCGAAATTCCAGGGCAAGTACCATCAGGCTCATGACGCCATGATGGGCGTCAGCTCGCGCCTGACCGAGCCGCGCATCAACGAGCTGCTCGCGGCTGCCGGAGTCGACATGGAGCGGCTGAAGCGCGATCTGACGGGCCGCGCCAGGGACATCGACGCCATCCTCAAGCGCAACAACGAGCAGGCTGAAGCTTTCGGTTTCCGTGGCACCCCGGCCTTCATCGTCGGCAAGTACCGTGTGCCTGGCGTGCTCAGCATGACCGAGTTCGAGCAGGTCATCGCCGACGCCCGCAAGGCCAAGATGAACTGACGCGGGCGGCCTCCATTGCGCGCAACGAAATGCGCCGCCGCGGACCCGCGACGGCGCATTTTTCATGTGGTCGGGCGATATTACTTGGACGAGATCCGGACCCAGTCCTTGTGCGCGCGATCGCGCAGCGCATCCCAGTCGGCCTTGGCAACGTCCCAGTTCACGATGGTGCGATTGGTGATCGCGACCTCGCCATTGGCGACCGACGACGTCTGCATGGAATCATAGACGTAAACGCCGCCCGCAAGCAGCAATGCGCCCAGGATCATTCCGAAAAAAGTCTGCATGGCGAACCTCCGGTGACCGGCAACAACGTCGGCTCGAAGTGATGGTTCCGCGGCCATGCGGCGCATCTAAGGAGAGGTCGTTCATTCTCCATTCAGCCATTGCAGCAATTCCGCATTGATCTCGCGCGGATAGGTGTGGCTGAGGTCGTCGATCTCGCGATAGGTGACTTTGGCGCCGGCGGCGGCGAGCGCCGCCTGCGTCTGCCGTGCGGTCTGCACCGGAAACATCCAGTCGAGCTTGCCGTGAGTCATGAAGACCGGCAGGCCTTGCAGGCGCCTCGCGTCCGCCATTTCCGCCATCAGCGGATGGAAGGTCGCAGCAACGGGCGCGAGGTGGGTGAAGGGCGAGGCGCCGTCGAGCCCGGTGACGTAGCAGAAGGTGCCGCCGTCGCTCATGCCGGTCAGCAGCATGCGCGAGGCATCGATGCTCCAGCGGTCGCGCACCGTATCGAGGATACGCATGAGGTTCGGCGTGTCGGTGTCGTTGCCCATCAGCGCCCAGGTCGGGCCGGTCGCGGTCGGCGCCACAAGGATCGCGCCGAGACTGCGCGCGTCACGCAGCCAGCTCCACAGAAAACCGCGTCCGTTGCCGCTGCCGCCATGCAGCGCCATCACCAGCGGCATTGCCCGGTCGGGCATGTAATATTCCGGTACATAGACCGAGAAGCCGCCGCGGCTGCCGGGCTCATTGTGATCGTGGAAGATGCCGGCGTGCTCGCTCGCGCCGACGTCCAGTCGCGACAGCAGATCGTGATTCTCGCGATTGGCGGCGTTGAGAAAGAAGCTGCTCACGGGTGGAAACTGCACCGCCAGTGGATAGAGCGCCTCCTGCGCGCGCGGGACATGGCGCAGGGCACGGAAGACGGCGACGAGATCGCCATTGCCGCGCTCGACCTCGCGGATGCCGGCAAAGGCGGCGAGGGTCTCGTCGCAGGCGCGATCGAGCCGCTCGCGCAGGCCGGCGAACTGTTCTGGCCAATCGCCGATCGCGGCTCGTGCCGCTTGCAGCGCCTCGTCGGGCGCGCCGATCGCGTTCATGACCGAGGCGAAGGCCGGCGGGTGCAGATGCCGCTGGAAGAAGCCGAGCGCTTCCAGCGCATCGAGCAGCGGCGGCAGCACGGCCACGATGTCGTCCACCACGGCCTCGGTCATCGCCCGCGTCCTCAAGCCTTGGGATCAGTGCAGCTTCGGCGCCTTCAGGAGCTTGAAGCGATCGGTCGAGGTCACCGTGACGTCGAAGGTGACGCCTTCGTGATGCACGGTGAGCGGCACGTCGACGCCGGCGGCGCCGAGCTCCCACATCTTCCTGTAGAAGGCGGTTTGGCTCGTGACCTTGTCGCCGTCCACGGCGAGGATGACATCGCCGGTCTTGAGCTCGGCGCGGGCGGCCGGGCCGTTGGCGGAGATTCCGATCACCACCACGCGGTTATCGATCTCGGTGGAGTAGAGCCCGAGCCAGGGCCGTGCCGGCTTGTTGACGCGGCCGAACTTGCGCAAGTCCTCAAGGATCGGCTTCAAGAGGTCGATGGGCACGATCATGTTGACGTGCTCGGCCTTGCCGTCACGTTCGCG
This sequence comes from Bradyrhizobium genomosp. I (2014), assembly GCF_000261685.1. GTDB lineage: Bacteria > Pseudomonadota > Alphaproteobacteria > Rhizobiales > Xanthobacteraceae > Bradyrhizobium. Next base: position 19,456 of record NZ_AJQE01000289.1, on the reverse strand, counting down.
CTCGAGCTGGAGCGAGCCGATGCCGATCAACTCTCCGCGTTCGTTGAGCAGCGCCGTGCCGCCCCAGTTCGGGTGAGCGGGACAGGTGAACACGGCCTCATCCAGCAGATATTCCCAGTAGCCGGCGAATTCCTGCTTGGCCACGATCTGGCTCGCGACCGATCGCGTGCGCCCGCCGGCGCCGCCGACCACGACGCGGTCGCCGATCCGGGTCGCCGCCGACGAGCCGAGCGGCAGCGGCGCGACGTCGAGCTGGCCGAGCGCCTGCACCAGCCCGAACCCGGTTTCGGAATCGAAGCCGAGTGCATGACCCTCCACGACGCGTCCGTCGGCCCGGTGCAGCCAGACCGACTCTGCCTCAGTGATGAGATAACCTATCGTGAGCACCAGCCCGTCGTCGATCACGACGCCATTGCCGGCGCGCTCGGTGCCAAGCGTCTCGGCGCTGAAGGCGTCCGGCGGGACGATGGCGTGGAGGCCGACGACGGAGCCGAGCGCGCGGTCGAGATCGAAGCCGTAGTCGCTCGCCCGCGGCTGGTTCGCCGGCGGCACTCTCCATTCGGTCAGAGCGGGCATGGAGTTCTCCTGGCTGAGAGCATCGCTCCGGCATGGCCAGCGGAACGAAGCGCGAAGCACACATAATTTAGGCCGGAGCAGGCCGTCTTGAAAGCCTCGTTCCCAACTATTCCTGAGAACGCCGCGTGAAATCTTCGAAAGGCGCCTCGTGCACAGAAGGCGGGCGCGCGCGATCCGGCACCGGCCGCATGGCTGCTGTCCGGCCGGATGCTAGGCGCCGCATGCCGAAGCTGCTAACCATTCCCGCTTCGTTTGACCAGGGATCACGGACCGAAGCATGGACAACCGCAGCGACATCTGGCGTGGCGTCGACACGATCAAGACACGTTTCATCGACCTCAGCGACAGGGTCTGGGGCATGCCCGAGGTCTGCTACACCGAGGCGCGGTCCGCGGCCGAGCATCTCGCCGAGCTGCGCCATCAGGGATTCCGTATCACCGAGAACGTTGCCGGCATCCCGACCGCGGTGATGGGGGAATGGGGCGAGGGCGGTCCGGTCATCGCCTTCATGGGGGAATATGACGCGCTGCCCGGCCTCAGCCAGGAGGCGGGTGTCGCCGAGCATCGCCCGATCGAGACCGGCGGCCATGGCCATGGCTGCGGTCACAATCTGCTCGGTTCCGCCGCGCTGCTCGCCGCGACCGCTGTGAAGGACTGGCTGGCCGAGACCAAGGTGCCCGGCCGCGTGCGCTACTACGGCTGCCCAGCGGAGGAAGGCGGCGCGGCAAAGGCCTTCATGGTGCGCTCCGGCGCGTTCGAGGACGCCGACATCGCCATCACCTGGCATCCGCACAGCTTCTGGGAAGTCGCGGTGACGCCGTCGCTCGCCAACACGCGCGCGGATTTCATCTTCACCGGCCGTACCTCGCATGCGGCTGCCTCGCCGCATCTCGGTCGCTCCGCACTCGACGCGGTGGAATTGATGAACGTCGGCGTGAACTACATGCGCGAGCACATGCCGAGCGACGCGCGCGTGCATTACGCGCTGCTCGACACCGGCGGCATCGCCCCCAACGTGGTGCAGGCCCACGCGCGCGTGCGCTATTCGATCCGCGCCCGTGATCTTCCCGGCATGAACGAGCTGGTCGAGCGCGTGTCCAAGATCGCTCAGGGCGCCGCGTTGATGACCGAGACCAAGGTCGAGATGAAGATCATCTCCGCGGTCTCCAACATCCTGCCGAACGCGCCGCTGGAACAGGCGCTGCACCAGGTGATGGAAGAACTCGGACCGCCGCATTTCGACGATGCGGACAAGAGCTTTGCAAGCCAGATCCGTGCGACGCTGAGCGACAAGGACATCTCGTCGGTCTATTATGCGATCGGCATGGAGCCGACCGATCGGCCGCTGGCCGACTTCCTGGTGCCGCTCGATGCCAAGCGCAACCCGCTGGTCGGCTCGACCGATGTCGGCGACGTGAGCTGGGTGGTGCCGACCGTGCAGGTTCACGCGCCGACGGTTGCAATCGGCACGCCCTTCCACACCTGGCAGGTGGTGGCGCAAGGCAAGAGCCCGCACGCCCACAAGGCCATGGTGCAGGCGGCCAAGGCGATGGCCGGTCTCGGCATCAAGGCGTTGACGGAACCGGAACTGATCAAGGCTGCCAAGGCGGACCTTCAAAGGCGGACGGCCAAGACGCCTTACGTCTGTCCGCTGCCGGATCACGTCGCGCCGCCGCTCGACATGTCCGTGGCGTAGAATTTCACCTCGATACTTCGTCTGATGCGGCGAACAAATTTTCCGCAGTGCAGCGTGCAATCGGGCATGTTTTGATGCTGGATTGCCGAGCGGATGGGCTGCGGAACGCAATTTTGCCCAACAGACAGCCAGAAGACCGTTTGCATACATACGGTCCCAGTTGACGCGCCCCCCATTCGGTGTGCCATCTACTGCCAGCCAAATGGGCGGCCGTCTTTGTCGGCCGTCTTCATCACGATGGGAAACCAGACGGGGGACAACCATGCTGGATAAAGAACTGCGTTCGATGATCGGCCAGGTGAAGGACGGGCGAATGGATCGCCGCGCCTTCATCAAACGCATGGCCGCGGTCGGTCTCACCGCTCCCCTGGCCAACCAGATCCTCGCGCTCGGCGGCGTCGCCATGGCGCAGAGTCCCGCGGTCTATAAGCCAACCAAGCGCGGAGGTGGCGGGCCTCTCAAGCTATTGTGGTGGCAGGGGCCGACGCTGCTCAATCCGCATTTCGCCACCGGCACCAAGGACCAGGACGGGTCGCGGCTGTTCTACGAGCCGCTCGCCAGCTGGGACGCCGACGGCAATCTCAATCCGATTCTCGCCGCAGAAATTCCCTCGGTTGCAAACGGCGGTCTGGCCGCCGATGCCAAGTCGGTGACTTGGAAAATCAAGCCGGGAGTCAAATGGCACGACGGCAAACCGCTCACGGCCGACGACTTCGTATTCACCTGGCAATACGCCAGCGACCCCGCCACGGCCGCCGTCAGCATCAGCACCTATGGTGAGATCACGGTCGAGAAGGTGAACGATCTTTCGATTCGGATCCTGTTCAAGACCCCCACGCCGTTCTGGGCAAATGCCTTCGTCGGCGCCTATGGCTGCGTTCTCCCCAAGCATCTGTTCTCTGACTACAAGGGCTCGAAGTCCCGCGAGGCGCCGAACAATCTGGCCCCGGTGGGCACCGGCCCGTATAAATTCGTGGAGTTCAAGCCGGGCGATGTCGTCCGCGGCCAGCTCAATCCCGACTACCATATGCCCAACCGTCCGCATTTCGACACGATCGAGATGAAGGGCGGCGGCGATGCCGTCTCGGCGGCGCGGGCGGTGATCCAGACCGGCGAATTCGATTTCGCCTGGAACATGCAGGTCGAAGATGACGTGCTGCTGCGTCTGGAGAAGGGCGGCAAGGGCAAGACGCTCTATGCCACCGGCGGCGACATCGAGTTCATTGCGATCAACTTCACCGATCCGAACACCGAGGTCGACGGCGAACGGTCCTCGATCAAGACCAAGCACCCGATCTTCTCGGACCCGAAGGTGCGCAAGGCGCTTTCCATGCTGGTCGACCGCGAGTCCGTCAAGAAGGCGATCTACGGGCGTGCAGGCCGCACCACCGCCAACTACCTCAACGGTCCCGAAAAATTCGTTTCCAAGAACACCTCGTGGGAGTTCAACATCGAGAAGGCGTCGAAGATGCTCGACGAGGCCGGATGGAAGGTCGGATCGGACGGCATCCGCGAGAAAGATGGAAAGAAGTTCAAGCTTCTGTACCAGACCTCGACCAATGGTCCGCGCCAGAAGACCCAGGCGATCGTCAAGCAGGCCTGCCAGAAGGCGGGCATCGATGTGGAGCTCAAGTCGGTCGTTGCCTCGGTGTTCTTCTCGTCGGACGTTGCCAACCCGGACACCTATCCCAAGTTCTATGCCGACATCGAGGAGTTCCAGATCCCGATGACGCAGCCGGATCCGGCCCTGCACATGCGCCGCTACATCTCCGCCAATGTGGCGACGAAGGAGAACAAGTGGCAGGGCCAGAATTTCCCGCGTTACGTCAACAAGGACTATGATGCCGCCATTGCAGCGGCCGAGACCGAGACCGATCCCGTCAAGCGGGCCGCACTCTACATCAAGTGCAACGATCTGCTTTGGCAGGACACCGTGTTCATCCCGGTGATGCATCGCCTGAAGGTGGAAGCCGCGGCCAACACGTTGCGGCCGGCGCTGAGCGGCTGGGCGAACGAGACGGACAACATCCAGGACTGGTATCGGGAGGCGTGAGAGACTGCCGCTGAGAGGATCTCTCCCTGATGAGTCAGTATGTCCTGCGCCGCTTGCTGATCGCGATTCCGAGCCTGCTCGGCATCTCGGCAGTGTTGTTCTTCGTGCTGGCGCTGGCTCCCGGCGACCCGTTCTCCGAACTTGCGACCAATCCGAACGTCCCGCCCGAAGTGCAAGCCGCACTTCGGGCCAAGTTTGGCCTGGATGATCCGATCTATCTTCGTTACCTGCACTGGCTGTCGGCCATGATGCACGGCGACTGGGGTTTTTCGTTCGTCAGCCGGATGGACGTCGATAAGCTCATCCTCCAGCGCCTTCCGACCACGCTCTACGTGATCGGGTCGGCCCAGATCCTGGCGCTGCTGGTCGCGATTCCCGTCGGCGTCTATGCCGCGACCAAGCCCTATTCTGTATTCGACCAGGTCGCCAACACGCTCGCCTTCGTTGGCTTCTCGCTGCCGACCTTCTTCACCGGGATCCTGTTCATCCTGATCTTCTCGGTCACGCTGGACTGGCTGCCGTTCGTCTACACCACCGACATCAATGCAACGGGCATCCGCTGGGTCTTGGAGATGATCCGTCAGGCGATCATGCCGGTGGCGGTGCTCGGCCTGTTCCAGGCGGCGTCGATGACGCGCTTCGTGCGCTCGGCAATGCTCGACGTCATCCGGCTCGACTACGTTACCACGGCGCGTGCCAAGGGGCTTGGCCAGGCCACGGTCATCGTCAAGCACGTGATGCGTAACGCCATGATCCCGGTCGTGACGCTGATTGCGTTGCAGATGCCGGCGGTGTTCGGCGGCGCCATCGTCACCGAGCAGATCTTCCGCATTCCCGGCATCGGCTCGCTCCTGATCTCCTCCATCCTGTCCAACGACACGCCGGTGGTGATGGCCGTGACCTTCGTCTTCGCGTGCCTGGTCGTGCTGTTCAATCTCATCGCGGACGTGCTCTATGGCTGGCTTGACCCTCGCATCTCCTTCCGCTGAGCGGCGCGCCTACTCGCCGTGGCGCGAGACGTGGCGGCGTTACAGCCGCCACCGGCTCGCCGTCGTCAGTGCCTTCCTGCTCCTCATTCTGATTCTGGCGGTGGTCGTTGGCCCCTTCGTCTGGCGCATCAAGATCAACGACATCGACATCGTCGCGGGCCTGCAAGGGCCCTCGCTCGCCCATCCTTTCGGGACCGACGATCTCGGCCAGGACATTCTGGCGCGGATGATCTATGGCGGCCGCATCTCGCTCGCTGTCGGTCTCGCCGCCATGCTGGTCTCGGTGTTCATCGGCACGCTGATCGGCGCGCTCGCCGGCATGTCGCGCGGCGCGCTCGGGCACGGCCTGATGTGGCTCACGGACCTGTTCCTGTCGCTGCCGCAACTGCCGCTGTTGCTGCTGCTGATCTATCTCTTCCGCGACGGGCTGAAGCAGGTGTTCGGCCCCGAGGGCGGCATCTTCATCCTGATCGTGCTGGTGATCGGGGGGCTCCGCTGGATGCCGGTCGCGCGCCTCGTGCGCGCGCAGTTCCTGTCGATCCGCGAAAAGGAGTTCGTCGAAGCCGCGCGCGCGCTCGGCGCCAGTCCGGTGCGGCAGGTGGTGCGGCACATCCTGCCCAATGCGGTCGGCCCGGTGATCATCGCCGGCACCATCGACGTCGCCGCCGCGATCATCGCGGAATCGACGCTGTCCTTCCTCGGCCTCGGCTTTCCGCCGGATACCCCGACCTGGGGCCGCCTGCTCTATGACGCCAAGGATTTTCTCGACATCGGCCCGCACTGGGCGCTGTTTCCGGGCGGCGCGATCTTCATCGCGGTTGTCGCCATCAACTTCATCGGCGACGGCCTGCGTGACGCGCTCGATGCGCGACGGGTGATCTGATGGCGCCGCTGCTCGAGATCAAGGGCCTGAAAACCCACTTTTCCACCGACGACGGCATCCTCCAGGCCGTCGACGGCGTCGACATCTCCATCAACAAGGGCGAGACGCTGTGCGTCGTCGGCGAGTCCGGCTGCGGCAAGACCGTCACCGCGATGTCGATCCTGAAGCTGATCGCAATGCCGCCGGGCCGGATCGCGGCGGGCCAGATCATCTTCGAGGGACGCGATCTGGTGCCGCTGACCAGCAATCAGCTGGACGAGATCAGGGCCAAGGAGATCGGCTTCATCTTCCAGGAGCCGATGACCTCGCTCAATCCCGTGCTCACGATCGGCGAGCAGATCGCCGAGAGCCTGCGCCGCCATGAGGCGGTGACGAGGAAACAGGCCCTGGAACGCACCATCGAGATGCTGAAGCTGGTGCAGATCCCGAACGCCGAAGGTCGCGTGCACAACTATCCGCATCAATTCTCCGGCGGCATGCGCCAGCGCGTGATGATCGCGATGGCGCTCGCCTGCAAGCCGAAGCTGATCATCGCCGACGAGCCGACCACCGCGCTCGACGTCACCATCCAGGCGCAGATCCTCGACCTCTTGCAGGACATGAAGGAACGCTTCGGCATGGCGGTGATGTTGATCACCCATGCCATGGGCGTGGTCGCCGAGACGGCGCAGCGCGTCGTTGTGATGTACGCCGGCAAGGTGGTGGAGGAGGCGGCCGTCGACGAACTCTTCGGCAATCCGCGCCATCCCTATACGCAAGGGCTGATCCGCTCGATCCCGCGCATCGACCTCGACAGCGAGCACAAGACGCGGCTCGAGGCGATCGGCGGCTCGGTGCCGATCCTGATCAACCCGCCGGTCGGCTGCCGTTTTGCGCCGCGCTGCAAGTTCGCCATGAATGTCTGCACCGAGAAGGAGCCGCTGCTGCGCGAGATCGCGCCCGGTCACCGCATGGCCTGTCATCTCGGCGATGCGAACCTGGGAGCCGCATCATGAGCGAACCCTTGCTCCGCGTCAGCGGCCTGAAGAAACATTTCCCCGTGCTCGGCGGCTTGCTGTCGCGCCAGGTCGGCACCGTCTATGCGGTCGACGGGGTGTCGTTCTCGGTCAATCGCGGCGAGACGCTCGGTCTCGTCGGCGAATCCGGCTGCGGCAAGTCGACGACGGGACGCTGCGTGCTGCGCCTGATCGAGCCGACCGACGGCGAGGTCACCTTCGACGGCCAGGACGTGCGCAAGCTCGGCGGCAACGATCTGCGCGCGATGCGGCGGAACATGCAGCTGGTGTTCCAGGACCCGTTCGCCTCGCTCAATCCGCGCATGACGGTCGGCGCTATCCTCGGCGAGGCCTTCACCATCCACAATCTCGCGACCTCCGCGAAGGAGCGCGAGGAGCGCGTTGCGGGCCTCCTGATCAAGGTCGGGCTCAAGGCCGAGCACATGCGGCGCTATCCGCACGAATTCTCCGGCGGCCAGCGCCAGCGCATCGTGATCGCGCGCGCGCTCGCGGTCGAGCCGAAGCTGATCGTCTGCGACGAGCCGGTCTCCGCGCTCGACGTGTCGATCCAGGCCCAGGTGATCAACCTGCTGGAAGACCTCCAGGCCGAGCTGAACCTGACCTATCTGTTCGTCGCGCACGACCTCTCCGTGGTCGAGCACATCTCGGATCGCGTCGCGGTGATGTATCTCGGCCGCATCGTCGAGCTGGCGAAAGCCAGCGACCTCTACCGCAACCCGCAGCATCCGTACACCAGGGCGCTGCTGTCGGCGGTGCCGGTGCCCGATCCCAAGCTCAAGCGCGAGCGCATCCGCCTCAAGGGCGACGTGCCGAGCCCGATGAAGCCGCCGTCGGGTTGTCACTTCCACACCCGCTGCCCGATCGCCCAGCCGCGCTGCGCGGAAAGCGCACCGGCGCTGAAGGAGGGCGCGGCGGGGCATTTTGTAGCGTGTCACCTGGCCTGATGCGGCGCAACGTGATGCGCGAACGGGCCGGCCTTTCGCGCGCCGGTGCCGGATCGCCGCGATGCGCCCGCCGCGTCATCCCTCCAGCGTAAAGCCGACGCGCAGCGTCACCTGATAATGGCGTACGGCGCCGTTCTCGATGTGGCCGCGCGTCTGCACCACCTCGAACCACTTCATCTCGCGAACGGTCTTGGCGGCACGGCTGATCGCATTCTTGATCGCGTCCTCGATCGACGTCTCCGACGATCCGACGAGGTCCAGGATCTTGTAGACGTGATCACTCTCGGTTGCGGGCATGGGTCTTCCCCTGTTTCGATTTGCGGCCGGCGAACGCGTTCGGTGGAACGTGCATGCGAGCGCGCATGCCGTTGACTCTGAACGGGCACGGCCGCTTCGGGTTCCTTGCTCCGTGATGACCCGCATGCGCCAGCCGAGGTGGAGCCGGCCGCGCTTGCCTGCTAAGCGCTAGCCATGGATTCGGCGCGACGCGACAGGACGATCGGCTCTCTCTGCCTTTGCGTGACGGCGTTCGGCTGGGCGCTGAACTGGCCGCTGATGAAGCTGTTGCTCCAGCAATGGCCGCCCCTGTTCGCGCGTGGCCTTGCCGGGGTTTGCGCCTCGCTCATTCTCGGCACCCTGGCGCTGAGCCGCAAGGAGTCGTTCGCCGTGCCGCGCGAGGCCGTCCCGCGGCTGCTGTTTGCGACCTTCACCAACGTCTTTGCCTGGATGGGTCTCGGCACGGTCGCGATGAAATATGTGACGGTGAGCGAGGGCGCTCTGCTCGCCTATACGATGCCGATCTGGGCGATGCTGTTTGCCTGGCCGGTGCTGCATACGCGGCCGGGCCCACGGGATGTCCTTGGGCTCGTGCTCGGCGTTGCCGGCGTCACGCTGCTCCTGAGCGGAAACGGCCTCGCGTTCGGCGCCGACAAGCTGCTGGGCATTGTGCTGGCGCTGCTCTGCGCCATCCTGTTCGCGCTCGGCAACGTGCTCAACCGCAAGCCGCTGCCGATGCCGCCGCTGGTCGTCGTCGCCTGGCAGGTCGGGCCCGGCTGCGCCGCGATGCTGATCCTCGGCGTGGCGTTCGAGCATCCTGATATCACCGCGATTACTCCGCTGGGGCTCGGCTGCTTCGTCTATATGACGCTGGTGCCGATGGGCATCTGCTACGTCACCTGGTTCGAGACGCTGCGCCGTTTGCCACCGACCTCGGCCTCGACCGGCATGTTGATCGTTCCCGTGATCGGCGTGATCTCCGCCGCCATCATTCTGGGGGAGCCGCTGGGCTATCGCGAATGGACGGCGATGGCGCTCACGCTCGGCGGCGTGACGCTCGCCTTGCAGCGGGGATAGCAGCAGCGCACGCAGGCTCGCCCCTACGGATCCAGCTCCGTATCCCAGTACAGATAGTCGAGCCAGCTGTCGTGCAGGTAGTTCGGCGGGAAGAGCCGACCGTTGCGGTGCAGCTGGTGCACGGTGGGTGCGAACGCGTTCTGGCGCGGAAACATCCTGGCTTGCGCCGGGGTGAGATTGCCCTTGCGCAGGTTACACGGCGAGCACGCCGCGACCACGTTCTCCCAGGTGGTCTGGCCGCCCTTGCTGCGGGGGATGATGTGATCGAAGGTGAGGTCTTCGGGGGAGCCGCAATATTGGCAGGCGAAGCGATCGCGCAGGAAGACGTTGAAACGGGTAAAGGCAGGATGGGTGGTCGGCTTGACGAAGGATTTGAGCGAGACGACGCTCGGCAGCTGCATTTGCTGCGTGGGACTTCGAACCGCCTGATCGTAATGCGCGACGATGTTGACGCGGTCGAGGAACACCGCCTTGATCGCGTCCTGCCACGACCACAACGACAGTGGGTAGTAACTCAGCGGCCGGAAGTCCGCATTCAGCACCAAAACCGGCCAACTGCCTTGCGAGACATGTGCGTTCAAGTAACGCTCCCGGCCTCCAATATACGCTGCGAAGCAGCATGTCCTGACATACTACATGCAGCGTGACGGGATTGTGAAGCCCGTTGAGCAACTTATTCAAGAGCAAGCAATGCGGCGGCGGGGTGGCAAAAGTGCTCAAAAAGCCGCGATCCCTGGGGCGCTCGGAACCAGCCGCCCCAGCGCGTCATGGCCTTGCCGGGGCAGCTACTCCCGTACCCGCTCCAGCTTCTGCAGGCACCGCGTCGCGCGCACCGCGGCCGGCATCTCCTCGTCCGGAAAGCTGGTCTCCCAATTGGTGACGCCGACCTCGCCGACATAGATGTCGCCCTTCGAGTCCAGCGCGATGCCATGCGGCGCGAGGAATTTGCCGCTGGCAACGCCCGGCCCTCCGCGCCGCCAAGCCGCGCGATGCGATTTCCCTTGGCGTCCACGATCGACAGTCGCGGGCCGAGATTGGGTACATTTCGGTTGATGGCGAGTCCGGGGCCGAGTTCGCCAATCACAAAGGTCGGGCTCCTTCCGCCGTCGCAGCAGCACAGCGCACAGGGCCGGTGCAGATTGTTCCACTGCGTCTCGTATTGGCCCTCGCCGTTGAACACCTGGACGCGGTGGTTCTCGCGGTCGGCGACATAGACCCAGCCATCGGCGTCGGTCGCGATGTTGTGCACGATGTTGAACTGACCGGGATCGGTGCCTGGCTCGCCCCAGCTTTTGATCAGCTTGCCGTCGGGCGTGAACTTGTGCACGCGCGCATTGCCATAGCCGTCGGAGACGTAGATCTCGCCCTTCGGCGACAGCGCGGTGTGGGTGCAGCGATGGAACGGCTCGCCGCTCATGAACGGCGCCGGCTTTGCCGGGATGCCGATCGTGAGCAGCACCTTGCCGTCGGTGCTGCATTTGCGCACCGTGTGGTCGCCGTCATCTGTGCAATAGAGGTTGTCGTCCGCATCGATGTGCAGGCCATGCGCACGGGAGAACAGTCCTTCGCCCCAGCTGCGCAGGAAATTGCCCTCGCGGTCCAGCACCACCATCGGATGGGCGCCGCGGTTGAAGACGTAGATCCGGTCCTTGCTGTCGACCGCGACCGAGGCGACGTCGGTCAGCTGCCAGCCGTCGGGCAGCTTGGCGAAGTTGTCGACGACGCGGTAGCGGTGCTCGCCGCTGCCGAGGATGGCCGGCATCTGTAGTCTCCTTCAAATTCCTATCAGGGTGCGACGCTCGCTCCACGCTGTCATTGCGAGCGCAGCGAAGCAATCCAGAATCTTTCTGCGGAGGCAGTCTGGATCGCAATGACGATGAGGTTCAAGCGGCGCGCATCCCCCGCTCCAAAATCCCTTCCTCGACCGCCTTGATCTGGAGCGCGAGATATTTCGAGTTGATCCGGCATTGCGCGAGGCTGCCGGCGATGAACCAGAGCCCGGGCTGCTTCGTGCGCGTATACATGTTGCGGAGCTCAAAGCCGTCGCCGAAGCCCCAGATCGGACCGACCCGGTCGGCGACGGCATCGCCGAACAGCTGACGCACCAGATATTCCTGCGGCTTGTAGCCGGTCGAGAGCACGATGAGGTCGGCTGCAATGGTCGAGCCGTCCTTCATCCGCGCGCCGTTCGTGACGAAGCTCTCGATGTCGGAGAACTGTCTGAGCTTGATCTTGCCCTCGACGATCAGGTTGGAGCAGCCGACATTGAAATAGTAACCGCCGCCGCGGCTGAGGTACTTGAATTGCCAGCCGGTGCCGGCCTCGCCGAAATCGAGCTTGAAGCCGATGCGGGTGAGGCCGTCGAGCAGCTCCTTGTCGAGCGCCTTCGACTGCTCCGTCAGCATCACATGCGTCTTCTTCGCGAGCGGCGTCGGCATCGAGGCCGCGATCAGGTCGTTGTCCTCGAGCGTGCCTTCATTATAGGTCGCATAAGCGAGTTGTGCCGACGGCTCGATATTGGTGACCAGTGTCGGCGAGCGCTGCACCAGCGTCACCTCGGCGCCGCTGGAATGAAGATCCTGCGCAATGTCGTGTCCGCTGTTGCCGGTGCCGATGACGATCGCGCGCTTGCCGGTCCAGGTCTCGCCGTCCTCGTAGCGGCTGGAATGCAGCAGCGTACCCCTGAAATTGTCGAGAGTTGGGATGGAGGGAATGTTGGCGACGCCGCTGACGCCGGTTGCCATTACCACGTGATGCGGATGCATGGTCCGCTTGCTGCCGTCGGAGCGCCGCAGCGTCACCGTCCAGCGTCCTGTCGCATCGTCGTAGGCGCCGCCCTCGAACTCGGTGCCGGTCCAGAAGTTCAGCTCCATCGCATCGACGTAGGCCTCGAACCAGTTGGCGAGCTTGTCCTTGGGGATATAGGTCGGCCAGCTCGGCGGAAACGGCATGTAGGGCAGGTGATTGACCTGCACCTGATTGTGTAGCGTCAGCGCGTGATAGCGCTTGCGCCAATTGTCGCCGATGCGTGCCTCGCGATCGACGATCAGCGTGTCGACCTGCAACTGCTTCAGCCGCGCTGCGATCGCGAGCCCGGCCTGGCCGCCGCCGACCACCAGCACGGCCGGATCGCGATTCGCATAGTCGCGCGAGGCGTTGCGCAGATCGAGCCAGTTCGGCCCGCGGAAATCGCGCGAATAGGCCTGGCCACGCGGGCGCGAGGTGCCGAGCTGCTCCTCGAAACCCTTGAGCTCGTCGAGTGCGGTCAGGAGCGTCCACGCCTTCAGACGGTCGCCATCGCCAGTGTCAGGGACGAGCCGCACGATGCCGCTGCCGCGGCCGATCGCGGTCTCGAAACCAAAGATCGCTTCGATAGTGTTGGTACCGGCGCGTGTCACCCAGCGCGGCGGCGCGCGGTTGGGCGCGATCCTGAAATGAGACGGCGCCGCTTTGGGCGCGAACGCCGTCAGCTGTTGCACGACCGTGTCGCTGCCAGCGATTGTTTGCAGGTTCCAGCTCAGCGCCAGCACATCGCGCCAAAAACCGTCGGCGAGGAAGAGGCGGTTCAGGGTGGCGCTATCAAGCTTGCCCAAGGCGCGCTCGAATTCATCGAGCCAGGCCTGTGCGGAGACGGAAATATCCTTGGTCTTGTCCAGCATGCGCGACCTCATGGCCGTCTTCGCGGCGTTTCCTCTGAGGCTGACGCTATACGGTTTCGCGGACCGCCAAAAGCGGGCGACCCGAGCGAGGCAGGCATGCGGCCCTGCTCGGACGGAATATGCCGGGCGATGCTTCAAGCCCGGATTCGGTGACGGCCGGCTAAGGCCCAGCCGGCGTGCGGTCCGCCCAATAGGGACCGCGGAGCTTGCGCTTGAAGATCTTCCCGGTTGCCTCGCGGGGCAGCGCATCCAGGAACTGGATCTCCTTCGGCACCTTGAAGTTGGCCAATCGCTCGCGCAGGAAGGCCTGCACCGCGGCGGCGGAGAGCTGCTCGGCGAAATCGGGCTCGATGCAGGCGCACAAGCGCTCGCCATATTCCGCGTCCGGGATGCCGAACACGGCGCAATCGCGGACGCCGGGCATGGTGATCAGCACGTTCTCGATCTCGGCAGGATAGATGTTGACGCCGCCCGAGATCACCATGTCGCGCTTGCGGTCGCACAGGAACAGATAGCCGTCCTCGTCGAGATAGCCGACGTCGCCGACGCTGACGAGACCGTCGCGCCCGGCCTCGGCGCGCGCCTGCGCCTTGCCGTGGTAGTCGAAATCGGGCACCGCCGTCTGGCGCATGTAGATCTCGCCGATCTCGCCAGCGCCGCACAGGCTGCCGTCCTCGCGGAAGATCTTGACGACGCCGCCTTCGATGGCGCGGCCGACCGTGCCAGGCTTCCTCAGCGCCTCCTCGGCCGAGTGCCACACCGGGATGCCGGTCTCGGTCGAGCCGAAATATTCGTTGATGACCGGTCCCCACCACTCGATCATGGCCCGCTTCACCTCGGGCGGGCAGGGCGCCGCGCCGTGCACGACGAAGCGCAGCGACGACAGGTCGTAACGCTGCCTGGCGGCCTCGGGCAAGCGCAACAGGCGGACGAACATGGTCGGCACCATGTGGATGTGCGTCACACGGTGGCGTTCGATCAGCGCCAGCAGCTCCTCGGCGTCGAACCGCGCCTGGAGGACGATGGTGCAGCCGTTGCGGAACGCCATCATGCCGTAGGAATGCGGCGCCGAATGATACATCGGTCCGTTGATCAGCACGACCTGGTCCTCGCGCGGCTTGATGCCGTAGGCGATCGCGCCGACGCGCTCGGATGCAGCGGCCTGTTCCGGCTGCATCGGCATGCGCCGCACGCCTTTCGGCATGCCGGTGGTCCCCGAAGTGTAGATCATCGCTGCGGCCCGGCGCGGCGGCTCCTGCATTTCCGGATGGCCATCGCGCCAGCTGCCCCAATCGGTCAGTCCCGCCGGGACTTCGGTCAGCCCAGGGGAAATTGCGAAGGTCGCGGCGAGCTCGGGCGGGGTCGCGACGACAAGCAGGCGGACATCGTCCGGAATGCCGGCGCGAATCTGCGGCAGTAGATCGGCATGGCAGATCAGGATCCTGGCGCCGCTGTCGATCAGGATGTAACGGACCTCCTCGGCCTTGAGGTGCCAGTTGATCGGCACCACCGGGCTGCCCAGTGCGGCCGAGGCCGCAACCACCTCGAACAGGACGAAGTCGTTGCGCAGCATCATGGCGACCGGCGCGCCTTCGGCAAGGCCGAGGGCGCGAAGTCCGCTCGCGGCTCGTTTGATGCGCGCCTGGATCTCGTCATGGCCGATCCGGCGTTCGCCGCTGATGATCATGGTCTGTCCTTGTTCCCGCTCGAGTCAGCGATCGTCCAGCACGTCGCCGAATCCCACCCAGCTCTTGCCGTTGAAGCGCCGGAGCCGAAGCTGCTGGAACGGCAGATAGTCGTCTGGCCCGGTGGAGACTGCGATGCCCGGCAGCAGCAGCGGCAGCTTCACCTCCTTCAGCGAGGCCGCCTGGCGCATGATGTTCTCGCGGCTAAAATCACCGTTGCACGCCCTCAGCACGGTCATCAGCAGCGTCGCGTAGTGGTAGCCGGCCGCATAGTTGGAGTTGGAGAGGTCCGCGTTCGGCATGTACTGCTTCATGAAGGCGAAGTACTCCTTCACCCCGGGATCGCTGGCCCATTGCGGGTCCATCGTGTCCTTCTGATTGCTCGACGAGATCAGGCCGACGGCGTTGTCGAGCCCCGCCGGCTCCAGGAACGAGATCGACGAGGCCGACGTCGGCACGAAGAACAGCTCGGGCTTCCAGCCGATCTCGGCCACGCCCTTGATCATCTGCGAGGTGAACTTGCCGAGCACGACGCCGAACAGCACGTCCGCGCCCGACGCCTTCAGGGTCGAGAGCTGCGAGCTGATCGTCGGCGCGCTGGTCTCATAGGTCTGCTCCGCCACGATCATGCTCGCGGCCTTGTCGCCGAGCGCGCGCTTGAAGCCGGCGACATAGTCGCGGCCGAAATCGTCGTTCTGGGACAGGATGGCGATCTTGGCGCCGGGCTTGGTCCGCAGCACATGCTTGGCATAGACCACGCCCTCGGATTCGTAGGCGGCCATGCCGGGCATCGTCCACGGATATTTCTGCGGATCGGCCCATTTCGTCGCGCCGGAAAGCACGAAGAGCTGGGGCACCTTCTTGCCGTTGAGGTAGCGCTGCACGGCGCTGTTGGTGGCGGTGCCGAGCGAGCCGAACATCATCAGCACCTCCTCCTGCTCCACCAGCTTGCGGGTCTGCTCGACCGTCTTCGGCGGCGAGTAGGCATCGTCCAGCGTGATGAACTTGACCTTGCGGCCGTTGATGCCGCCATCGGCGTTGATCTTCTCGAAGAAGGCTTCCTGCGCCCGTCCGATCGCGCCGAAGCCGGAAGCCGGCCCGCTATAGGGCAGGGTCTGCCCGATGCGGATCTCGCCCGTTCCTTCGGCATGGGCGCTCCCGCTGGCGAGCGTCAGCAGGGACAGGCCGATCATTGCGGCTGCGAGCTTCATTGTATCCTCCCGTTTTTTGCCAGTCCGAAACGTCAGGCGCTCACGCGCATCAGGAAATCCTGCCGGGCCTGATCGAATTCACTCTTCATCCGATCGACGAGCTCCGCGACGGGAGGGACATCGGTGATCTGGCCGATGCCCTGGCCCGATCCCCAGATGTCGCGCCACGCTTTCGATTTCATGTTGCCGCCGGAGCCGAAGTTCATCTTCGATTTGTCCGCGGCCGGGAGATTGTCCGGGTCCAACCCGGCGGCGGCGATGGAGGGGCCGAGATAGTTGCCGTGCACGCCGGTGAACAGGTTGGTGTAGACGATGTCGTGCGCGGCGTGCTGTGTCAGCGCCGACTTGTAGGCCGCGTCGGCATTGGCCTCCTGCGTCGCGATGAAGCGCGTGCCGATATAGGCAAGGTCGGCGCCCAGCGTCAGCGCGGAGGCGATGCCGAAGCCGTCGCTGATCGCGCCCGACAGCAGGATCGCGCCGTCGAACCATTGCTTGACCTCGCGCACCAGTGCGAAGGGCGACAGCGTGCCGGCATGTCCGCCCGCACCGGCGCAGACCAGGATCAGGCCGTCGACCCCCTGCTCGGCGGCTTTGCGCGCATGCTTGACGTTGATGACGTCGTGGAACACCAGCCCGCCATAGGAGTGCGCGGCCTCGACGATCTCGGCCGGCGGCCGCAGCGAGGTGATGATGATGGGCGCCTTGTGCTTTACGCAGGTCTCCATGTCCTTCATCAGCCGGTCGTTGGAGGCATGGCAGATCTGGTTGACGGCGTAGGGCGCGACCCTCTTGCCGGGATTGCGCGATTTGTATTCGCCGAGCTCGTCCTCGATGCGGCTCAGCCACTCGTCCAGCATCTCGACCGGACGGGCATTGAGCGCGGGAAACGAGCCGACAACGCCCGCCTTGCACTGGGCGATCACCAGCTCCGGTCCGGAAACGATGAAGAGCGGCGAGCCGACCACGGGCAGCTCGAGCGAATCCCTCAAGAGAGTGGGCAGCGCCATCATGTCCTCCTGAAACGCCGCCCCGCCGGCGGGCGGATGACGAGGCGTTTCCCTGTTGATCGTCGCGCGGGTGGATTGCCGCCCGTGTCGCGGATTTGATCCCACTATAAGGTTGGACGGCGCGCTCCGGCCGTTCAATAATGAACGGATCGTCATTCAGATATGAACAGAGAGTCCGGATGGACTGGGACCTTTGCAAGACCTTCGTCGCGGTCGCCGATACCGGCAGCTTCACCGCCGCCGCCCGCCGGCTGCACACCAGCCATCCCACCGTCAGCCGCAAGATCGCGGCGCTGGAAGCTCAGCTCGGCACCCGATTGGTGGCGCGCGCCGCCGACGGCCTGGCGCTGACCGCGGATGGAAGGACGTTGCGCGAGCACGCCGAGGCAATGGCGGCCGCGGCGCTGCGGGCTGAGACCGCGGTCGCGGCGGGAGGACACAAGGCGCGCGGCATCGTCAAGCTGTCGATCGGCGCGACGCTGGCCTCACATTGGCTGATGCCGCGCTTGCCCGCCTTCCTGCGTGCGCACGATCATATTCAGCTGGAGATCATCACCCATCCGTTTCCGGCGAGCGTGCGCCGGCGTGAGGCGGACGTGGTGCTGCGGCCCTTCGACAGCGGCGAGGAAAACCTGGTCGGTCGCAAGATCGGTCGTCTCGGCACGGGATTCTATGCCTCACGCGACTATGTCGCCGGGCGGCCCTTGCCTGAACGGCGTGGTGATTGGAAGGAGCACAGCGTCATCGGTTTTGCCGACCAGGCATCCAATGCGCAGCTTGCGCGCTGGAGCGACGTCGTCACGCGGCAGGCGAGGGTGGTGATGCGCTGCTCGTCCCAGGGGGACATGCTGGCGGCGGCCCGTGCCGGGATCGGAATCTCCGCGCTCTCGTGCTTCGTCGCCGAATCCTATTCCGATCTCGTGCGCGTCGCTCCGCAGAAGCTCGCCAGCGTGGCGGACCTATGGCTGCTGGCCCATCCCGATCTCGTCGAGCTTCCGGCGGTGCGCGCCGTGGTAGACTTCGTGGCCGAATGTGCCCGGGCCGACCGCGCGAGGCTGCGGGGTTAGAGCATGATCCGGAAAAGTGTGTAGCGGTTTTCCGAAAAGATCATGCTCAAACAATAATCTAAAGCGCGATGACGATTCACCCTAATCGCATCGCGCTTTAGCCCGATCCCGCGAGCACGCCCTCGCGTTTCTTCACGGCACGATAATAGCTCCACCACAGATGCGCGGCCGCGCCGCGCAGCGGGCGCCAGGGTTCGGCGAGCGGCGCCATCTGCTTCTCCGTCGGCCGTGCCTTCAGACCGAGCCCGATGCGGATGCCCTCCTGCACGGCGAGGTCGCCGGCCGGCCAGGCATCGCCGTGGCCGAGGCAGAACAGCAGGTAGACGTCGGCGGTCCAGGGGCCGATACCGGGTAGCGCGATCAGCGTGTGATGCGCGGCATCGGCATCTTCTTCCGCGAGCACGTCGAGGTTCAGCCGCTCGGCGGCGATTTCGCGCGCCAGATGCTTCAGCGTCTTGATCTTGGCGGCGGAGAGGCCGAGCCGCCCCAGCCGGTCGGTGCGGGCGCGGCGCACGGCGTCATGGTCGAATGGATCGAACGCGGCCGACAGCCGTTCCCAGATCGCCGCGGCACTCGCGGTCGAGAGCTGCTGGCCGCAGACGATGTGGGCAAGGCCCGCAAAGCCCGGCTCGCGCCGCCGCAGCGCCGGCATGCCCGCGATCTCGAGCACGGGCTTAAGACGCGGATCGCGCTTGATCAGCGCCTGGACGGCTTCTTCGAGATCGGATTGGGTTTCGAGGTGGATGGTCATGGTCGCTCAACTTGTCATGCGCGGGCTTGACCCGCGCATCCATCTCCTATCGTAACAGAGTCGTGGAGGATTGATTGCCGGGTCAAGCCCGGCAATGACGAGGTCCATGAAAGCGATGCCACCCGTTTTCCGATTTGCCCCCAGCCCGAACGGCCATCTCCATCTCGGCCACGCCTATTCGGCGCTGCTCAATTTCGAGCGGGCGCGAGAGACCGGCGGGCTTCTGTTGCTGCGGATCGAGGACATCGACGCGACGCGGTGTCGGCCGGAATTCGAGGCTGCGATCTACGAGGATCTCGCCTGGCTCGGGATGGCCTGGGAGACGCCGGTGCGGCGGCAGTCGGAGCACCTCGCCGACTACCGCGCCGCGCTGGACAAGCTGTCGGCGCTTGGGCTCGTCTATCCCGCCTTCGAAAGCCGCGCCGAGATCGCAAAGAGTGTCTCCGTGCGTGAGGCTGACGGTCCGTGGCCGCGCGATCCCGACGGTGCGCCGCTCTATCCCGGCAACGCGAAGTCGCTCTCAGCCGCCGAGCGCGATCATCTCATCGCATCGGGCGTGCCTTACG
>NZ_AJQE01000288.1 GCF_000261685.1 Bradyrhizobium genomosp. I (2014) | reverse complement strand
TGGCGGCGGCCTGCCGGCGCGTCGCTGGCCTGAGCTGGAATGAACGGGGCGAGGGGCCCGATGGCGAGCGCGGCATCGTCCCGGCGCGGCCGGAAGCGTGGGGCGACGTGATCCTGGCCCGCAAGGAGACGCCGACCAGCTACCATCTGTCGGTGGTGGTCGACGACGCGCTCCAGGGCGTCAGCGAGATCGTGCGGGGCCAGGACCTGTTTCACGCCACCTCGGTGCACCGCCTGCTCCAGGTCCTGCTCGGCCTGCCCGAGCCCGCCTATCGCCATCACCGGCTGATTCGCGATGAGGCGGGCCGGAAGCTGTCGAAATCGAGCCGCTCGACCGGTCTGCGCGCCTTGCGCGCGGCCGGCATCACGCCTGCCCGCATCCGCCAGCTGGTGGGATTAGATCAAGTTTCTCTGGGGGTTAGCAAAACGTCGCCGTGACTCCGGGTGTTCCTCCGTGCCATGCTCGGCCCGCGCGGGGTTCGAAGAGAGTACTTCGAAGGGGATTCATGGCGGCGAAAACGCGTCCAGTGCGCACCACGCGGACGTCCAGGCGGCTGCCTCGGAAGCGGTCCGGGGCGGCCGGAAAGGTGCGTGAGCGCAGCACCAAGGCGGTCGCGCCGGACGTGGTTCAGGCGGCGCTGGCCGCCTTTGCCCATGAGGTCCGCACCCCCCTGACCGGCATTCTGGCGATCAGCGACCTGCTCGCGACGTCCGACCTCGGCGAACGGGAGCGGCGCTGGGCCGACACCATCAAGGCCGGTGCCGAGCATCTGGCGAGCCTTGCCACGCTGTTCGTGGATGCCGCCAGAACCGGCAAGGGAGCGGGAAAGGGCGGCAGCGCGCTGCGACAGGACCTGTTCGATCTGCGGACGCTCGCCCGCAGCGCCGGGGATTCGCTAGCCGGCCGCGCCGCGGCCAAGGGTCTCCAGGCCGAGGTCGAGATCTCCGAAAAGCTTCCTGGGCTCGTGGTTGGTGATCCGGTTCGCCTGCGCGCCGCGCTCGAGAACCTGATCGACAACGCCG
This sequence comes from Bradyrhizobium genomosp. I (2014), assembly GCF_000261685.1. Classification (GTDB taxonomy): domain Bacteria; phylum Pseudomonadota; class Alphaproteobacteria; order Rhizobiales; family Xanthobacteraceae; genus Bradyrhizobium. The sequence continues at coordinate 4,084 of NZ_AJQE01000288.1, read as the reverse complement.
TGAAATTCACCGACCAGGGCGGCGTGGCACTCGCGGTCGAGCCGTGGCGTCCCGCCAAAGGCAAAGCGAAGGGCAAGGGCAGGATCGGCGTTGCCTTCGCAGTGTCCGACAGCGGCATCGGCCTGACCATGGCCGAGATCAAGCGGCTGTTTCGCCCGTTCACCCAAGCCAATGTCACCATTGCCTCACGCTTCGGCGGGGCCGGCCTGGGGCTCTCCTCGGTCAAGCAATTGGCGCGTGCGATGGGCGGCGACATCACCGTCGCTCCGCGCCGCGGTGGTGGCGCCACCTTTACGTTGACGGTGTCGCTGGACGCCACGGGATCGGACAAGAGCAGCAAGGCGAAGGATGGCGGCGGGGCCGAGGCGGTGGCCGCTCTTCGCGTGCTCAGCGTCGAGGACAATCCGTTCGGCCGCGTCGTGCTCAACACGATCCTGACCGAGCTTGGCCATCATGCCGAGTTCATCGGTCGCGGCGAGGATGCGGTCGGCCGGCTGGAGCAGGGTGCTTTCGACGCGGTGCTGATGGACATGGTGCTGCCGGGCATCGACGGCATCGAGGCCATCAGGCGGATCCGCACGCTGCCGACGCCGCTGGCTCGTATTCCGATCATCGGCGTGTCCGGCCGCGGCGAGGACGAGGCAGCCTCGCGCGCGGCCGGCGCCGACGCCTTCCTGGTCAAGCCTGTGTCTCCGCGGGCTTTAGCGACTGCGCTGCTTGAAGCGACACGCCGTGAGGAAGCCGCGACTTGATGATCGCGGCGTTGAGTTCGCCGCCGTAAACGAAGATCGCGGCGATGAAATACAGGAACACCAGCGCGATGATCACCGATGCGAGCCCGGCATACATGGTCACGTAGTTGTTGGCGAAGCGCGCCAGATACTGTCCGAACACGACGCCGGAGACCAGCGAGGCCACCACCGTGAAGATGATGCCCGGCATGATCTGGAGGAAGCTGCGCCGTCCCGCCGGCAGCCAGGCGTGCAGGATGAACAGCGCCACCACCAGCGCGCCGATGGTGATGCCGTAGCGCAGCCAGGTGAGAATGCTTTCGTTCGATTCGACGAACAGGGGAATGTGTTGCCGCGCGGCCTCGATGATCAGCGGACCGAGCACGATCAGGAATGCCATCGCGAGGGCAGTGAAGGCGGCAATCAGCGTGTAGGCAATCGATTCCAGCCGCAGCCAGTACCAGCGCCGCATCTCCACCACCGCATAGGCGCGGTTGAGCGCGACCCGCAGCGCCTCGACGCCGTTGGAGGCGAAATAGACCGACAGTACCGCGCCGATCGTCAGCACGCCGGTGCGGGTCGTGGTCAGCACGTCGTGGACCTCGCCCGAGATCGAATCGGCGACCTGCTTGGGCCAGACCTGGAGCATCAGGCTGGCGGCCTGGTCGGCGAGTTCCTTGGAGCCGACGAAGCCGGCAAGCGAGGTCAGCACGATCAGGAACGGAAACAGCGCCATCAGCGTCGACAGCGCAATGTGGCTTGCGATCGCCCAGCCGTCGTCGGCAAGGAAGGTGTAGAACGCATCCATCACGACGACGTAGATGTAGCGGATCGCCTTCACGGCTTGCCCCAGCTTCGCCTCTCCCCGCTTGCGGGGAGAGGCCGGAATGCGCGCGCAGCGCGGATTCCGGGTGAGGAGGAGTCTCCGCGAATCCCACTGTCACTATTCCCGCGAAGAGTCACCCTCACCCGCCGCGCGTTCCGCACGTCGGCCTCTCCCCGCAAGCGGGGAGAGGCGAAGAACGCCGGCAATGATCGCAGATCGACATTCATCCGGCTAGCTTCTGATATTATTGGCATAAAAGCCAGATCGGGAACGCCATAGCGAACCGCCGCGCACGGTGTTATCTACCCTCAGATGGCATCTCTCCTGAGTACTTTCATCCTGCCGGCGGCTGCCGGCGCCGTGGCGCTGGTGCTGCTGCTCGGGCTCGTCAACATGATGCGCGGCGGCTCGCCCAACACCTCGCAGAAGCTGATGCGCTGGCGCGTGCTGCTGCAGTTCGTGGCGATCATCATCGCGATGCTCGCGGTCTGGGCGATGGGGCGCTAGGACATGATCCGGACCCGAAGGGCCGCGTTAGCGCAAAGTGTGAAGCGGTTTTCCGACAGGATCATGCCCCAAAATTAAGAGGCCTCTCCATGGTCGCACTCAATCGCATCTACACGAAGACCGGTGACGACGGCACGACGGCGCTCGGAACCGGCGAGCGGCGTCCGAAATATGATCTGCGCATCGAGGCCTATGGCACAGTTGACGAGACCAATGCCGCGATCGGCGTGGTCAGGCTCCACACCTCGGACATGCCCGAACTCGATGCGATGCTCGGCCGCATCCAGAATGATCTGTTCGACCTCGGCGCCGATCTCGCAGTGCCCGAGCGGGAGGGGAAAGCCGAGCGTCTGCGGGTGGTGACGAGCCAGGTCGAGCGGCTCGAGCGCGACATCGACACGCTCAACGACCAGCTCGCGCCGCTGACCTCCTTCGTGCTTCCCGGCGGCAGCCCGGCCGCTGCCAGTCTGCATGTGGCGCGCACGATATGCCGCAGGGCGGAACGCGTGATCGTGGAACTGGCGGCCCGGCCCGGCGAGCCGGTCAACGCGGCTGGCATCCAATATATGAACCGCCTGTCCGACTTCCTCTTCGTGGCTAGCCGGGCCACCAACGGCAATGGCGCCGGCGACGTGCTCTGGGTTCCCGGCCAGAACCGCTGACCCATCGAGCTCCCGCATTTCAGGAGGTCAAAATTAGACCTGTTCGCGCGTTGACCGGGGCAGATCAGGCCTTTAGGTTCCGCGCCAGTTGATAACCCCCCTCCCAAATTGAGTGAAAGAGGATCGATGAAGGTCTTAGTGCCGGTAAAGCGGGTGGTCGATTACAACGTCAAGGTCCGCGTCAAGGGCGATGGATCGGGCGTTGAACTCGCCAACGTCAAGATGTCGATGAACCCGTTCGACGAAATCGCGGTCGAGGAAGCGCTGCGCCTGAAGGAAGGCGGTAAGGCCACCGAGGTCGTGGTGGTCTCCATTGGACCTGCGCAGGCATCGGAGACGATCCGCACTGGCCTCGCCATGGGCGCCGACCGCGGCATCCTGGTGAAGGCCGAGGGCACGGTCGAGCCGCTCGCGGTGGCCAAGATCCTGAAGAAGGTCGCCGACGAAGAGCAGCCCGGCCTGATCATCCTCGGCAAGCAGGCGATCGACGACGACAGCAACCAGACCGGCCAGATGCTGGCTGCGCTGCTGGGCTGGTCGCAGGCGACGTTTGCCTCGAAGCTCGAGGTCGAAGGGTCTGACTTCAAGGTCACCCGCGAAGTCGATGGCGGCCTTCAGACCGTGAAGCTGAAGGGACCGGCGATCGTCACCACCGATCTCCGTCTCAACGAGCCGCGTTACGCCTCGCTGCCCAACATCATGAAGGCCAAGAAGAAGCCGATCGCGGAGAAAACCGTCGCCGATTATGGCGTCGACGTCGCCGCGCGTCTCGAGGTTCTCAAGACGACGGAGCCGGCGGGCCGCAAGGCGGGCGTCAAGGTCAAGGACGTCGCCGAGCTGGTGTCGAAACTCAAGAACGAAGCCGGGGTGCTCTGATGACGACGCTTCTGATTGCCGAACACGACAATGCGTCGCTCAAGGACGCGACCAACAAGGCCCTGACCGCGGCAGCCGCACTCGGCGCGGATGTCGAGGTGCTGGTCGCCGGCCAGAACGCCAAGGCCGCAGCGGATGCCGCCGCCAAGCTCGCCGGCGTCAAGAAGGTGCTGCTCGCCGACGGCGAGACTTACGCGCATGATCTCGCCGAGCCGCTGGCCGCGCTGATCATCTCGCTGGCGTCCGGCTATGACGCGATCGTCGCGCCCGCGACCTCGCGCTTCAAGAACGTGATGCCGCGTGTCGCCGCCCTGCTCGACGTCATGCAGGTCTCGGAGATCATCAAGGTGGTCGCGCCCGACACCTATGAGCGTCCGATCTATGCCGGCAACGCCATCCAGACCGTGAAGTCGAGGGACGCCAAGAAGGTCATCACGGTGCGGACCTCGACCTTCGCTGCTGCGGGCGAGGGTGGCAGCGCG